>JAFGUP010000338.1 GCA_016938475.1 Sphaerochaetaceae bacterium
CGAAATCGCAACGCTCGAAAGAGCCCTTCGTCATCGTCGACTGTTCCGCTATACCCGAGAGCCTGATAGAGTCTGTCCTGTTCGGCTATGAGAAAGGTTCGTTCACCGGAGCCGATGTCCAGAGGATCGGCCGTATCGAAGAGTCTCAGGGGGGCACACTGTTCCTTGATGAGGTAGGGGAACTTCCCCTGTCCAGTCAGGCCAAGTTCCTCCGGGTCATCCAGGAGCATCAGTTCGTCAGGGTCGGAGGGTCAGCTCAGGTGAAGGTTGATTTCCGGGTCCTCGCTGCAACCAACAAGAACCTGAAGGAAGAAGTTGATGCAGGGAGGTTTCGCTCCGATCTCTTTTATCGCCTGAACGTGATCCGCATCGATTCTCCACCGCTTCGTGACAGAAAGGATGACATCCCCGTTCTCTGTGAGTTCTTCATGCAGCAGAGCTGCAAAGAGAATTCTCTTCCGTACCGTGAGATCAGCAGAGAGGAGCTCTCTAAGATGATGGCCTATCAGTGGCCGGGAAACGTGAGAGAGCTCAGAAACTGTATTCAGCGTCTCTGTATCCTTGATTCTCTATCGCAAGAGATCGAAGCTTCTGCACCTCAGGAGACGTCTCCTTCTCAGAGTACGAAACTCTCCGACCAGGAGAAGGAGCTTGTCCAGCAGGCCCTTGAACTCATGAACTGGAATATATCCCGTGCTGCACAGCATCTCGGTATAGGCAGGAAGGCTCTCTACAACAGAATCGCGAAATACCAGATATCTGTTCCAGATAGAACACTCTAGCGCTCAATAGTGTTCCATAAGGAACACTCGACCACACCATTGTATCCCCTGGACCTTCAACTGACGGCGAAAACACTCTTGGCATGATCCCTGCTTATACAGGGAAGAATACCTAAAAAAGGAGTGTTACACACATGAAAAAGGTACTAGTAGTTCTTGTGCTGGGAATCGCACTGTTGGGTCCCGTATTCGCTGAAGGTCAGAGTGAGAAACCGTATCCCGCAAAGACCATCGAGATCATCGTTCCTTCCGGAGCCGGTGGTTCGACAGACGGTATGGCACGCATCTTCGCTCAGGTTGCGAAAAAACATCTTGACGGTGTCAACTTTGCTATCGTCAACAAACCCGGTTCCGGCGGACAGCAGGGGTTTGAAGCAATCGCTTCAGCTAAACCCGACGGCTATACCCTCGGCACCGTGTTCACGGTACAGCTGCCCAGTCACGTCGTTTCGGGTCGGGCCCGCTACACACTGGATGATTTTCATTACCTGAGCATGATCACCGATGATACTTCGATCATCGTTGTTCCCAAAGGTTCTCCCGTCAGTACACTCGAGGAACTGATTCAGTATGCAAAGAACAATACTATGACCGCTTCGGTCAACGGTATCGGAAGTGATGACCATCTTGCTCTGATGCTCTTCCAGAATGCTACCGGCACTGAATTCCAGGTGATCCCGGCAAGCGGTTCGACCGAGCAGAAGGCGAACGTTCTGGGCGGTCACGTCGATGTCGCATTCATGAACTTCTCTCAGATGCAGACTCAACATGTAGCCGGAGATGCAACTATCCTCGCTATCCTGGGACCGAAGAGACAGAAAGCCCTTCCCGACATTCCCACCAGTGTCGAACTGGGGTACAACGTCAGGATGAGTGGGACCCGTGGTTTTGTCATCCAGAAGGATGTTCCGGATGATATCAAGCAGGTTCTCGAGAAGCTGATGGAAGATGTGGTCAATGATCCTGAGTTCTCTCAGACCCTCATCGATTCACAGCAGTCCTTCTCCTACATGACCGGTCCTGAGTACGAACAGTTCCTCAATGAGCTTCAGGCTGATATGGAAGTGATTTTCGCTAAGGAACCCTGGTAAAAGACTATGGTACACAAGAAACCTGGCGAACTGGCCCTGGCTGCGTTCTTTGTCTTTCTCGGTATCGTGATCTACACGAGCGCGGCAAGCTTTCCTGAACGAGCTCAGACAAGCACGGCCCTGTATGTCCGATTCGTCGGCATGGGGATGGCTGTCCTGGCTGCAATTGATTTCGTTATTTCCTTGCGCAGGAGTTCTGTGAGGATTGAGTTGTTCACCAACAAGACCTATTTCTTCGGTCTTGTCGGTCTGATGACTGTATACATGGTGCTACTGCTCTTGAATGTCGGGTTTATGATTTCTACCATTCCGTTCCTGGTGGCAACTTCGTTGCTGCTGGGGTATCGGAAGTGGAAAGTTATGGCAGTATCGTTTGTTACGATACTGCTGTCGACCTATGTGGTCTTCTTCAGACTGCTTCAGGTGCCGATGCCCTAACCCCTAAAGGAGATACACACATATGGAAATGGCATTTGAATATCTATCTATACTGTTCACGATACCGAACCTTATCGCGATCTTTATGGGGACGTTTCTCGGTACTATGATGGGCGCCATGCCGGGCCTGACCGGCACACTGGCTGTCGCTATCCTGATTCCCACCACCTTCACGATGGATCCGGTGATGGGTCTTGCCATGATGGGAGGATCGTACAGCGGTTCGATGTACGGGGGGTCGATCGCGGCGATCCTGATGGCCACCCCCGGCACTCCGGCCGCTCTGGCGACGAGTTTCGAGGGCTATCCCCTGACCAGGAAGGGACGAGCGGGGATAGCGCTTAAGGTATCGGCGGTCGCAAGTTTCTGGGGTGGTACCGTTTCGGCAGCCGTTCTCCTGGTCTTCGCACCGATTCTTGCCTACTTCGCCCTGAACTTCGGTCCTCCCGAGTACTTCCTTCTTGCTGTCATGGGCCTTGCCAGCATCGTCATGTTTGCCAAGGGGAATATGATCAAAGGACTTCTCTCCGGTTTCATCGGTCTGGCCATCAGCCTGATCGGAACCGATCCGATCTCGGGCTCTCTGCGTTACACCTTCGGGTTCCTCGAACTGTACGAAGGACTCGATTTTATGGCGCCCCTTATCGGTATGTTCAGTATCGCACAGATGCTGCTTCTTGCCGGTGAGAAGACCATCGTGCAGACGACGGGGAACGAGAAGGCGGTGATCAAGAAGGAGAAGATGCCCAAGGGACTTGGAAAGCCGATGGTACTGGGATCTCTCATGGGTACTGGCATCGGGATCCTCCCCGGTGCAGGTGCAACGATCTCCGCCTTCCTGGCCTATCAGGCACAGCGGCAGATGTCGAAGAAGAAGCATGAGTTCGGCCACGGTTCCCTGGAAGGGATCGCCGCTGCCGAAAGTAGTAACAACGGTGTGACCGGAGGGTCTCTTATTCCTCTTCTGACCCTTGGTATTCCCGGAAATACGACTTCTGCGGCTCTTATGGGAGGGCTGATCATCAAGGGTTTGATTCCCGGACCGGAGCTGTTCACCCGCTTCGCCGGAGTCACCTATCCGTTCATCATGTCTCTGTTCGTAGCCAATGTAGTATTTCTTCTTCTCGGACTCTATTTTGCTCCTCAGCTGGCTAAGGTCTCTTTGATCCCGACATCACTACTGATTCCTGTGGTCTGTATGTTCAGCGTGATCGGCACCTATGCGATCCAGAACAGTCTGTTCGATGTGGGCGTGATGATCGTGTTCGCGATGCTCGGCTACTTTTTGAACAAGTATGGTTACTCGCTCGGAGCTCTGGTGCTCGGTCTGATACTCGGGCCGATCGCGGAAAAGGGTTTTGCGCAGGGAATCCTCCTGGGCGGTGGTTCAGCGTCGATCTTCTTCACACGGCCTACCAGTATCGTGCTGATTATCCTTACGGTGATCCTGCTTGTCTCGAGCTGGCTGACTGCACCGAAGGTTGATCTAGAAAACGGCTCAGCCATCTGATCATCGAAGGGGCTGAAAATTCTGCAGCCCCTTCACAGTTTTCCAATTGGAGTGTCTGTATGAGTATGTGGAATGTGTTTTCGCTGATCGGTGGATTGGCGATTTTTCTGTTCGGTATGATGGAAATGAATAAGAATCTCACGATGATAGCCGGTAGCAAGATGAAGACTATCATGGCGAGATTGACTGACGGACCTGTTCGAGGATACCTGACCGGACTCGGTATCACGATCGTTAATCAGTCCTCCTCAGCGACAACGGTTCTGGAAGCAGCACTCGTTGGAGCCGGTCTGATGACCTTCCATCAGAGCCTTGCAGTTACCCTCGGTGCTGAGCTCGGATCGACCTTTCTTCCCCAGCTGATCGCATTTCCCTCCATCACCAAATTCTCCACCCTCATCGTGTTCGTGGGGTTCGTCTACCGGCTTGTCGCAAAGACCAAGAGAAGCCGATACATCGCTATGACGATCTTCATGTTCGGTCTTCTGTTCCTCGGTATGGATATGATGTCCACGTCACTGAAGCCTCTTAGAGAGTTCGAGCCGTTCATTCGTCTCATGGCAACCATCAACTCTCCGGTTCTGGGGATTCTTATCGGTCTTGTGTTCACGATGATCATCCAGTCTTCGGGAGCGACAACGAGTATCACGATTGCAATGGCTATCGCCGGTGCCATCACGGTCGAACAGGCGGTGCCGATCAATCTCGGAGCAGCTGTGGGAACCTGTATCACTGCGATCCTGGGAAGTCTTACGCTTAACTGGGAGGCAAAACGTTCCTCCTATATTCATGTCCTGTTTCAGCTCATTGGTGTGGTGTGGGTGTTCATCCTCCTCATGATCCCCTATGAGGGCGAGCGACTCTATATCTGGATGATCAAATGGGTGACACTGAAAGTCTTCGGCACCGACAGTGTCGCACGCCAGATAGCGATGGGATTCACGTTCATGCCGATTATCAATCATATCATCGTGTTCCCCAATCTTCGACTGATTGTGAAACTGTTCAACAGCATGTTCCCAGAGCGGGAAGCTCCGAAACCCTTCGGTGCTCTGTACCTCGAAGAGGCTCTGATTGGACAGTCAGTCGACCTTGCCCTCATGATGGCACGTAAAGAGATCATCAGGGTGACCGATTTCATAGCAGAGATGATCAAGGAACTCAAAGGAAGCTTCAAGAGTAAGGATGATGAGGTAATACCACGGGTGAGTGAACTTGATTCGAAAGTCGATATCCTTCACTCCCGGATCATTCCCTTCCTCGCCACTCTCAGTCAGGAAGAACTCGACAGCAGACAATCCCAGCTCAGCATGAATTATCTGTATATTCAGAATGAACTTGAATCGATCGGTGACATCATCGATAAGAACATCATGAAGCTGGTGCAGAAGAAGATCAATCAGAATGTGATCTTCAGTGAAGAGGGGTTTCATGAGATACAGCATCTGGTCTACAAGATACATCGCAACTTCGATTTTCTTCAGAAGGCTATACGGGATGATGAAATCAAGTACGTCAAGACTATCCTTGAACTCCACAAGAACAAAGAAGAAGAGAAATATAAGCAGCTTCACATCGAGCGACTGTTTGAAGGGAAAGCTGCATCGATTGCCACCTCCTCGATCCATCTCGACCTGATCAGTTACTTTGCGAGGATCAATAAGCATATTGCCTACATCGCCTCTAGACTTCAGAGGATTATGTGATACCATGAATATTTCCATAATCCGTTTACAGGGAGGCGTTTCGTTGCATTCTGGTTCTAGGACCCTTCTCATCCTTCTCCTTTGTATCGCATCATCGGTTCTGCCGGTGTCTGCCACTACCCGTTCGACCTACAGCTTCGGCTATTCCTCCTCACAGAGTGGGGAGATGCTGATCAGGCGGATGAAACCGATGATGAATGTTTTATCGGAGGCACTTGATGCAGATATAGAGTTCATTCAGAAGCAGACCTTCAGTGAGATGCAGAAGGCGTTTATTAATCAGGAGATCGATTTCGGTATTCTCAATGCCTATTCCTATCTCAGGATACTTCCCTATGATAAGGTTATTCCCATAGGGGCAAGGGTCATCGAGAACTCACGGGATTACCAGTCCTACTTCTTTGCGCGCAAGGATAGCGGTATCAGCAGTATCAGGGATCTCACCGGGAAGGTGGTAGCACTCGGGGATCCCTATTCGACAAGCAGCTATCTCATTCCTCACTATGTGTTCAGACGTCAAGGCATCGATGTTCAGAATGACTTCGAAGAACTGATTATCATAAGCAAGCAGGATTCTCTGATTCTCTCGGTCCTCAACCGCACCGCCGATGTCGGGGTGAGTGCGTCGTTCATCTTCAATGAACAGCCAAAAGCCGTGACGAACAGTCTCACAGTATTTCATGTCAGCACACCTTTCCCCCTCGGACCGTTCATCGTCAACAACAATATCGATCAGGCCACTATCAAAAAACTTACAGAGGCATTGCTTACTATGGATGAAACTCCTCAGGGGCGAGCCGCACTGGCAAGCGCAGGCTTCGAAGGATTCGAAGAGTTCGATGCTGATGCCTACCTGCCCCTGCTCGAAATCAAGGAGATATTGAACCTTAACTGAGAGGGCGGTTTCCTGGCAGCCTTTTTTGAATGATCCCGATCAATCGTCGTAGTGAGGCACCGGACCGGTAGACTCACGGACTACCAGCGAACAGCTGAGTTCCTTCAGGCTCCCGTACGTGTATTGCCCCGATTTCAGTGATTCGCTCATTTTCTGTACGAGTGTCTGTCCGATCTGATAGGTGGGCAGTGATATACTGGTGAGAGAAGGATTCGTGTAGGAGGAGATTTCAATATCGTTGAATCCTATAATCGACAGGTCTTGAGGAACTCTCAACCCTTTTCTCCCTGCGGCAGAGAGAGCCCCTATGGCAATCAGATCATCGAAGGCTATGATGGCCGTAGGTCGTGATGTCTCACTCAGGTTGAGGAGCTTGTTTGCGCTCTGAGCTCCTTCAGAAATATTGGGAAAACACCAGGTATAATAGTGAGGGGGCAAAGAAAGGCCGTTCTGCGAAAACGCTTTCTGGATACTTTGAAGTTTTATCTTGGAAGAGTCCCACTCGGGAAGGTCCGACATGCAGGCGATTCTGGTGTGGCCGAGAGATACCAGGTGTTTAACCGCCTGGTGGATTGATGTCTCATAGTCGATCAGAATACAGGGCAGTTCGCTTATCTCCACATGACGCGAGATCATCACAGGTATGCCGGTCCGTCTCGAGAATTCGACATACCGGCTCGGTGGAAGTTTCGTCCCGATCACTATCAGTCCGTCCAACCCCCACTTCCGTGCCGACTGGAGATTTGTTTCCTGTTTTACTATGTCCTGGGTCACATCAAGAATGGAGAGTCCAACACCCTGACGCGTAGCCTCTTCGGAGGCAGCGTGGATTGCCCCTGCAAGCCATGGGTTAAGGACATCGGGTACGATAAGACCGATCTTGAGCATTTTCTGAACCTGTTTCGTAGAGGATTGAACATACCCAAGCTCTTTGATCGTCTGTTGTATCTTCTTCAGCAGATCCCTGTTCACCGGTGCTGTCCCGTTCAATGCGCGGGAAACTGTTGAGATCGAAATATCGCATGAGTTTGCAATGTCTTGCAGTGTTACCTTGTTTTTTTTCATGAAAAATCCTTATAATCGTACTCTGTTTATTGATTGTATTTCTTATAGTATCATACAAAGTATCAGTATGCTTTTCATCATATCATAGATATCTCCACTAGTGTATATAAAAATTTTCATGAAAAATAAATATTTTTCAGTGAAAATATTGTCATATAAAGAAAGTGGTGATACAGTTGTATCAACTGACGGTCAATTCCCGTCGATTCATACTGGAGGAAAGAGATGAGTACGAAAAGAGCGAGTGGTTTTCATGGAATGAAAGTCCTGAGTGCAGTGCTGGCGATTGCATTGCTCAGTACATCACTGATAGTTGCAGGTGGAGCACAGGAAGTAGCACAAAGCGAAGGTGATTCGATGCGTGTTGCTCTTCTGCTGGTAGGGTCGATCAATGATGCCGGCTGGAGTGAGTCCTCATACCGCGGGTATGAGAAAGCTCGGCTCGAGTACGGGTTTGATAGTGCCTATACGGAGAATCTTCAACTTCCTGATATGGAATCAGCTATCCGTGACTATGCGGAGCGCGGTTTTGATGTGATTGTGATGACTTCGGCAGATTTCAGCGAGATGGCGGTAGATGTTGCGCCTGATTATCCCGAGATCAAATTCATCATTGTCAACGGTCAGCAGGCACAGGAGCCGAACCTGGCCAACTTCCGCCCGAATACTCCCGAGTGCGGATTTATTGCCGGTGCATTTTCCGGTCTGATCAGTGAAAGCAATGTTGTCGGAGTAATCGCAGGGAAGAAGTTTCCCCCCGTCGTGGATGCTACCAATGGCTTCATCGCAGGTGCCCAGTACGTCAATCCTGACGTAAAGGTACTTCAGGCCTACATTGACAGCTGGGTTGATATCGCGAAAGGTACCGAAGCCTCTGTGGCTATGATCGAACAGGGTGCTGATGTGCTGTGTTCCAATACGGGACAGGCTGCCTTCGGTACCATTGATGCAGCTCGTGAACATGGAATCTACGCTGTCGGCTATGTTGATGATCAGCATGCTGTCGCTCCTGGCACTGTCCCATTTTCTTCCATACAGGATATCGGGGATGCGGTATATATGGGTATCAGGACTGTCATGGAGAACCAGTTCAAACCAGAGGTTGTTCTCGTAGGAGCGGCTGCTGGGGTGATTCGTCTTTCCGATTTCTACACGATGGGAGATGCGCCTGTCCCTGCAGATGTGGTGGCAAGGATGGAAGAGATCTATGCGGCAGTGGTCGATGGTTCTCTCAAGGATCAGGGGATACTTCCCAAGTCGGGATTTGAAAAATAACGGAACTGTTGAACGACTACTCCATCTTCCCTGAACGGAAGATGGAGGCACCTGGTGTGTCAGATGGGGTGATTTCAGATGGAACATGAGAGAACCCTCGGTGACGGGGAAGACCTTGTCATCGAGATGAGAAAGATCTCGAAACAGTTTTCAGGGGTCCTTGCCAATGATGAGGTTGATTTCACCTTGAAGAGGGGAGAAATCCATGCCCTTCTCGGAGAGAACGGGGCCGGTAAATCAACACTGATGAATATCCTGTATGGACTGTACTCGAGTGACGGGGGCGAAATCCTCCTGAACGGCGAGAAAAAGGAATTCAGTTCACCGAACCAGGCGATTCAGAACAGAATCGGTATGATTCACCAGCATTTCATGTTGATTCCAACTCTCACGGTTGTGGAGAATGTCGCACTCGGCCTGAAGGATCAGCGTTTCTATCGACTTAATCTGAAGAAGGTGGAAAAGCGGATCATGGAACTTTCCGAGCTGTACGGACTGGCTATCAACCCGTGGGCACGTGTCGGTGAGCTTTCTGTGGGTGAGCAGCAGCGGGTTGAGATCCTCAAGGTCCTGTATCGGGATGCCCAGGTGCTGATCATGGATGAACCCACCGCAGTACTGACCCCTAACGAGGTCACAGAACTCTTCATAGTCCTGCGGGACATCACGAAGAGGGGGAACTCAATCATTTTTATCTCCCATAAACTCTGGGAAGTGATGGAGATCTCCGACCGTGTTACCGTCCTTCGTGACGGCAGAAGGATTGAGACGGTAGAAACCTCTTTAACGACCAGAGAGAAACTTGCAGAGATGATGGTCGGCCGCGAGGTGATCCTGCAGTATGACCATCCCCCTGTGCGGGTGGGTGCTCCTATCCTCCAACTCGAGGATGTGCACTGTGCTGACGATAAGGGCCTTGAGGTATTGCGTTCCCTCTCCTTCAGTGTCTGTGCAGGAGAGGTCGTCGGTATCGCAGGTGTAGACGGGAATGGACAGAAGGAACTCGCTGAGGTCGTCCATGGTCTGAGGCATGTGGATTTTGGAAAGATCTTCTTCAACAGGGAGGAGATAACCAATAAAAAACCTCGCCAGATTATTGCCAGAGGGCTTGCCCATATCCCTGAGGACCGGCACTCAACAGCGATCGTCATGGATTTCTCCGTCACAGAAAATCTTACTCTGATGAATTTCGATTCACCTCCGTTCACTACCTATGGAATGAGGCACTCCAGGGTGTGTACTGAGTATGCTCAGAGGATGAGTGATCTGTATGATATACGGGGAGGCGGTGTAACCGAAGAGATCAGGAACCTTTCGGGAGGAAACCAGCAGAAGGTTGTCATTGCACGTGAACTTGACAGGAACCCTGACCTGCTGATTGCAGCACAGCCGAGCCGGGGGCTTGATATCGGAGCAACCGAATTCATTCAAAAGCAGCTGATTGCCGAACGGACGAAGGGGAAAGCGGTACTTCTGATTTCAACGGATCTTGACGAAGTTCTTGCTGTCTCCGACAGGGTGCTGATCATATACAAGGGGGAGATCATGAAAGAGATCATCCCGTCACAGGCGAGTTTCGAGGAGATCGGCCTTGCAATGGCCGGAGTCCGGGATTGAGGTGAATTGACATGGAACAGAAGATACGGATCGGTCATATCGAAGTGGTGAGACGTGAACAGCGGGTTGCCTCTCTGTTCGGTATGTTCAGCTCGCTGATCGCGATTTTTCTCGCTCTCGTCGCAGGCGGCGTGGTGATGGCTGTTGTTGATATCAATCCCTTTACCGCCTACGGGCACCTGTTCGCAGGTGCTTTTGCCAGTAAGACAGGATGTGCTAATACCCTGATCAAGACTACTCCCTTACTCATAGCCGGACTCGGCCTGTCCATCTCCTTCCGCTGTAATCTGATTAATATCGGAGCAGAAGGGCAGATGATTGTCGGCGGGATCGCAGCGACAGCTGTTGCACTCTATCTTCCGGTATCATCGCCTCTTCTCATGTTTGTGTTCATCTTTCTTGCAGGATTCCTTGCCGGCGGTTTCTGGGGGGCAGTTCCGGGAATTCTCAAAGCGAAGTTCGGTATTTCGGAGATCATCAATACTATCATGCTCAACTATATTGCTATCCATGTACTGAGTTTCATGCTTGATGGACCGTTGCGCGAGCCGGATAACTATTATCCACAGAGCGCGAAGATAGCACAGGAGTTCTGGCTGGCGAAAATACTGGATGGGACCCGGCTTCATGCGGGCTTCCTCATTGCTCTGGTCCTCGTTCTGTTCTACTATCTCCTGTTCTACCGTCTTCCTCAGGGATTCAGGATCCGTACTGTGGGATACAATCCGAAGGCAGCAAGGTATGCAGGCATGAGCGTGAGCAGTAATGTTGTTCTGGCTATGTTCCTTTCCGGTGCGTTTGCCGGGATTGCGGGGATGAGTGAGATACTCGGCATGCATCATCGTCTCTATAACGAATTCACTTCAGGCTACGGCTTTGATGCTATATCGATCGCGCTTCTGGGAAAACTGCATCCACTGGGAGTTGTCCTTGCAGCCCTTTTCTTTGGTGCCCTGCGTGTGGGAGCAAATGCAATGCAGCACGTCGTACAGATACCGATTGCGATTGTGTATGTGATCCAGGGACTTGCAGTTCTGTTCATCCTCACTGACACATTCTTCCGCACCTATATTCTGACGAGTTACAAGAGAAAAGGCCTCAAGAGGAGAAAGAGAGCATGAGTTCATTATTCGATATATCCATAACAGGAGTTCTCACTGCGACAATCCGTATGGCAGTCCCTCTGGTACTTGCTTCGCTCGGTGGAGTGTTCACCGCCCGCGTCGGGATTATCAATCTTGCCCTCGAAGGGATGATGCTATTCGGAGCTTTTTCAGGCTTCATCGGTGCAGTCTACAGCGGCAGCGCCATCATAGGAGCTGTGTGCGGAATGGCCGGAGGTGCACTTGCAGCACTTATCCTGGCCTTCCTCTCCATTACGGCAAAGGCTAATCAGACCGTGGCCGGAGTCGGTATCAACATCACTGCATTGGGTATTACGAGTTATCTGCTCTCAACGTTATTCGGATATGGGAATAGACCCTATGGAGTTGCTTCCTTCTCAAACATTGCAATTCCTGTTCTCTCGGATATCCCTGTCATCGGACCGGTCCTCTTCGATCATTCACTTCTGGTGTATGTCACCTACATTGCGGTACCAGCAGTCTGGTACCTGATCTACAGGACTCCCGCGGGGCTTACTATCAGGGCGACAGGAGAAAACCCGAGAGCTGTCGATACACTCGGTGGCAATGTGATGAGGACCCGGTATCTGTGTACACTCGCTTCGGGTGTTCTGGCAGGTCTTGCCGGTGCTTATCTCACTATCGGTCAAATGGGGCAGTTCATGGAGAATGTTACTGCCGGAAAAGGATATATTGCAGTCGCTGCACTTATTTTCGGGAAGTGGAAACCACTGGGTGCTGTGGCAGCTTCTCTCCTGTTTGGTTTTGCTGAGGGACTGCAACTACGGCTGCAGATAGGTGAGTCGCCGATTCCCTTTCAGTTTCTCTCGATGCTTCCGTATGTAATGACGATGGTTGCGCTCCTTCTGTTTGTGGGACGTGCCAAGGCCCCTGCAGCGATGGGGAAACCGTACAATAGGCAGGATTAGATGAGCCAAACACACCAAGAACAGTATTCGCTGATTATCGAGGATTGTTCCCTGCTGACCGGCGAAGGACAGATACTTCCTCATCAGGATATTGCTGTCAGGGACTCCCGTATCGCATGGATAGGGCTTCACCGGTCAGATGAGCGTGTTATGGCAGACCAGCGGATAGACGGATCGAGAACTCTGGCTATTGCGGGACTGATCGATGCCCACACCCATATCTCACAGCAGCTGATGCGAGGTATTCTCACCAATGAGTATCCGGTACTCTACCTTCGCTTCAATCTTCCGTTTGAGAGGAACCTCACAGCACAGGAGATGCAGGTCTCGGCTGAGCTTGCCTCTCTTGAGATGATACGCTCTGGGATCACCTCCTTCGCTGATGCCGGCAGTGAGTATATCGAACAGATCCTTCCTGTACTCTCAAGCAGCGGTCTCAGGGGCGCACTCAGCCGCCCTACCAGCGATATCGGCGAACACCTGCCTGCAGGATCTCTCAATAGGATCGAGGATGCACTGAAGATCAACGAAGATCTGTATCACAGGGTGAAAGCCGAAGGGGGGGGGCTGCTTGATTTCTTCTTCCAGTTCCGTTCCGCCCGATCCTGTTCTCCCGCTTTGATCACCGCGATGGTTGATATGGCACATCAGCATGATGCCGGCATCCACGCCCATATCAGTGAGTACCCCGAATCAACTCTCTACAGCCTGAGTGAATTCGGGATGCGGGAGATAGCATATCTCGATTCAATAGAGGCTCTTGGTGATAATGTTCTTGCAGCGCACTGCATTCATCTCTCTGAGGGCGATATCAATATACTCGCAAAGCGGAACGTCAATGTCGTTCACTGCCCGAGAAGTAATCTCGGCAAGGGAATCACAAAGACGCCGCAGCTTCTCTCTTCCGGTGTCTCCGTGGGGTTTGGAACCGACGGTTCGGCCCATGCAGGTCTCAACCTCTTCAGGGAGATGACAGCTTTCAAATATTCACAGGCAGCCGCATGGGGAGCTCCCTATCTTGATTATCAGGTTGCGAACCCGAAAATACTTATGCAGATGCTCTTTTCGGGCGGGGCGAGAGCCTTACGGCGGGAACATCAGATCGGTTCTCTCGAGGTGGGAAAAGAGGCCGACATTGCCCTTATCAACCTCGATAAGCCGCATATTCTACCGACCTATAATCTGCTCAACACACTTGTAGAGACTGTCGATATCAGTGATATCACTGACCTGTTCGTTGCCGGGAAAGCTCTCATGAGAAATCGCTGTGTGCTGACCCTGGATGAAGAAGGGATACAGTATCGTGCGAAGAAGGCAAGTGAAGTGATGAAGAGCAGGATGAACTGGACATGAAAACACATCTTAGGAGCATAGAGCATGAAGAAGCGAGAAACAGACATGATGCATAGATTCAAGACCGAAGAGATCCTCTGTGATCCGGGCCCTGCGAGAATGTTTGCCGATACAAAAGACAGGACCTTCGTGGTCACTCTCGGGACAAGTACCCCGAGTCCGAACCCGTATCGCCTCGGTGCAGCTGGTGCCGTGGTGGTTGATCACTATCCGTATCTGATAGATGCAGGAGAGGGTGTGATCAGAGCGATCGCCAAAGCTGCGACGGCACATGGGAGGTTCCTCGTCGACAGTTTTGCACCCAAGAAGCTGACTACTCTATTTATCACTCACCTTCACTCCGACCATATCGTCGGCCTTTCCTCTCTGATTCTTAATCCATGGATATTCGGACGCACAGAACCGATGACTATATACGGCCCTGAGGGGACAAAGGAACTTGTCGACCATCTTCTGAAGGCTCATGAACGTGACATTCACGAGAGAATCAACGGTGCTGAACGTTCCAACGACACTGGCTGGCGGGTGGAAGTACATGAGATAACCGAAAGCAGAGTCGTACATACCGATGAGCGGATCACTGTTGAAGCTTTTTTTCACCCTCACGGTACGATAGCGAATCTCGGCTACAAGTTCACTTCAAGCGACAAGAGCGTTGTATGGGCAGGAGATGGCAAGATCAATGAGGAGTTTGCTGACGCCTGTCATGGCGTCGACATGCTTGTCACAGAGATCTGTTCACAAGAAACTCTTCCCAATGCTCCTTGGGGTGGACTGTCGGAGCAGGAGAAGGAAGATATCATCTGGTCCTATCACCTGAAACCGAGTGAACTGGCTGAACTTGCCGACAGGGAAGGTATCGGTCGTCTGATTCTTATCCATGAGTCGAACTACTCCCTGCCGTATAGAAGTGAAGCACTGTTCGAGGAGATGCGAACATATTATTCCGGAGAGATGGTTTCATCTCGTGATGCGGATGTCTTTTAGCGGATGCCTGTGACACTCCTGGTAGCACTTGCACTGTCAAATCTACTCATTGGATTTCTTGTCGGAGGGACAGGAATAGGAGGATTTCTCCTACCTGTGATGCTGACCGGCCTGATGGCATTTCCCGTAAGGGAAGCCTTCACCCTTTCGTTCATTGCCTTCACGGTTTGCGGGGTTGCAGGGGCATGGTTCCATTGGAAGGATGGAAATCTTGATGTCAGGAGAGCACTCATCATCAGTGCAGGAAGTATTCCCGGCGCCTTGCTGGGAGTGCGTCTGAACACCATGATGCCAGTGACGGTTATCGCTGTGTTTCTCTACGGGTTTATCCTGCTATCCAGTATCTCTCTCCTTGTGAAAAAGCCCTCAGGGCACACCAGAGAGAGAGCTCTACCGTGGTTCCTTCACTCTTCCAGAGCTCTTGGAGTTATGGGGTTTTTTACTTCGGCCTTCTGTACCTTCGCAGGAGCCGGAGGACCGATTCTTGTCATTCCCATCCTTACTCTCTCGGGACTGGACCCGAAAGAGAGCGTCGGAACAGCACTTCTTAACTCTGTGTTCATCGGTCTTACTGCTTCTTTCGGCTATTCTCTTCATACGGGTCCCCGAATGTTTTCCTTCGCCATTGTGGTGATCACAGCAGTAACCATCGGAGCTCTGGCAGGGCATCGGTTCTTCCGGACTATCAGCGGTAGTGCCTTTACGTCTCTCATTGCAGTTGCTGCGGGTGTATCGTCCCTGTTCCTCCTCATCAGAATCTTTCTGTAAATCACGTTCCACATCCCGATTGGTCTGCTATATCGGCGGTTCCAGAGTTTTCGGATTACCCGATGCAACGATTTC
>JAFGUP010000339.1 GCA_016938475.1 Sphaerochaetaceae bacterium
GTAATCATATTCTCTTTTGCCTTCTCGGCTGCCTTGCGGATAGCTTCGGCAACGTCATTGGCCTTACCTGAGCCGTATCCGACCTTACCTTTCTTATCACCGACAACAACGAGGGCGCTGAAGGAGAACCTTCTACCACCTTTGACGACCTTGGAAACTCTGTTGAGCTTCACAAGCTTCTCGCTGAACTCACTTTCCTGTCTTCTTTCCGGTTTTCTGTTTGACCTGTCCACCATATCCCCCTAGAACTTGACGCCGGCTTTGCGAGCCCCATCAGCGATACTCTTGACGACACCATGAAACAGGTACCCGTTACGGTCGAATACCACTGATTCAATCTTCTTCTCAAGGAGTCTCTTTCCAACGATCTCACCGAGCTTTGCTCCACCTTCGACGGTGTTCTTGAGCTCTTTGAGTTCCTTCTCCACGCTCGATGCAGAAACGATCGTGTGCCCCTTGCTATCGTCGATAACCTGGACATAGATGTGTGCATTGCTTCTGAAGACGCTCATTCTTGGTCGTTCGGAAGTACCGACAAGGTTCTTTCTGATATGAACCTTACGTCTGGCACGCTTTTTATTCTTATCAATAACTCTGTTCATGCTATCTGCCTTCCTTACTTAGCACCGGACTTACCGACTTTTCGTCGGATCTGTTCGTCTGCGTAACGGATACCTTTCCCCTTGTAGGGTTCGGGCTTTCTGAGAGAGCGGATTTCTGCGCTCACCTGACCGACTCGTTCCTTGCTGATTCCACTTACCGCAATAAGGGTGGGAGTCTCACAGACGATATCGATCCCCTCAGGAATCAGGTATTCGATCTGTGTTGAGTACCCGAGGTTGAGGGTAAGGACGCTTCCGTTAACCTCAGCACGATACCCGACACCGTTCACGACCAGTTTCTTCGTATATCCAGCGGATACACCGGTGACCATGTTCTGCACCAGCTGTCTGTAAAGACCATGGTAGGAACGAGCAGGCTTGCTGTCATTCTTCCTGGTCACGACAACCTGATTCCCATCAACAACAATCTGTACTTCGTTGCGATAGTCCTGAACCAGA
>JAFGUP010000340.1 GCA_016938475.1 Sphaerochaetaceae bacterium
AAGTAATTTTGAGGGATAGTTACCATCCTCGTTTCAAAGAGTCTATTCCTGAGCAGTAAAACTAGATGGTGCTAATTCGGCTATTCAACGGTGCTCATCTTCACAAATCCCGGTGTTATTGCGGGCGAATATCCAATACAAACATATCGCTGACGATCAAATCTTTATTTGGTTCAGCCACAGGTAATTTCAATGTAGTCACAGGTAAACTTTTCAGGCGATATGATGGAGAATCCGAGCTTGTCACGTCCCCCTCGTTTCTCCTACAGATGATTCATCTCTGATATCCTCCTATACCTGAAGTACGAGATCGTGATGATGCCTGCTTTGATGCGGAGACGGAAACCTAAAATTATACCTACAGTGCCTATCCAGATCATTTAAAAGTAAGGCGACATGCAACCCTACTTTCAGATGAAGTGAAATATGTTCATACAACGGAATTCATACATAGAACAGATAAGAAGAAAGCAGATTCAATGGTCAGGTGAAAGGTATCACAGGAATACAAAGTGCGAGAGTATCATCTGATACGATGATACCGATCGTTTGAACGAACAAGACCTACAACTGCAACAACCACGAGTAGGCTGGAACAATATGGATAATCCTTCCTGTCTCCTCGTCTGTGAAATCCTCTTCTTCATACGCAGTAATGATCCACGATTCCTGTAGGCCCAGTTCTTCCATTCCATCAAAAAGAGAAGAGAGTTCTCGTTCCCTTGTTCGATCATCTGTGTTCAGGCTCCAGCTGACCTGTATAAGCTGTATATCTGAGTCAGGACCAACCGCAAAATCGATCTCATCTCCCTGAGAGGTTTTATAATAGAATATGTGTTCAATAGAACGTCTGAGGGCCATATATACCATATTCTCTAATACCAACCCGCTATTCTCCGAGGTAGACCGGGAAAAAGCCTGAACCAATGCATGATCAACACAATACACTTTCTTTGGATTAACAGACTGGACAGCACTACTATACGATCGGATGGGAACAGTGAATATCAGGTAACAGTCTACGAGCTTTTCGATATAGTCGCTTATCAGTTCAGGTGAAAGTCTGTTCCGCTCCCCCGCGAGCCGTTGTTTCAGCTTGTTGACCGTGATGAGTCTGGAGTAACTGTTCATCAATATGTGTACGAGTCTTTTCAGCTGGACAGGATGCTTTATATTATACCTGAGCAGGATGTCACGACTGATCACATCATGTACCAGATTCTGAAAATAGATCGGCGCCATGGAATCCTTCGGAAGAATCATTCGCTCAGGCATACCTCCCATCTCTATGTAGGAATTACATCCACTGAGAATTGCATCCCTGCTCGCAATATCAGTTATTGCCTGAGGCTTTCCATGTGCGCGCAGGAATTCACTGAATGAAAACGGGAACATCTCCCACGTAAAGGTCCGGCCTCCCAGCTCAGTAGCAATCTCCTTCGATAGAAGTTTCGCTGAAGATCCGGTTATGTATACTTCGCATGATTCGGTCGTCTGTATCCTGTTGATGAATTGTGCCCACCGGTTTACATACTGTATTTCATCAAAGAAGAAATAGACTCTCTGCTCATGGTTCTGAGGATACATCCCATAGTAAGTATCCGTAATCACAGCAGGATCGGAGTCCTCGAGTCGGAGAAAATCAAGACGGTCATCTGAGAAATCGATGTAACAGATATTTTCTGCCGCCACTCCGTCATCAAGAAGGAACTCTATCTTCTCATGCTGCCAGGTAGATTTGCCACTTCGTCTGATGCCGATAATCACTGTTGCTTTTCGCGGAACCGGAAGAATCTCCATATCTCTGGGAATGATGGGGAACTGACTTCTGAGGTTTTTCTGTTGTTGAGCGATAATAAGACGCAACATATCATTCATAGCCATATGATACTCTCAAACATTCTTCAAGTCAAATAGTTTATAAATTTTTGTAAACTATTTTATATAAGCTTTCAATATTTTAAAAACTAACAGATCTCAAATACGAAAGAGCCACTGATTTATGAGTCTTTTCCCATTTTACTGCCATATCTGGAAGATTATACTTTCTCGCAGGAGATTAAGTGAAAAAAGGGATCCCTCTCTCAATACGTTAAAAGGTTCGGCCACAGACACTTCAATATAGCCACAGGCACAATTTTCACACGATATGATGGAAAATCTCAACGGGTTCCGCCCCCCGTCTCGAATTCAGATATTCATCGCTGATATCCTCCCATGCGTGAATAACGGAGAGGAGAGGACTATCACTTCATTAATCGGCAGAATGAGAGAAGTACTTCCCCGGAAGCAGTTCCAGTGCACAGATGAAGGATGAGCCGACACCCTCGACGAGCATGAAACGGTGACCGGACAAGGTGCCCTTCACCTGATGACCGGTGTGTCTTACGGCGATCAAATGATTGCAGTACTGCATCCTGCCGGGCTTCCAAAAGACAGCGTAGCAACCTGAAGACGATAGCAACTTCACCTGTCGTTAGGCAGGTTTGCCTTGTGATATCCGTTCGCCAGCAGATATGGAGTGATTTCTCGTTCGAAGCAATTGCTTGGCGGGCATTCACGATCATCGTCAACAGGATCGTTACATGGATGCCGATGTATGACGACTGCTCATGGTGCAGAGGCTCAATACATAATAATTATGTTATATATGCTGATACATTTCGTTGACAAACGGATACATCCGTTGAACTATGAGGTAGAGGTACAAGAAATATAGTAACAATGCTGTTCTTACCATGTGACGGTTTCTCACCTTTTCCGCATTCCTTGCATACGATCTTGCATGCCTGCCAGAGCAGGGTCCCCATGCTGCAAGGAAATCGAATCTTCCTCCATTTCTATAAAACAACGATATGAGGGATTCCCGAACGGTATTCTGTCCTGTATTTCCACCTGTAGGTTCATGATGTGTATCAGAGTAAAAATACCTGTGAAGGAAGTTTTTTTTATTGAGGCTTACGGAGGTTGTTATGAAACGAAGAAGACTGTCAGTACTTGTACTCTGCCTGCTCCTGGTTTTCGCTCTTGTCAATCCGCTTGCTGCGAAGATCAGCAGGGCAAGCAGCCGGGTGATTCAGGAACCGGATGATCTGATCACTACAAGAAAGGCAAATTTCAAACTGGGTGACATACTCGGGGTTCCCCTGGTGTCTATGACGATTACCAATAATGCAGAAGTTGGATATCTGCTGTTGTCACTCGAACTGACAATAGATGCCGCTTCCGGTTCACTGACTACCGACGATAAGCTTGTTGCTGTTATTGTCCGAAAGTTCGAGAGCAATGAGGTTTTCAAGTTTACCAACGAAGATCTACTGGATTACATTGGCGATATCCGCCGCGATGATACAAGCATAGACCAGGATATGCTTGATGCTTTCGGTATGAGCTCCCTGAGTATGGACTCTCTCGATTCCTATCTGAAATCGGGGAAAAGGCTACCAGAAGGTGTCTATACCATGACTCTGACCGCTTCAGATATCACACCTGACGACCCTGACAATCTGACCACAACAACCTATACGACAGGGACCACCTATACATCGGATTCAGTCGAGTTCAAGGTGATCACCATTGGTTCTCTGAATATTACTCAAGTACCTACAGTATATGATAAGACTCTGGCCTTCGAAGTTCCGGAAATTCCGTATTACAGTGATACCTCGATCCCGACAGCATCCACAACACGTGTGACCATCACAGGGCCTAGTATCATCAGGCCCATTACCCTTAGCCGTGACCATACAAGAGTCACATCTTCAGCAGGCTCTACCCTGAAAGGCTATCCCGGAGATCTGGAAGACGGGATTGATACCTTTGACCTCTCCGGTGTGAACTTCAGGGCAGGAGAGAGGTATGACTTCGAGATAGATTTTATCGATTCCTCAGGATATTCCATTGCAGACCTGACCACTGAGATATCCTTTCCCGAACCCCGGTTTTCAGCAGAGGTTGACCGTACACGTCCCTTCAAACCTGAATTCAGCTGGGGTTTCAATGATGATTACTCAGGCTGGGCAAAAGAATACCGGGTATACTTGAATGACAGATATGTCGGCTATACATCAGGAAATACCTATACGGTTTCTTCATCCCTGAATCCCAGTACCTACTACAGCTGGCATGTGATGCCTGTGAACAGGGATGGCAGTGCATTCTTCGAAGAAGCTCCACGATCAGCCGAGGGGTCGTTCACGACACAAGCCCATACTTCGTTGGAGATTGAGGTATCTTCGCCTTCAGACAACGCGACTCTCATAGCAGGGAATACTTATGCATTTTCCGCAACCCCCACACTGAGTGACGATGCGAAACTGGAAAAAGTGACATGGATGCTTCCTGAAGGGCTGCGATTCGGTATTGATATTTCCTATACACCGACCAGACGATTTCCAGAGGGCAGTCTGAGACTCTACACTATCGCTGAAGACAGTTTTCACCTCAAGAAGAGTTCGACACGAGTAAACCTTACTGTTCTTGACCCTGCTATAGCTATATCAGGTGTGAACACGATTCCAGCAGAAGTCCCCGTCACGTTTACCCTTGATTCAGCAGCGACTCATGATCTGGACCGTGTTGAATGGTTCAAAGGAGCGTCTTCGATAGGAACTGGAGCTTCTCATACCTACACGTTCAAGGAAAGTGGCACGTACTCCATAACTGCAAGAGGTACCACGAGACCTGATATGGATGGCGTTACAAAGACTGTCACATCAGCGGCTCATATGGTTGAAGTGACAGACATAACCGATGATATTCTTGTTATTGCCGGTGATGATGAAAGAGAGGTGTTTCGTGGAGTTCCGGTCATGTTTTCCCTTGCTGCAAGCGAATCGTATGATCCGTCTATTGTTGAATGGTTCGCAGAGGGTACACTCATAGGAACCGGCAAGACTATCTCGTACGCCTTCAAGGAGAACGGTACATACTCTGTGACTGCGAGCATTGTTGCGGCTGATGCAAAGCAACTCATATCACGTCCTCAGATAGTCAAGGTTACATCCCCTCCCGATGCTGTCATCATCTCAGGTGGAGCCTTGAGAGAGGTCGAAAAAGGAGAGGCTGTTACGTTTGCCCTTGATCCAACCGGAACTCATGATCTGGACCGTGTTGAATGGTTCGCGAATGGTACACTCATAGGAACCGGCAAGACTATCTCGTACGCCTTCAAGGAGAACGGTACATACTCTGTGACTGCGGTAATTACTTCAGCTTCCGGCAGGGCTGTTGTCTCACGGCATCAGGTAGTCACTGTTGTAGACTCGGATACTGTTCTCACCATCTCCGGTGGAGCCTCGAGCAATATTCTACAAGGAGAAACAGTCACGTTTAGGATCGAGCCATCATCAGCCTATGTCCTATCTGAGAAAAGTATTACATGGTACGTAGATGGAACTCCGGCTGGAGCCGGCACCACCTTCTTTTATCACACATTTGATGGGAATTTCGGAACATACTCCATTACTGCAAAAGCTACGACGATGCTTGATAGAAACAGCAGTGCAAGGACTCTTTCCTCACGTCCTCTGGTAGTTACTGTTGTAGACCCGGATACTGTTCTCACCATCTCCGGCGGAGAGTCGATACATGTAGGAAGAGGAGATTCGGTCACGTTTCATCTTGAGTCATCAGTAATACCTGAGCTGACCGGGTATAGCTATACCTGGTATGAAAATACTAATCCGATAGGATCCAGCAGCTCCACTTCCTTCTCGTATACATTCAATGAGAGCGGCACCTATTATATTTCTGCAAAAGGTTCAAGAGGTAGGGTACCGACTGTCACCTCACAGCCTCAGACTGTCACCTCACAGCCTCAGACAGTCACTGTCACAGACATGCAACATGGTCCTGAACAGGCAGGACCGGAAAATCTGTTCGGTGTGGGGGAATCAATTAACACTGAGGTGCCTCCAATGTTCCCACCCGATTTCGGCATGAATGGTGGACCGCCCGATTTCGTTGTTACAGAAACAATGAGAACGTTTCATGTCGGCCCAGATGGGACTATCAGATAACATTAGGCTGAAGCAGGCCCATACACAGAGGGCTGGAGGTAATACATGAAACACCTATGTGTACATATCATCATACTCGTTACAGTTCTGGTATCCCCCCTGTCTGCCATGCAGGTTGATATCCCCAATGAATTGCCGGCATATGAGAATCTTGCTGTTACCCTTACTCCCTCCGAGGGAGAGGGGCCTGTGATGGCGGCTCGACTCTACTTCTACCAGGAAGGGAAGAGAGACCCGCTCTATGCAGAGTTCACTCAAGAGAACGGAAAGTGGGTTACGACCCTGCCGTATCCATATCTGCAGGGTGAAGAACTTGAGTATTACACGGTCATTCAGAACACGAGCGGCACCTTCTTCCGTGAACCGGGGATCGGGACAGCAAAGGCCCGGCTGCTGCAGGATGAAACCCCTCCGGAGCTGAAGCTGCTCTCTCCGGAAACCTTTGAGCTTTCTTTGGGCAGGGAGCAGCTGGTCGTGTTTCAGATTCTTGATGAGAGCAGCCTCAATGATTTCACCCTGACTCTCAATGGAGAACCTCTCACGAGATCAGGCGTATTCAGCGAGTATCTCTCCTTTCTCATCGAACCCACAGATGCCGGTGATGTACACATTGCAGTGACGATGGAGGACCGGTATGGCAATACATCGATGGAAGAGTTCACCTTCACGGTGACTGAAGAGAACGTTTCGCCCTTCGCTGCTTCTGCAGATTTCGATGCCAGGCTTGATGCCGAGTATCTGATGAACATGGGGGAGACTCAGAACACTACAGATATCGGCGAGGTATTCGGCGATTTTACTCATGCTGTCAACCTCTCCTGGGACCTGAACGCTGAGACCTTCCTGAAAGCAGGACCTGTTTCCCTGGAGATGTATCTTGGACTCAAGGATACGGTAGCTGCAACGGACATTCTGCATAGCTATCCCAACACCCTGATCGCTGACATGCAGAACTTCCTCAACCTCTATAACCCGATCGACCTGACACGTGACTTTGACTACACCGGGGAGGAGGCAAGAACATACGGGAACGACAACAAGGGCTACGTGAGACTGTTCCTGTTCGATCCTGCAATTTCCTATACGTTCGGGGACCAGAACGTGTATTATCAGAAGGAAACAATCAAGAATATGCCCATGCGGGGCAGTTCTCTATCCATAGATCTTCCATTCCTGGAACTGCATGTAAGCAAAGGACTGACTGACCCCGGTCTGTATCAGGAAGCATGGCCGGAGAACTTCCTGGGCTTCAAGTTCGCTGTCAAGGCGAAAGAGGCCTGGTATCTGCAGACCAACCTCTCCTTCATAAGCAGTGTACAGGGAACGTACGACACGTTGAAGGTCTCCGGTGCAGTATCGCAGATAGGAACCCTGTATGATCTGGGTTCAGTGAATCCAGACCAGAATATGGTCTTTGGGATGAGCACCGGTTCACATAACGATCTATTCGATCTCGATGCCTCCTTCTCGCTCAGTGTGTATAATGATGACGCGAGTTCTGTTATTGATATACACAACCTCGCCGAGGAGCTCGCTTCATTCTATGACGTAACCTCCTATGCGGGCTATCTCGACACGATCCAGGAGACCTTTCCGATTCTCAATTACTTCCTTCCCACGACCGGGCTTGTCTCCAGGATGCTCAGCCGGGACCTGTGGGGGATCACCTACGGAGTCGACCTCTCGATCCCTTCTATCGGGCTGGAGGGATGGCTACGGAAGACCGATGCCACCTACAGAAGCCTGGGAGCATCTGTTCCTACAGATGAATTCACCTATGGCGGTACGTTTGAGAAATGGTTCGGTGGATTGTCCCTCAATGCAAGCTACACCTTCACTCAGGATACTATCCTCGACATCCTGATGCATGAGATTATTCCTCTGGTCAGACCGGACTTTGTGGTCTCTCCAACCATCACCGAGGACAGTATAGCCAATCAGGTTCACACGGCTACAGCCGGGATAACCACTCCCCGGTCTAAGATATTCGGTGGCCTTGTTTTCGATTACTCCTTTGAGTTTGCCACCACGAACTCAGATTCGCTGCTGTCACAGACCAGCGACAGCGAGGTGCAGACAGCCATAGAGAACTCAACAGCCAACAATATCACTTCCACACATACCGGAGAGGCAAGGTGGAGAAGCGGCAGGTACAGAGTGGGTGATTTCAGTCTCTCGTTCCATGCCAGGACGAAAGATTCCTACATCCAGAAATCAAGGATTGAGGGTGTGAGTTCGAATACCGCGTTCTGGGAATATGCGTATTCGTTATCGGGTCTGTTTGCGTTCAGGTCATATGCACTCACCCTGGGCTTTGACACAGCGTGGAGCACGGAGGAGGGAAGCGGCACCGAGTATGGCTATGACGCCAGGCTCACCATAGCAGAAGCCTTCTTTGATTCAATCAGCGTCTCAGGATCACTCGATCAGGCATTTGGGACCTCCCTTGATGCGTATGAGATAACCGGTTCACTGACACTGGAAAAACGGTTCAGCATTATCAGCACCTCGGCAGTCATGGATATACGGTTCTTCAACTCCTTACTCGATGATACTGCGGACTCACTGAAAACTGCCCTGACAGTTAAAGCGACCGTTTCAAGGTGAGTGTGTACTGCTAACGGGGACATCGCATGGTGTCCCCGTTGATATACCGTCACCACAAGAAGGGAAAGTTCAGATCAGGGAAATCAGCGATGTACCCTGACAGAGCGCTCATCTGCCAAAGTGAGCCCTGACCGCTTCAATAGTGAACCGGCACATGAGCTCTCCCGGATGCACAGCACAGGATCTGTCAGGTAGTGATCATATCACACGGGTAATCAATCGGTGGGTTCCCATCGTGAGAACCTCATGATGCCCAGAGGCAGCGTCACACACATCAACAGGAGTGCTCCTGCGGTCGGTTCCCATTCGAACGGAAAGCCCTCCACAGTCTGGACCACCTGATCCACCAGCTTCACGAAAGAGAAGTCACCCAGTGTGCGGACCATCCCCGCAAGGGAGCTCAGCAACCAGATTCCCAGCGCTCCCACGCCGGCCAGGATGGGTTTGTCCACCATAGTGGAGATAGCGATGACTACGCTGCCTATAGTGAAGAAATAGAGCAGCAGGAAGATGTTCGACACCACAAAGGGAAACACGGGGAAACCGGGGAAAAGGTACCAGGTATAGAACCCCATCGCCACGGCAGAGATTGCGATACCGATGAGAAGCATGGCAGCCAAGGTGGCCAGTTTGGCCCCCACTATCGCCACATGCCCCACCGGCCTCACCAGCAGGAACTGGATAGAACCATCCGCCTTCTCGGCTGCCACGGACCCCATAGAGATCAATATGAGCACAATCGTGCCTATCTGGCTGAAGTTCTTGGTATACTGCTCCAAGGCATCGCCATAGGTGATGGTCCCGATATTGATCACGATATTCTCCGTAGCTCCCACCATTGAGAGAATATCGGGCATGAAATAAGCGGTAAGTGGGGAGGCGATACCGAAAAAGGCACAGAATACGATCCAGATCAGCAGACGGCTCGTTCTCACCATTTCCATCAGTTCCTTTCGAATCAACGCATGCTTACGAAACATGAGGCACCTCCTCGATATGGTGCATGAACACCTCCTCCAATGTGGCATCCTTCCTGTTCAGCCGTTCAAGTCTCAGATCACCGCTTCCAATGAGACTGAGTATTTCACCCCTCTTTGTTTCGAACACATCGGAGGGAATGGAGAGCTCATAGTTCACCTTGCCACATGGGATGCCAAGTGTTTGGAGCACCTCGGAACACAATGCAACGTCTTCCCTGGTGGCAAATTCGAGAATCACCACCGGTTTCGCATGGAGACGAAGAAGATTGTCGGTCTTCTCATGGATACGGATGGTACCCTTGTGTATAATAGCCACTTCATCACAGACCCGCTGTACATCGTCCAGGATATGAGACGACATGAATATGGTGGTGCGCTCCCTGAGAATACCAATCAGGGTGAGGACCTCCTTTCTCCCGATTGGGTCCAGGGCCGACACAGGTTCGTCGAGGAAGACTACCTTCGGATCATGCAGTATCGCCTGTGCAATCCCGAGTCTCTGTCGCATTCCTCCCGAATAAGTGGCAATCTTCCGATCGGCGGCATCCTCCACTCCACAGAGTCGGAGCATCTCAGGGATCTTCCTTTCAAGCAAGGACGTTGACATGCCGTACAAACTGCCTGAGATTTCCAGCAACTCCCTGCCGGTCATCCACCCATAGAAAGTGGGTTGCTGTGCAAGGTATCCAATGTGTGTCCGGGCTGCTTGTCCTTTCTCTCCACCGATGGTGTAGGAGCCTCCACTTGCTCCGATCATACCGGTGAGGATGCGGATCAGTGTCGTCTTTCCGGCTCCATTGGGTCCCAGGAAACCGAAAACAGTTCCCTCCTCTATGGAAAGGGTCACACCATCAAGCGCGGTTACCGAAGAGTATCTCTTCTTTAGATCCGTCGTTTCAATCATTCCCATCGAGCTTCCTCCCATACACCAGGTAGACCACGGGTCCGAACAGTGTCACCAGAAGGAACACAAACAGCCACACGAATTTCGGAAGTCCGTTAAACCTGCGGCGATGCAGCCAATCCCTGAAACAGATGATCTTCAAGACCAGTTCCAATACCAGCAACGGCAGGACAAGAACAAATGATTCTCCTGTCATAGATACTCCTCCTATTCCTGCCGTCGAATGAAATCGACGACAGTGTCAATGAACTGTGGATGCAGCGCAATACTGTGATCCTTGTAGGAACGCTGCAAGTCCGAGTCATTTCGAGCGATACGCAACATGTGTCCCATATCCCGTATTTCCTTGAATTCGATGTTCCCGGGCATGCCTTCCTGTGGGAACCTGTCGTTTTCGGCCACAAGGCGTTCGTCCCTGGCTCCCCAGATCACGAGGGTGGGCATGTTGAGCTTACGCAGTTCCTCGGTGGGGTCATACGACATCCATGTCTGCAGGTACAATTCACGTCCCAGCGGGATGAAGGAGTCCACCAACAGATTTCCCGTCTCACGATATTCGCTTCTCGAGACTTCCTCGAGGCGCTGGGCGAGAATCATTGCTGCTTCTTCGTCGATACGCGATATCTGCTTCACCATCTGTTCGTCGATCGGATCTCCATTGCCGGCAACCGAGACAAGGAAGTCCACCCGATGCATATCCGCTGCGAGTATCCCTATGAGGGATCCCTCCGAATGACCGACAATTCCCACTCTGGAAACGGATCGGTCACGGGAAAGGTACTTCAGCCAACGCACCGCATCATCGACAAAATCATCAAATGTGGCCCCTTCAAAGGTGAAATCCTGCGCAGGGATGCTCTCTCCCACTCCGATCTTGTCGTATCTGATTGAAGCGATACCCGCATCTTTCAACTCGTGAGCCAGGTGCCAGAGATTGTCGTTGCTCTCAACCAGCAATTCAGAGTTTCCATCCCTGTCGGTGGGTCCGGACCCGGCGATAATGAGCACGGTGGGAAATGGCCCCTCACCGTCCGGAGTCAGGTGTGTTCCACGCAACGTACCGGTGGCTGTATCGATCGATACAGGTGTACCCGTCCTCTGCGGTTGTTCCAATCGTCTGTGTTCAACGGTATATCGTCCTTCACGCAACATCACCGTTCCGCTGGCATTGTCATACAGGATCTTCCCATCCAGACCTTGCTCCCCCATAGTGAGCAGATACCTCATGGTGGAGGTACCGATGTGTATCGTAAAGGAGAGGGTATCCCCTTTCATCCTCACATCCTCGGCTGGAATATCGGTTGCGAGCATTTCCGGAATCGAAAGGAACAATGATTGATTCTCTGCCTTGAGATGGATGAAAAAGCGGGTATCCTTCACTGTGACGATACCTTCCCATCGCCCGTCTTTCATAGCGGCTTGAGTGCAGCCCGTGAGTGTAACCAGAAGGAACACGATCGGTATATATGACAGCATCCTTTTCATGTGCATTTCCCCATGTCCAGCATGATAGGCACTTCTTGATCGAGATGATAGTCGGGATTTCTACGTATTCGAGTGGAAAAC
>JAFGUP010000341.1 GCA_016938475.1 Sphaerochaetaceae bacterium
CTCTCCGGCATAGACCTCAAAATCCACATTATCTACGGCTATGGTCGCCGGGTAGCGTTTTCCTACGCCAACCATGCGCAATGCCATACCAAGTCTCTCACTACTCACGGTGCATCCCCTTTATCATATCGAACATCGCAACCACATTTTCCGGTGGAACATCGGGCATGATGTTGTGGATCGTGTTGAACACGAAGCCGCCACCGGTTGCCAGAATCTCCGTTTGCTCGCGTACATGCGAGCGTACCTGCTCAACCGTTCCACGATTGAGCACATTGCGGGTATCGGCTCCACCGCCCCAGAATGTCACATCCTTACCAAACTCTCTTTTCAAATCTCTCGGATCCATGTGCTGCACATTCGTCTGCACCGGATTGATGATCTCAAAACCAGCATCTATAAGATGTGGCATGACTGCCGAGATGCTGCCGCAGCTGTGCAGGAAGGTGTGCATATTGCTGTGGGTATGCACATAGTCACACAGCTGTTTATGCCGCGGATAGAATAACTTGCGGTAGATGTCCGGTGCCATGAAGGGCCCTGAGTCCATTCCCAAGTCATCTCCGAAGCGGATGACATCGGCAATATCGCCAACGGCATCACAGACCTTGGCCAGGGTATCCAGATGTACTTCCAGAAGAGCATCCAGGAGGCGTTCAACCTGCTCAGGCTCCAAGTAGATATCCATGAGAAAATTATCCATTCGCCTGAGGAAGGTTCCCCACTCAAAGAGGTTACACCCGGCTACCATCACCAGAGCTTTGTCGGTGGTCTCACGCAGGTGCAGCGCCTTCGCTCTGAGGTTCTCCCAGAAATCGGGTTCACCTGCCCGGTCCCACGGACTGTGCACCAAGGCGCTCCACAGCACGGTATCCATCGCATCGGACAGCTTGCTGTAATTTGCAGGATACCCATCAAGATAGGGGAAGTGGGTCTGGTCGAAGAAAGTCGCCCCTTCGGGCATCCTGGCGATAGCCAGACCGTTCTTGTTCACTGCTGTCCAGGAACCGTCATCATGTTTAGTGGGATGGAACCAGGATGGATACTGTGCCCGACTGCCGTCGGCCAGCTGAATATCGTACCACTCGGATGCATCGGTGGTGAATGCCCGCCCGATGTCGATGGCATCGACGCCGAATCGGTGGAGGATCTCGTCAGATGGCTCAGCAAGCTGCTGTACCACATCGTAGACTTTTGTCGCAGGATCCTCGATTCCGAGATACTGCTTCACGTTATTGTACGCGATGGCAGAGATACCGCTGCTCGGGGTACTTCCCAAGTCGATCGGTATCCTGTCGGGTTCCTTGTGAGCGATGCTTGTCAGGATCCTCTCGCGTGAATTCATGCGCCTACCCCAGTTCCGCAATGTCGTATTCACCGAGATTCAGCGGATAGACACCGTATTTGCGTACGAGATTGATGGCAAACTCGTAGCGCTCAGCTGTTACATTGGAGGGAACAGAATGGTCACTTTGGAAGATATAACCGCCGCCCTTGGCTGCATTGAGCTTACGCATGACCTGCCGTTCCAGTTCATCCATCGGAGCCTCTGCCCAGGCAAGGGCATCCATGTTCCCACAGAATCCCATGCGGTGGCCGTACTCCTTGCGTAATTCCACTACATCGAGACCGGATTTCGCTTCCAGAGGATTATAGGCATCGAGTCCCATAGCAATGAAGTCTTCATAGAGGCTGCTGGCATTACCGCAACCGTGGTAGATAACGGGGATATTTGCCTCATGGCAGACATTGATCATTTTCTCTACGATCGGTTTGAAGTACTGTCTCCAGTAGACTGGCGAGAAGAGCATACCGTTCACATAGGCTACATCACCCCAGATGACCATGCCGTCGAGCATGCCGTCGGCAGCTTTGATCTGGGCTTTGGTCATCTCAACCAGGAAGTCACCAACGCGAGTGATGAAACGTCCCAGCTCTTCAGGATAAAGGCCGATCCACATCATGACATTCTCGCTGCCGATGATGCGCCAAAGCTGCTCATGGCCTTCGCAGATACTGCCGAAAACGGGTCGCTTCGGCCAGATGGCTTTGACGGTATCGATCCAGGGTTCGATGTCGCGGACGAAACCGTCACCGACACCGGCTATCTGGTTATCGCCACGGCCGAAGTACCTCCGGTCATCCCACGGGTCGTCGAACTGGAAGTTATCCAACTCTTCAATCTCATTGATACTGAATGAAAGGAATGCCGGCATCGGATCTTCGAACTTCTTGCGGATGATTGCTTCATAACCGGTACGTACGACGACCTCTTCTTCGTTCTGTTTGACAATCTCGAAGTTCTTGATATGGGGATCCATATTCGGCGTAGTACACTGCCAGTCGAGGTCATAGTAGTCGTAGATATCGGTATCAGCGGGAAGGCCGAGTTCCTCTTTCCAGCGGCTGATGAAGCCGCCCCAGAAGAAGTCGCTTACCGGTACCCGGTCGGCTTCCTGATGGTGCAGTGTCTTCAGCATTCTATCGAGTTTCTGTAAGCACTCTGGTGTTCGTTCCATTGTCAGCTCCTAGTCCTGATGGAAGACCTCTTCCATGTCTGCCCACCATTCATCGGGCTTTCTGTTTTCATACGGTTGTTGCAGGGGTTTCTGGATTGCCCACCACTTCTGGGTCATCGGGTCGGCTGCCATTTTCGCCATATCGCCTTCGAAGTCCTCTCCGACGTATTCGAAGTAGGCAAAGAGTAATCCATCATGGTGATAGATACTGTAGTTGGTGATATTGCACTCTGTAATTGTTTTAGCGACTTCAGGCCAGACTGCTGCGTGATAGGCCTTGTACTCTTCAAGCTTATCCGGTTTCACCCGGATGAGTTGTCCAAAGCGTTGCATAGGATCCTCCCTTGGTGGGTCTATATTCTTAGCCTACCACAGGATTTTTTCCTGTCAATAAAATTTTACTATAATTTTATGATTAAATTAATCTTTTTAGGAAAAACTTTATCACTTTTTAAAAATATTATGCTATACTACGTTCGATGAGGAACAAATCGGATGAAACCTACATTAAAACACATTGCTGAGCTGGCCGGAGTTTCCGTCCCTACTGTATCCATGGTCATTCACGGCAAAGGCCGTATCACTGCTGAGACGCGCCAACGCGTGCTCGACTGTGCCACAGAACTGGGCTATCCCGTTCACATGCGCCGTAAGCGAGCACAACAGCAATATGAGTCCAACACGGTAGCTATCCTCTTCAATGTAGACCCCGAATGGGGTTTCATCTGGACTTTCATTCGTCCGGTCATCCAGGAGGTGGAGATCGCTATGGAGGCTGAGGGCTACAATGCTGTCATCGTTCCTATCAGTAATGATCTCAGCGATGATCGTATTATGGCAAAGATCACCGATGTTGGTGCTAAGGCGGTCTTCGCTATGCACTTTGGCGATGCCCCACTATTCATCACGCTGGAGAAGAATGGTATTCCTGTTGTCTTAGTGATGAACAACGAATACCAGGATCGTTTCCATAGTATCTGTTCAGATGACTTTCAGGGAGCGTATGAGGGGACTCGACATCTGATCAATCTTGGCCATCGCCGATTAGCCTATGTGGAGACAGTGAGACCTAACCTGCCTCGGTTGCTGCATGATCGTCACTTCGGTTTTAGAAAGGCATTGGCTGAGTACGAGATCCCCTTTTCTCGTCAACTCACTATCCGTTATCTCGCAAGCGACGAAGAGCGCCTCCTGGCCGATCTCAAGGAGATGTTCGCTCTTGAAGAACCACCGACCGCCCTCTTCTGTCTCGATGATGAGTTGGCTGCCCATGTGTTGGAGCAGCTACACGTACTCGGCAAACGAGTTCCTGAAGATGTATCAGTGATGGCTCCTGGGGATGTCATGGATTACAGCCTCTCCTACACCAGAGCACTGACCACACTGCGCATCAACACCCAGCAGATGGGAAAGGCGGCCGCAGCAATGATGCTCGCCCGCCTCACCGAGGGTGATGATGATGTCATGGTCGTCAAGGTACGACAGCAGATGGTGGATAGGGGTTCGTGTGGGAGAAATCCATATGTGGAAGAGAAGGCTTAATCAGTGCTTCTCTTTGATCCAACCCTTCTGCTTGAGTAGTTCAACTTTCTCCAGGATCAGATTCTCTAGAAGAGTATCTTCCTTAGTCAGTTTACACACGTTTTCGAGAATATGGAGAACACCCTTATCCTGTCGCATGGTTTTCAGCTGCTGCGCTATGGGGTCTGATTTCTCATCGCAGAAAAGTGCTGCTGCACAGCAGTACTCCTAGCAGTGCCACGTTTCCCTTATATCCAATTATTCAATCATTTGTGGCAATTTTTCATCTTGCGTGCGCTATTTCGTTGGCTCTACTATACGAGTAAGACCACGCTCAGGAGGCCGATGATGCTTCACGATCCCGGTAGTTACAGTGAACCAAAGATCTTCGAATCGATCGAACTGAAAGAGAACGAAAAAACAGTCCTACGCGAACTCGGAGCAACCATTGCCAGCATAGCTGCACTTGGTGTGCATAAAGAGAAGGCAGAACTCTGGCGAGCTATGAATGATCTTGAATCCAAACGTCCCATGGTCTGGATAAATGAGATTCCCTGGCATGAGATGAATGTCAATGATGAGTTGACGCTTAGGTGTGAACACCCTTGGGCTCGTGATCTGGAGACAACTCTTCGCAGAACTATATATCAGTGGAACCACATGAGGGGTGATATGGTCATCAATGACTACATCGCCTGTCCTTTGGTCATCCACTCAACCGACTTTGGAATTCATGAAGAGGTTGATGTAGCCAGAACAGATGATCAGAATGATATCTATTCACGTCACTTTCATATCCAGATCGAGAAGATGGCAGATGTTGAAAAGATTAAGATGCCAAAGGTTATCCACTACGAGAAGGCCACCGAAGCCTCTTTTCACACGATGCAGGAGCTCTTCAAGGATATCATCGATGTAAGGAAAGAGGGACAGACCCACATCTGGTTCACCCCTTGGGACTACCTGATTCGCTGGACAGGCGTACAAGAGGCCATGATCGCCTTAGTGGATGATCCCGATATGGTGAATGCAGCTGTTGAGCGGATGGTGGATGCGTGGATGGTGGAACTCGATCAGTTCGTGGAGCAGAACCTCCTCTCTTTGGACTGTAACAATACCCGCATCGGTTCTGGCGGGTATGGGTATACTTCCCGGCTTCCTGGAAAACCGTTCGATAAGGATAGGGTGTTACCGCACAATATGTGGGGATGTTCCAATGCCCAGATATTCAGTGAAGTCAGTCCCGATATGCACTGGGAGTTCGCTATGCGGCATGACTTCAGATGGCTGGAACGGTGGGGGATGACCTATTATGGTTGCTGTGAACCGATGCAGAACAAGGTTCACCTGCTTAAGAAGATCCCTAACCTGAGAAAGGTGTCGGTGAGTCCATGGAATAATTACCAGAAAATTCTTCCTGCATTGGGGGGAGACTATGTGGCAAGTATCAAGCCGAATCCTGCAATCTTCGCTGAAGAGGGTTGGAATCCGAAGGGTGCTATGGAGACGCTGCAAAGTGCTTTGGATGCAGCAGAGGGAAAGGGCCACATCGAGTTCATCATGAAGGATATCTCTACGGTGCGTTATCGTCCGCAGCTTCTCTGGCAGTGGTCTGAACTGGCAATGCAGTTGGTAGAAGGCTAATCGGTGATGTAATCTGAAGGAGCTGTTCCAGTGAACTTCTTAAAGGTCGTGTAGAAGTAGGAGCTGTCGGCATAGCCGACTGCTTCTGCCACCTCCTTAGCCTTCATATTCCCACTCGTTAAGAGTTCCTTGGCTTTGGTAATGCGATACTCATTGAGGTAGCGGGAAAACGATAATCCTGTATGTTCTTTAAAGACCTTTCCTAGGTAGGCTGCTGAGAGTCCAAACTGTTCTGACAGGGTCTTCAGTGAAACAGCTTCACTGTAGTGCAGCTCTATATAGACAGTCAGTCGGTCCACAAGGGATCCGGAGATTTGTTGACTTTCCATAAGGCGCTCTACGATGGCAATCGCCAAGTTGGAGAGCCAATCGAGGCTGCGGGAGACTGTTGGCTGCTGAAAGAGGCCTTTGTAGAGCATTTCATAGCCTCCGGCAAGCTCTACACCACTTTCACCTTTTTTATCGGCAAGGGTGAGGAGGTTGGACATCAGCTGGATGGCAAATCCGCCAAAGTATTCCTCCCCTACTATCTGCTCATTCACTACCCGTCGCTTGATATCTTCAAAGAATCCATGTATCTCTTCGAGGTTTCCTTCCAAGATCATGCGGCATAGGTCTTCACCATGAAAGTCTTCAAAACCCAATCCTTTTATAAGGAAAGAGTCGACGTTCTCTTTGGTTATGATATGTTGCGGCAGGTAGGTTATGGGATCGATTCTGAAGCCTTTGAACCAGTCAGCGGCGATTTTTACAGCCAGTGCTCCATCGACCTCGGGTGGCTGCCAAGTAACTGCACTGAGGCTTCCGTTGCGAATGAAGCCTAGGCCTCTTCTGGTTGCTCCATTAGCTACTCTGATGATATCTTCCCGTCCACATTCGGCTAGGGCTCGGTTTATGCCTTCCTGGGGGAGGCTGTCATCGGCAGATACGATACCTACCAGTTCTGATCCATAGGTCTCTATCCACTGCTTCACTACCCTTCTCGTCTCTTCCCGATTAAATTGGGTAAATTGTGTATCGAGCAATTTCAGGTGCGGTGCGATTGCATCCAATTCAGAAATCACGCCCCACGTTCGGGCAAGGTAGACGGAGGTTCCCGGTCGATGGGTAACCATACAGTAGCCGCCACCCTGTTTCACTTCGTCGGCGAAGTGACGTGCCAGTTTACGCTGCTGTCCCCAGTCATCGGGTCCTGCCCAGGCGATTATCTTTGTGTAGGATTCTGCATCAAGTACTTGGTTTGAACCGATTATGGGGATTTCAGCTTCATAGGCTAGGTTAATACACTCTGCGCCTCCAATCGTTTCAACGGGAGAGAAGATGATCATATCGGGTTTCTCTTTGAGCACTGCTATCAGAGAATCGGTTTGTACTTCCTGATCCCAATCCGCATAGTGGAAATGGACGCAAAAACCCTCTTTTTCAGCCTCTTCTTTGGCACCTTTCTGGTACTCCAACCAGTAGGGATGTCCTCCTTGGCAGAAGATATCGAGTCGTTTACCTTTCGGACCATCACCGGGTGAGAGAGGCAGTGGATGTTTCACTGCTCTCCATCCGGCATACTCTTCATCGTACCAATAGCGTCTATCGGTTTCCGAGTAGCTTCTCGGCTGAGCAGGACGTGGGGGAATCTCCTTATACCAGTGCTCCTTTTCCATTCGTGCAGTATAGGGTAAGCAGTTGGGGGTGACAAGAAGTCTTGGGGGGTAACAGATTTTGCTTCACTTAGAAATGCTGGCTGAGATAAGCCCAATCGATAAGTTCCATGTGTGAGATTTACTACCATCGCAAGATGTAATCACTTTTCATGGAATCATTGCAAACAGGCTATTTGAATCGTATCACCATAATGATAAGGATGTTTTCTGTTCTACAGGACATCCTTTTCTATTCGGTTATCCAGATCTTTCCGTTTGAATCGTTTGCTGCGGCAACGCTTGCCGACGAGCCAGGAAAGGGTGATGTTGTCATCGGGCGACAGCGGACCGAAGAAC
>JAFGUP010000342.1 GCA_016938475.1 Sphaerochaetaceae bacterium
CCCAGGAAGAGTAAGTACTATTGTATGGAAGAATAGAGAATTACGGTGAGGTTTGTTCCAGCTTTTATAAAGTCTGACATTATCCTTTCCTGACCTCTTTATGCTCTTGGATGGGTGTTCAATTTGCTCAGGACTGACTGTTCAACTCCTACTGGAATATCCAAGCCAGGCAATACGCTACGAATTGAGCCAGCGGGGAGTCTTCCCCGCCGGTCGAACATATTGCACAATACGCCAGGATGCTTCGTTTAGCGTAGATCCTGTTCACTCTGAATGACGAGAGTGAATCCATTTGATATTACCCTGCTTGTTATCGCATTACCGATCGTATAGCCAGAAAAACGGTCACTCCAATCGTCATGATCGACTTGAGAACACACAATGGTCGTCGCTGTTTCATACCTCTCCTCGATAAGATCGAGAAGAATAGATTCCTTCACCTGATTATGAATTGGAAACATCAGCCAGTCATCAAGTATTAATACCGGCAGGCGCTGAAAGTACCTCAGCTATACGGCAACAGTCACAGCGATCAATGATGACGGGTCTCTCTCAGTCACCGATAACCAGGGTGTGAAGCACGTACTCAATAGTGGTGAGATATCACTGAGGGTTGCTGAATGATTACTGCCGCTTTTTCAGAATGGCATTTATCCAGTACTCCGTCTTGCGGCCAGGTCTCACATCTTCACTGATAAATTGGTCAACGATGAAGAACGGTGTTGCTTCCTGGATGAATTTTGAAAAGACCTCTGCGGTGAAACAGGTGAAGGACCGGTCGTCCCGGGTGAAGTCAACACCCTCCTTGAATGAGCAGTAGAGTATACCCCCATTTTTCAACCCGTCATTGATGCGTCTGAACACATCCTTCATATCATTATGTCGTACATGAAGTAGGGATGCGCATGCCCAGATGGCATCATAGGCTTGTTTTGCATTGAAGGTTTCGAAGGTCCCCTGATATACCGGACACCCGCTGTAGGTCCCGGCAGCTTTGACCATCTCCGCTGAAGCATCAAAACCCGTACACTGATAACCGCGTGAGGAAAAGAATTTCAGGTCTCTCCCGCTGCCGCAGCCGGCATCCAGGATAGAACAACCCGGACTCAGATAGGGGAGGAACCGGTCGTACAGGGACGAGAGATCAGCATCCACCGTCCCGTTTATGTATGATCGAGCATGGGTATCATAATATCTGGCATTATCCATCATAATCCTCCAAAGGGTGTGTAGTACTCTTTCAGATGCTCCCTCATCATACCACGGATCCCCGAAATGTCTTCGGCTGTGAGCTCCTCCCACAGCCTGGGATGGAAGGAGAGTAGGGCAACGTCCTTGCCGTAATAGATGAACCGTTTTCGTTCAAACTTCTCAAAGGGGTTGTCCAGCATGCTCTTCTGCATTCTCACAGTATCAGAGAGGTATGTCTCCGTATAGACACAACTATCTCGGTCCACAGGGAGATTCCGTCGTAGCCTGTCACGGTAGAATTCACAGTAGGCATCAAGGGTCTTGGAGACACCTGCTTCACCGTTCGCATCACAGCCATCGAGGAACGAGAGGAGGAATACCATTTTAAAGCTGTAGGTGTAGCTTTTTGACTCGAGAAACTCAAAAAAGTCAGCTTTGATCGTCTCAAGTGAATGCTCCTTCAATCCCATAGTCTGTCTTATGCGTGCTATGGATTCAGGAGCGAAATACCTGAGAGAGCGAGCACCGAAGGGAAGGGTGAGGTCTGCAGCAACTTTATGACTCCGTATCCAGGAGTTGAGAGTCCCGGTGTTGATGAACAGCTGACGGGCACTCTCCTCTATCGACAGGTACTCACCATACAGTTTTTCATAGGTGATTGGGTCAACCTCGGTTATAGAGAGAATCTGTTCGGTGATACCAAGATATTCGATACTGTCACCAATCTGATAACTCCTCGTGATATCGCCGAAGGGGACATATCCTGTCGTGTTGAACAGTGCATGTGCCGACCAGGGGCGTGCGAGGTGACCATACTGGTCGACCACATCGATCACAAACGTCTCTCCATCGATTTCACTTCGCCTTAGCCCCCTCCCGAGCTGCTGCATGTACAACACCTTGCTCATCGTAGGACGCGCCATGACCATCACGTTGATCCCCGGTTCGTCCCACCCTTCGTTCAGCATGTTTACTGAACAGAGGAAGTTGAATTCTCTGTTTGAAAACTCCTCAAGAATCGAACCTGCATTATGGTCCTGTGAAGAAACCGATCGGGCTTTGATCCCGTACTTACCCAGCACCTTCGCCATTTTGTCCGCATGCCGTACCGAGACACAGAAAATCACTCCTTTTATATCTTCCGCATGAAAGTACCGTTTCAACACTTTTGCTATCGTCTCGTCCCGTGTCGGGACTTCAATCCGTTTTTCGAGATCTGCATTGACATAGTCCCTACCGTTGAACCGTACCTCTCTCAGGTCAAGGTTCGTCTCGACCCTGAGCACTCTGAGTGTGTTGATGATTCCCTTTTCCATGGCTTCGGTGAGACTCAGACCGGTATTGTACGAACCGAAGACATCCTCGAGTCTTCTCCTGTCCAGCCGTTCGGGAGTTGCCGTGAGACCGACAAGAAAGGTAGGGTTCAGGTACATCAGAGCTTTCCGGGTCATGGGAGATATCGCATGGTGAGCCTCATCGATGCACAGGTAATCATATGTCTCTGTTGTCTTTTTCCGGTAGAGTTCCCACAACAGGTGATAGGTACCTGTGTGAACCGGGAGATTATGACGCGTGAATGCATCATGCCATTTGTTCGCGACGTTTACGGTTGGGGAGACCACGGCTACCTTTGCATCAGGCTGCTGATACAGAAACGATGAGATATCCTCGATGATGATCTCACTCTTCCCGCTCGCAGTGGGCAGCACGATAAGAGCCGCAGTACCGCCGGACCCTGCTCGTTCTCGCTGTGCCTTCAGATGGGCGACCGAAAG
>JAFGUP010000343.1 GCA_016938475.1 Sphaerochaetaceae bacterium
ATATTAAGTGCCTCACAACAGGGCACGGTAAAGATAGTTTCTTTACCGATACGTAACATAATCATATTTTTCATAAACAGCAACTATCTTTTGATACTTTTTTTCTTTGCTGAGAGTGTCTTTACAATCATCGGCACAGAGCATAGAGTGTCCATTACAGATTTCAGGATAGAGAGAGGATGGTCAGATGGAAAGAAAGCGGGCAGTGAGTCACGCAAGCGCATTCGCTGCAGTGATGATCTGGGGAATAACCTTCATAGCTACAAAACAGCTGCTGAAGAGTTTTACCATGAGTGAGATCCTTGTCGTAAGGTTCATCATGGGTGTCATTACGCTCTACCTGCTGGACATGAAACATCCGAGGAAGCCACTCTCCCTGAAGGATGAGGTGCTGTTCGCACTGAGCGGGGCTGCAGGAGTGACGGTCTACTACGGAGTAGAGACCCTCTCACTCACGATGACCAGCGCCTCGAATGTGGGTATCCTCACCAGCCTCGCACCTCTTACGACGGCACTGGCCGGAGCGTTTTTCCTGAAAAGCGAAACGCTCAAGCCTTCCTATATCTGGGGTTCGCTTCTCGCTTTCACAGGAGTGGTTCTTGTGATTCTCAACGGGACGCGCTTCGAAGGCTTCAGCCTCAGAGGCGATTTCATCGCGCTGAGCGGAACCGCAGCCTGGGCGACCTATTCCCTCCTATTGAAGAAGATAGACACCACGAAATACCACCTGATCACCTACACACGAAAGCTCATCACCTACGGACTGATCTTCCTGATACCCACCCTCTTCTTCGATGATTCGCGGATACTGGTGTCCAACTTCACTTCGCTCAATACACTCCTGTTCCTGTTCCTTGGGATTCTTGCAAGTGCCTTCTGCTTCGTGTTCTGGAATCATGCGGTTGCCACCATCGGCGTCTATGCGACCAGTATCTATATCTACACGATGCCGCTTGTCACACTCTTCGCAGCAGCCCTGTTTCTAGGAGAGCCGGTCACCGCTCAGGCCTTTATCGGAACCAGTGCGATCATAGGAGGGCTGTATATCGGAGAGAGGGGTCCAGCTCTCAGGAGAATCCGGGAGAACGCCTGATACATAGCGGCCGGAGTTGTCATACAGTCCGGAAAGCTCTGCAAATCAGCAGACCGGAAAAGACTGCAACACGATTGACACAGCTGACATCGAGAACCTTGCCTGGACAACTTCTCAATCTCTTCCATGCTCC
>JAFGUP010000344.1 GCA_016938475.1 Sphaerochaetaceae bacterium
CAGGTAAGACTCAACGATGAGGTCATCACGGGTCCCTATGAAATACTTCTGCTTACGCCTCGATGACAGACTCGATTCCTTAGTTCAGGACAAACGCATGAAGGACCGACAACTAATTGATCCAGAATAAATAACCTCTGAAAAATCGAGCGAAATTGAAAAAAAATCTAGCATACTTAGGTGATTTATCGTACAATGTATTACATACTATGTAATACATTGGAGGGGCAATGGCTTACCCGGATTGGGTCATGGAACATAAAAAGAAAGGAATGTATGTCAATAAGGTGAATGAAACCACCTACCGCATCTATCGGGGGCATTCTGAACGTGTAAAGGGAACCAGTAAAGTTAAGAGGATTGTCGATGAGTATATCGGTACCATCACGCAATCTGAAGGACTTATTCGATCAAAACCGAAGGTGAAAGGTGAGGTTCGCTCCGTTCGTTGTGGAGGATATGCACTCATGAGATGGTTCTGCACAACTCAGATGGAAGGAATTCTCCGTCGCTCAGGAGATGAAGGGCCTATGATTGTTGCCGGAGCTATCGTGAATGTGCTGTATGGACAAGAGATGAGGTATGGATATGAGAACGATTGGGTTTCTGTCGTATACCCCGGAATATCGTTTCCTTTACAACCTCGGCTGAAGGCGGAATCCGAACGGGCCGCACGTGGCATGAAAAGTACGCTTCGTTCACATCTTGGGGAGGGACTGCCTGAGGTTCTACAGGCTTGCAGCTATGTGTCCCGAGTCTGGGTAAACGGTCAGTGGGTTGATGCAGCGGTTTCACCGAAATGCAGAGATCTTGCACGCACATATGGATTTCGATGGGAGGTAATCGAATGAAGGAAGACAGCACGAGAGGAATGGACCTGTTTCTTGAGATACGGGAAGCTTTGGATGCGATAGGTCCATGGCAGTCAGAGAGAAAAGCAACGAAGAAAGTGATTAATCGACTGATCAGTATTCTGGATACACACGTAGATGATCCCCGTATGAGTGGGAAGGTTACCTACCCACTTTCAGAAGTTCTTGTGTTGGCATTCTTTGCGGTGCTTGGGGGAGCTCTCACCTTCCAGGAGATGGAGGTGATGTGCACCTACAAGGAGAAATATTTCCGCAGGTTTCTGCCATTGAAATCAGGAATTCCCTCGCATGATACGTTTTGTAGAGTATTTTCACTTGTCGATATGGAGCAGCTTGATGAGGCGATCGTAACGTTTATCATGGAAGCAATGGAAGATCTTCGTAAAGCGTTGAAGATTCGCGAACCGTCGATACGTCAGTTGTGTGTGGATGGAAAGGAATCAAGAAGTTCCGGACGACGTCCTGATGATTCAGGACATGTGATACGGAACATTCAGACGCTTCATGTCTACTCATCCTATAATGGGATCTGTCTTAAGTCGGTTCAGATAGATCAGAAGAGCAATGAAATTCCTATGGCCCAGAAAGTGCTCTCGACGATGAATCTGAAGGGAACTCTTGTATTCTTTGATGCGATGAATACTCAAAAGGAGACCATAGAGGTTATTATTGCAGGGAAAGGACAGTATTTGGGAGGGTTGAAGGGGAATCATAAAACACTCCTCAGTGAGTGTGCTGCCTACTTCACTCCTGAATACCTGAAGGCAGCTGAACATGACCCTGACCTGTATTACCGAACACTTGAAAAGGCTCACGGGCAGATAGAGGACTGCACCTATACGGTGGCGAGGGTGAAG
>JAFGUP010000345.1 GCA_016938475.1 Sphaerochaetaceae bacterium
AGACACTGAACTGGGATTCGGTCGAAGAACTTGTACCGCTGTATCACAGCACGACGCTCGAATCACTGGTCCGCTGGCGAGTGAAACATCTATCATGAGCCGGATACAAGCCTAACAGGAGCAATGATTCCCTACAGGGAATAATTCTCTGAAGCCGTGTCCAAGCTCCAGACAGCTGTCGGGAATATGATGGAAAAGGGATCCTGGAATATGATATTCCCAAAACACCTTTCTCAGCTCATATCTCTATATCCGTTTCAATGAATCTTCAAAGTCGCTCAGAATCTTGAGAGTAATGTGTCGTGGATTCGATTTTTGTATTCTTTTTGCTATACTGAACGCTTCATTCTTCCGTATTCCACCAACCTTTGTGAGAAGCAGAATCAGTTCCAATCCCCACAGAGTGGGTATACTCGCATGTGAACAGAACCTTCTCAGGTGCGTATCATTTTAAACGCAGGTGAATCTCTGCCGTCTAGCAGTAAGGAAACATATATTGTCCTGGAAGGATGTCTGTCCGTCCATCTCCTGTGCCGTGAATACATCTTCAATTTCAGGTTCAATGGGAATGAGTCCCAGATCTTCCAATTCTTCTAGAGACCCGATAGAATTCACTTCTTCCAGAATTGGCGTGGCAACGTAGATTGGACCGATATGGGATGGGATGGGATGAGATGAGCTTGAAAAGTTCCGGCTCTCCAGTCATGTAGTCAATCAGGACACAGGCGTCCATAATCATGAATCGCTCTGGGGAAGTTTCGATCAAGCAAAATCCTCCCATTCAGCAACACGTTCCATCATCTGTTCAAAGGAGACGTTCAAAATCTCAGATGCCCGCGAGATGGAAATCTTATCTTCCTCAACAGCTCTTCGGACAAGACGACTCAACCGGTCCGCATAGAAGTCGAAGGATTTAAGTCCAAAAGGTTCTGATCCTTCCAGGAAGGGTTCTTCTTTATAGGACAGCTTCTTATTGTACCTGGCTTCATAGAGCTGCGGGAAGCGAAACCATATCGTGTCATCGACTACACCTTTCTGCTTCAGGCGATAGAGGACGCTCTTATAACTTACCTTGAAGATGCTCTTGATCTTCATAACCCGCTCTGCAAATGGCATACCGGCAGTATCTTTCCACTCAGAGTCGAAGCCTTGTGCGGGCATGAGAAAGTATCCGGCAAAGAGGTCTGCTTCCTTCTCCTGGGCCTTGTCTTCAGAGAGTGCGTTTCCATCGTAGTCTGACAGGTGCATCAGGAGGTGGCCGAGTTCGTGAGCAGTGCTGAATATCTGGCGTTCGATACTGATCCTATCCCACGTGTTGATGATTATTGCCGGACCCTTATCATCCTCGCCAACAGATAATCCATTGAAGGCATCCGAGGAGTAAGGAAGGGTAAGGATCTTGATTCCGCAACTTTCTAACAAGCCGCAG
>JAFGUP010000346.1 GCA_016938475.1 Sphaerochaetaceae bacterium
CCCACTCACCGTCATAGGCAAGCACCGTTGTCGTATCTTTGCCGGTAAAAGTGCTGAATACGGACACCGGGAACCAGGAGTCAGGAAGCGGCTGCGTCCTGTGCTCATTCAGGGCGGCTCTGATCTCTTCCCTCTTCTCAAGCGCTGTCTTCATCAGTTCAGCGTAGACACTCGATTCATACCGTGTTGCCTGATAGATATACTCAGGTTCGATGCCCACTACAGGAAGAAGGGCCTCAACAGCCTTCTCGTTCGCCTGAGCGTAGCTCTCCCACTCCCCGTTCGTGTCGGGCACATGAGTAATCGGCTTCCTGAGGAAGGTGGAAAGCAGTTCAGGGTCCTTCATGTTCTTCGGAACCTTTCTGAAGACATCATAGTCATCCCAGGAGTAGATGAAACGAACATCTTTTCCCTTCGCGCGAAGCGCCTTGACCACAAGATCCACCGAGATGATCTCTCTGAAGTTCCCGATATGCACCGTTCCGCTGGGAGTGATCCCGCTGGCACAGGTATACTTCTCTTTATCCCCTTTTTCACGGATAACTTTATCTGCGTATATATCAGCCCAATGCAATGAATTATTCTGTGTACTCATGAGTGCGGATTATAGCGGGAGAAAGAAAGAAACGCAAGAAGGGAAAGCTGTATCAGGATATTGACAGAGAAAAAGGATCTCCGTTATTATCATTCGAGTCGGGCCTATAGCTCAGTTGGTTAGAGCATCGGACTCATAATCCGTGGGTCGTAGGTTCAAGTCCTACTGGGCCCAAAAGTGAAACTCCTTGCAATTGCAGGGAGTTTCTTCGTGTCTAATCCGAAAATTTCCAGAAGTAAACAGGTCTTTTAAGTAGATACCCTCTTTGTTGAGTACCTATCATTTATCTGGATAACCAGATAGTGGGTATCGCTTCCCCCCAGTTGAAGAAAAAGAGGCCTGCCAGGATGAGCGCTCCGCCTGCAAGAGTTGCTTTACTCACCGTCTCCCCTGCCAGAACATAACCCCAGAAGGAGGAGAGGAAAGGGGTGACGAACATATAGTTGGTCACCTGCGAAGCGAGCTCTGCCTTGGAAAGAGCCTTTGTCCACATCACATAGGCTATGGCACTGGAAAAAACCCCAAGGATCAGAATGTAGAGGACATAGATAATCGGAACGCTCTGCATCTCACTGATTGCTTTGGGGAGATGGAACAGGTAGAAGATCGTCCCCCCTGCCATACTGTAGGTTGCGGTTTCCAAAGCTGTGTAGCGTCTGCTCAGGCTACGCTGAAGAATATTATAATAGCTGATCAGGAATGCTGCTGCCACAAGCCAGAGAATTCCTGTCATGGCGCTGGAAGAATCTCTCATCATTGAGAGTACTATGACTCCGATGAGAGAGAGTCCCATGGAGAGCCATTGGAAGAGTTTCAACCGTTCCTTATGCAGCAGGTTTGCTATAACAGCGGTGATGATAGGACTGGTTGCGATGATGACACTTCCCATTGAGGAGTTTGCCGTCTTGAGTCCTTCATTGAACATCAGAAGGTAGAGATAGAATCCGACGATACCGGTCAGCAGAAACAGGGGAATATCTTTCATTCTCGGGAGCCTGGAGCTCATCAGAGCCAGTGCGATAATCATCGTCACTGATGCGATGACGCAGCGCAGTGCTCCGATGGAGGCTGAGCTTACCTCAGGCATCATGATCCGTGTCAGCACGAATATGAGTGACCAGCAGAGAACAGTGATGAAGGCATACAGGTGATAACTATCGCGTATTCGCATGATAGATAGCATCATCGTAAAAAGAGAAAACCTTGTCAATCAGGCCTTCGCCTTCTGCTTCCCATCCAGTCGGTACTGAAGTAGTAGATGATAAAGATGACCGCACTCATGCTCCAGGTGATGGGGTATGCCCAGAAGACGACACGGATATCCATCAGCACCGAGAGGGCGACTTTGATATAGATGACACGGAAGATGCACCAACAGGCTAACATGACAGACATGGGTACCATAGATTTTCCTGCCCCCCTGAAGATTCCTGCCATGACATGCGAAAGGGCGAGGGGCATGATAAA
>JAFGUP010000347.1 GCA_016938475.1 Sphaerochaetaceae bacterium
AGTTGACTCAGAAAGATCTCGTGTCCGTGCTCGGTAGTGCAAGCAGAGTATCTGAAGTCCTTAATCGTAAGCGTCCTCTCAGCATAGCCATGATGAGAGCGCTTCATGATGAGCTGGGTATTCCTGCTGAAATTCTGCTTCAGGATACCCTTGTTCATGAGGTTCCTGCCAAGAAATACGATCTTTCCCAGTATCCCTTTCGTGAGATGGTACATCTGGGTTATTTCCAAGGGTACGAGAAAGTCCGTGAGGCCAAGCTTTACTTCGAAAAAGTCCTCGAAGATTTGTTCTCGGTATTTCCCGCAGGATCTCCGGATGTAATGTATTGCCGACAGGGAGAATCAAAGAATCAGGCGAATAGGAATGCACTTCTTGCGTGGCAGGCCCATATCTTACATCGGGTGAAAGGTTATAACCCTTGTAAGTTCAATAGAGACCGGTTGGATGATGAGTTCTTTTCAGCTCTTCTGGAATTCAGTCAGTATTCTCATGGTCCTCTTCTCGTTGAAGAGTATCTTGCTTCATACGGAATCCTTTTTGTCACGGAAGCTCATCTGTCCGGGACATATATAGATGGAGCTGCTTTTATTTCAGGTGACAAAACGCCTGTTGTCGCCCTGACTCTTCGATATGACCGGGTAGATAATTTCTTGTTTACCCTCGTGCATGGACTAGCCCATATCAAGCTGCATCTCGAATCAAATTCGAAAGCTTTCTTTGATGCTATCGATGGAAATGAGGGGCGGATGACGGAAGGCCCGGAAGCAGAAGCAGATGCTCTTGCGAGAGAGATGTTGTTTCCCGCAAAGGATGTGGAGTCACTCCTCGCTCATTCGCGAGTAAATAATACTCTCATACACCAATATGCTTCGCGGTTGAAACGGAATCCTGCTCTTATAGCAGGGCGATTGAGATGGGAGTCAGGCGATTATTCAAGATACACCGATATAATCAGAAGTGCAAAAATCAGACATCTCTTTCAGTAATGGTATCTTTTATTACCACGACACCTTTCAAAGAAATGCTCTTTGTGTCTTAGTGAAACTTTGAGATTCGGTTCCAGGTAGAAAATCTACGTGTTGATAGCGTCGACCACTTCTTTTTCCTTCGTAGAGGCATGGGAAAGGAAGAAGTGAAAATCTATGATTATGTCGACCGGAAGGTCCCTGTTCTTGCGAAGATGTTTCAGGAACGTCTCAAGGGATACGACTTTCTCGGATTTTACACCGGTTTTACCTCTGAAAACTGAAAGAGCATGGTGAGGATTACCATAGACGATTCGGGTATTATCCTCAGTCGATTCTGACAGATAAGATTTACAGGACGGGAGAAAATCTGAGGTACTGCAAAGAATCTGGGATTCGTCTTGCCGGTCCTCCACTGGGTAGACCTCCGAAGGATCAGGGAGTGTATCGTGCTATGCTGAAAGAATTCCGACGCGATGAGATGGGCCGGATTCCCATTGAGGGAAGACTCGGCGTAGCGAAGCGAACGTATACCTTGACCGAGTAAGAACGAAGCTGGCAGAGACAATTGAGACCACCATTGCGATGGTGAAAGTGGGCGAAATTATGTGGTCTTGCTGAAAAACGAAATATTCAGAAGACTCTACGTACTGTTCAAGGACTGATCAAGTAGAGATGTATGGGGTCCGTGTCATTGAGGCCCAGTACATAGGAAACAGTCAGGAATCACGACCGTTCTTCTCTGGCTGATTCCTGTTGTGAAGATCGCCCGAGTGTGCGATGCGTCACTTCCATCGTGTGTTCTATGGCTTCAATTGATGCATCGAGGTTCTTCGAGACCATCAGAGAGTAGATGATATCGATGACAGCAAGCTGGTTGACTCGTGAGGTACGTGCTCCCCGGTGTTCCTGACTGTAGAGGCACATGCATACCGCACAGTCGAGTGCATGTGTTTCTCACACCTGTGTCTATAGGAGCACCATGTGCTGTCAGACTGTCCG
>JAFGUP010000348.1 GCA_016938475.1 Sphaerochaetaceae bacterium
GAATTCTGAGAGAAGGTTCAAGACTATGTATGTGTTGTTGGAGTCGAGGTTTCCCGCCGGCTCATCGGCAAGGAGAACGGTAGGGTTGTTCGCCAGTGCGCGCGCGATCGCTACGCGTTGTTGCTGACCTCCGGAGAGCATTGCCGGGCGACGTTTTTGGAAGTCGGTGATACCAAAACGGTCCATAAGACGTTCTGTTTGTTTCAAGCGTTCGCTTCGTGATTTTTTTGCAAAGAGCTGTGGAAGAATGATGTTGTCTCGTGCGGTAAGGTGGGGGATGAGGAAATATGCTTGGAAGATCATGCCGATCGTGGATTGGTGAAAATGTATCATTTGTTTTCTGGAAAGTTTTGTGAGATCGGTACCATCGACAACGACTGAACCTTCTGTGGGTCTTTCAAGGCCTGCGATCGTATTGAGAAGGCTGGATTTACCACAACCGGAAGGGCCAAAGAATATAATGTGTTCTTGAGGGTATATCTCGGCACTGATGTTTTTGAGCGACCACACCTCATTTGCTTGTCCTCTGTTGTGAGCAAGTGAGACATTATCCAGTTTTATAAGTGGTTCTGTGTTCATAAAAAATCTATCGTATATGTTTCTTGTCAATTATATCATGTTCGAAGAGGAGACCTTATGTGAATGTTTTCCCCATTTGTCGTTTCTAAAACTTCACCCTCTTCAAGAACCCAAAACTCTGTTCGAAGTTATCAATGATGAGGTCAACAATGTTCTCCTCCTGTCTCGGTGTCAGGATGGTATAGTCTTTCGAGTAGGAGATGTGTCCTGCACCATCAATACTCTCGATACGGAAGCGGTACACTGCACCTGGTTTGAACGCAGTGGTCACCACCACGTGGTCTTTCACCAAGTTGAGGTTCAGTGGTGTAAAGGCTGAGAGTTCGGTACTCGCACTCACTCCATGTTCATACAACACGCGTGACGTCGAAGGTTTGTCGGTCCTCCACGAGATAATGGTCTGTACCTTACCTCCTTGTCCCGGTACCAGTGCGGTCGACGTTCGTACATCAGAGATGACGGGGGGAATGAGTGATGCCTGGGTACTGAAGGGTATGACCGATGAGGAAGAGAGACTACCCGCTTCATCTTCGGAGAGTACCTGCAGTACGTAGTTGGTGGAGAATGACAGGTTTGTCACCGCAAGGGTGTGTTCCTTCAAGAAACTCGCATCTTCGTACACGCTCTTCTCCCCGGTTGCCGTGTCGGTCACCTCTACGGTGGTCTTGGTAGGAATACTGGTCGTCCATGATACGACCGCCTCATCAGCACCGATACTGCGGAATCCAAGGTCCTTGATCTCAGAGAACAAGGATGTCGTGGTAAAGGTAGCGTCAGGACTCTTGGTCTATCCTCCCTAACTTCCCTTACTCTGCAGTTGGTAGTGGTACATGGTCTGTGGTTTCAACCCTTCGATCAACACTGTGTGCTCTATTGCCAGTGTCTCTGGATCACCCTCGATACGACCGTACACCCCATCAAATCCCGCGTCCTCACTAAGGGCTACCACCGCATTGCTCTTCTTGTTCGTCACCCATCGAAATCTTGCCCAGTCAGGCCCTACCTCAACACTCAAGTCTTGACTCGTGATCTCAGGAGCGCTGACCACCTTTGGTGCGATCTCCTCTATCGTCTGTACGAACGCCTCCTCAGGTATCTTATCCAGATTCGGGTTGTTGGGAAGGACACTGAGTATTGCCGTAATGAACGACTCACTAGCCCTACTGATCGTGTCTAGGATACTGCTTTCATCATCGGTGAGACCCTCTTCGAGGCCGGGGAGGGTGTTGGGTGGTGGTATTGGGGTTTCTACTGTCTCTACTGGTTCACCATCGGACCCTAATGTTACAAAAGTCTTGTCCTCTGACGTTCCTACATTCCCGGATAGATCTCGTGAGACCGTCTTGTAGTGGTAGAGTGTCCCCGGAAGAAGTCGAGAGAGATGCACGATGTGTTGGGTGGTGTACTCCATATATTGACCATCAAGGTATCCGTAGGATGGGGTTGGGCCATAGGTCACGAGTGAATTACCCGCTTCATCGGTTGTCCATTGTATCATGGCGGTTGTTGACCCTAGGGCGACAATGCCAACGATCGCTGGTTCAGGTCCTGTTGTGTCCACA
>JAFGUP010000349.1 GCA_016938475.1 Sphaerochaetaceae bacterium
CATGTGATTCTCAGGGACCTGGATACCGATTTCGATGGGTTCATAGAGCTCTTCAGTTCCTTCGTGGCACGGAAGCTGTGTCAGCACGGTATCTGTGAGCTGATGCAGCGGCCGACAAGGACCGACAGGCAGAAGGGGACTTTCGAGGTGAAGAGTACCGAGTTTTTTCGAGCGTTTGTTTCCTGATAGAGCGCTATTCAGCTCTCCTCTCGAAGGCCTTCCTGCAGTGCACTGGGTAAGCCCTCTATTGCAATTTGGAAGGCACAGCGATACGATAGCCTCTGATGGATCCTACACCGAAAGAACAGGCCAAGAATCTCCCGCATGCCCCCGGCGTCTATATCATGAAAGACGTTTCCGGAAAGATCGTCTATATCGGCAAAGCGAAGGATCTGCGGAACAGGGTCACAAGTTACTTTCTTTCAGGAAAGGACATAAAAACAAGTTTCCTTGTCACGAAGATCGTTTCGATCGACTATATCCTTACCGGAAATGAATATGAAGCTCTTGTTCTTGAGAATAATCTGATCAAGGAGCACCGTCCCCACTATAATATCAACCTGAAGGATGGAAAGAGCTATCCCCTGATCCGTATCACCAATGAAGACTTCCCCAAGGTCTTCAAGACACGTCGCGTAATACAGGACGGGTCACGCTACTTCGGTCCATATCCCGACATTAAAAGTCTGTACGGCTATCTTGATCTCATCGAGAAACTGTTCCCTCTGAGGAAGTGCGGCACCCCGTTGAGGAAACGGATCTCGCCCTGTCTCTATTATCATATCGGGCGCTGCAGCGGACCCTGTGCAGGAAAGGTGAGCAAGGAAGCCTATGGTGAGTATATCAAGAAGGTTATCGATTTCCTTGAAGGGTCTGATGATGAGTTGATAAAGACAACGAAGGCTGAGATGCTTGCGGCCTCGAAGGAACTCAACTTCGAAAAGGCGGCACTGCAGAGAGATCTCCTGCAGGCTCTGGAATCTGTATCGCAGGTGCAGCAGGTGCAGGACTTCTCGTTCGAGAGTCGGGACTATATTGCCGTTGAGATGCGTATGCACCTCGCCACCGTGTCCATCCTGCAGATCAGAGACGGCAAGCTGATGGGCAAGGCTCTCTACCGTGCCGAGACCCTTGGTGATGAGACCGAGACCTTGATACATTTTCTCACCCAGTACTATTCAGACGGGGGAAACCTTCCACAGATGATTTTCGTCTCCCATGATGTCGACAGTGAGCTGATTCGTTCGTTTGTGAACAAGGAGCTTCATTTCGATATCGAGGTGAAGGTGCCATCCGAAGGAAAGCATTACCGTGTGTTGAGGATGAGCAGCGAGAATGCATCTCGTGATGTGGAAAAAAGACTGAAGAGCAGGGAGAATCCCGAGGCGCTTGAGGAGTTGATGGAAGTTCTCTCTCTCGAGGAGGTCCCTACGGGAATCGAAGGTTTCGACATTGCACAGCTCAGCGGGAAATATACGGTTGCATCACTGATCAGCTTTCTCGACGGGCATCCTGACAAGAAGAACTACAGACGGTTCAATATCAGATCTCTTGATGGAAGGATCGATGACTACGGGGCGATCAGGGAGGCGGTCACAAGACGGTATTCACGATTGATACTTGAGAAGAAGAAGCTTCCCAATCTTATAATGATTGATGGAGGTCAGGGGCAGGTCAACAGTGCGAAGGAAGCTCTTGTTGCCCTCGGTCTCGATACTCTGCCGGTCATTGGTCTTGCCAAGGAGCGAGAGGAGATCTATTTCCCGGATGAGAGGGAAGCTCTTATGCTTCCACTCGATTCGCCCGGTCTGAGAGTCCTGATAGCAATCCGGGATGAGACGCACCGGTTCGCAACATCTCTCAATCAATCTCAGCGGTCACGGGAGGCATCGTTCTCCCTGCTCGAATCGATCCCCGGCATCGGAGAGGCACGTTCGAAACGCCTGATGAGCACCTTCGGAACTCTGGAGGATATCCTTTCCTCCTCAGCTGAAGATATTGCGCGAGAAACACAGATTCCTGTGGAGGTCGCACACAGGCTCCTCAGAACACTGCATCTGTAGCGATTTCAAGAAAAGCAGGGGCCTCCGGTTTACGTCCCTTATGGAGGATGATGGTCGATACCATCATCTCAAGAAGAGTCTGCTCCAGTTCCTTGGGATTCTCTCTCACTCTGATATCATACTCACTGAGCAGAGCGATGATCTGGCGGCACTGAGGCAGGCTGTAGCGTTTCAGTGCCTGACGGTAGATTTCATGATCCTTTTTGCGGGTGAGAGGTGTCTTCTTGCCGTTCACCTTCGCACTCTTTGCCGCATCTTCCCAGTCAGCTCCTTCTTCGCGGTTTTCCGCTATGGAGGTTAGGCGCCGAAAAACCCACAGGAGTATCGATATGATGGCTATCCCGCCTCCGCTTTCTTCTGCCATCAGGGCACTGAGAGTCTGCAGTGCATGCTGGTACGTGTTGGTTGCCATGGATTCGAAAAGGCTGAAGGCGCTTTCACTTCGGGTATGCTGGATGTACGATTCGATATCGGCTTCCGTGATGTGCGTCTTTCCTGATTGAGCGAGAAACTGTCCGAGCATTATGATGTTCATTCTCAGGATAGCAGTATCATTTTCGACAAGGTCGAGCAGAAGGGCGATTGCCTCGTCATCAATCGAGAGGGCCAGAGATGCACAGGTCCTGCGTACCCACTGAGGTTTCCGTGAGTCGAACATCTCGTAGAATATCTTCTTTGCATCCTTGTCTATGACAGTCTCAAGTTTTTTTGGCAGTCGGAACTCACTCGAGATGAGAACAAGAGTTGATGAGGAGGAAGGTTTTTTACAGTATTCGATGACAGAGTTGATAAGCTGGGCAGGTGCACTCTCAAGCTGGCTGAGAATCACCAGGGCATGATCACTGAACAGTGCGTTATTTTCAAGGATTTCAAACATCTCACCGTTGAGTGTCTCAAAGGGATAGAAGCGGTGAAGGTCTGGCTCACTGCCGTTCTCCTTTGTGATAGCTGTTCTGATCTCTTTGAGGAACGCACTTTTATCGCCGGATTCAGGACCTGTAAGTGCGTAGACGGGAAACACTTTACTCATAGTCTCTGATAATCAGCTGGAGCCGCCCGAGGATGATGACATCACGGGAGAAGATCGACCCGTATTTCGGGTTCTCGGGGCGGAGTTCGATGGCATGATCGGTGAGATAGTAGCGTTTCAGTGTTACTCCCTGCTGTTCTCCGACCCTTGCAACTACAATCTCGCCGTTACGTGCCTGCGATCCGCTTCGTATCACCGCAAGGTCTCCATCCATGATACCGGCATCTATCATACTGTCTCCCTCGACATGAAGGGCAAAGAACTCGCCACTGCTGGAGAGCATCTTCGATGGAAGATTAAGGTCGTATTCTTTGTTCTCTTCTGAAAGAATCGGTGCTCCGGCCGCGGTGGAACCGAGCACGGGGACGGATATGGTTTCAATAGACGATGTTGTGGAGAAGCCGACAACACCGGTCGAGCGGGAGATCCCGCTGGCGGAGTGAGTTGCGCCCTTTCTCTCAAGAGCTTTC
>JAFGUP010000350.1 GCA_016938475.1 Sphaerochaetaceae bacterium
GAAGGATCATGCGTGGTGATGATGAGGGTCTTTCCCCGCTCCTTCAGGAGTGTCAGCATCCCGATGATACGGGCGGTATTTGCCGGGTCGAGTGCACTTGTCGGCTCATCGAGCAGGATGATCTTCGGGTTCTGTGCGAGAACCCGTGCGAACAGGAGGAGCTGATGCTCACCTCCGCTCAACTCTCCTGCCGGTCGGTGACTCAGGTGTGTTAACCCTACATCCTCGAGAGCCTGTCGTGCGATGTGAACGTCTTCCCGGGACGGGCTTTTCATATGGTGCAGGTAGGGAGCCCGTCCGAAGAGGGTGAACTCGAAGGCAGTGAAGGCGAATCTGCTCCGCTCCTCCTGAGGTACAAGCCCGACGAGTTTTCCCAGTTCCTGTTTCGTGTACCTCTGTACGGGTATATCGAAAAGAGAAAGGGTTCCACTGGAAGGTTTTCTGAACGAAAGCAGTAGATCCATCAGCGTCGATTTCCCGGCGCCGTTAGGACCCAGGATGACCGTAGTCTCTGCCTCCGGGAACGAGAAGGTGAAATCCCTCAGAGCCTTCTGCCCCGTATTCTCATAGGTATAGCTGATCTCGGTGAGCGTAAAGGCATTCATAGGGTTGCCTCAGCTCTTCTGCTGGACAGGATGATGATGAACAGGACGGCACCGAAGATGCTGGTGATGATACCAAGAGGTATCTCACTGGGCAGCAGAGTACGAGCCAGGGTATCACTGATCAGCAGAAACAGTGCACCCATCAGCATCGAGGCCGGCAGTGCATAGCGGGAATCACTTGAGAACAGACGCCGCGCCAGATGCGGTACTATGAGACCGATCCACGAAACGAGACCTGCTACCGAGATGATACTCGTGGTGATGAGAGTCGCTATCACGAGCAGGATGATCCGTTCGGTGACGACACGGATACCGAGGGTGTGACCGGTTCTGTCGGGCAGGGAGAGGAGATTGATCCTCCACCTGAACAGAAGGAGAATGAACAAACCTCCCGTCATGACCGGAAATGTGCTGAGCACCCGTTCCCAGGTGATGTTGTACAGTCCCCCCATCATCCAGAACGTGATCTCCTGAAGGCTTGTCATGGGGTCAGCCAGTACTTTTATGATAGACAGGAAACTGTTGAACAGTGCTCCCACAGCAATGCCGCTCAGCAGAAGACGCAACAGCCACCCCCCGAAACGGAACATCTTGGCGAACCGGTAGGAGAGAAAGAGTGCCAGCAGGGCAGCGATCGTCGCATGTACCTGTATCAGCAGCGGATGATATCCCAGAAACACTATCGTCGCCGCCGCTCCGAAGGCGGCGCCCTGAGAGACACCGAGAAACCCTGGTTCTACCAAAGGATTGGCAAAGAGCATCTGAAAGACGAAACCGGCTGCAGCAAGGGATGCTCCACCCAGGATCGAGATCACGATACGTGGAGCCCTCAGCCTGAGGATGATCTGTTTCAGCAGCGGTCCGCTGACCGACTGATCCGGTCCTACGGAGAACGAGGTCCCGTATCGTCCCGCCCACAGAACCCCGAAGGCTGCCGCCATAAGAAGGAGGGCAAGAAACACAAGGTTTCTGCGATATCGTCTCTCCCTCTGTGTGTATTCCGTATTCACTGTTCTTCGTCCTTTCCCCTTACACGATGTCAGCGGAGAGATTCACGGTACACAGTGACCAGGTGATCAAGTTTTTTCTCATCCTGAACAGCATAGAGTCGGCTGTAGAAGTCACGCAGTTCCTGCTCCATATCAAGGGAAGCGAACTGTTGTGGATAGAGTGTCTGAGCAAGCCACTGAAGGGCAAGTATCCATCGGCTATCGCTCTGGAAGTAGTTCACGTAGTCACTCGGTGCGAGGTACACCTGATTATTCTTCACTGCGTTCAGTGATTCGTAGAGCGGGGAGTCGTATATCTGCTCCACGTAGGAACCGCCATGGGAACGGTAGCTGACGATGATAATCACATCCGGGTCCCAGGCGCTGATCTGTTCAAAGCTCACCACCGACCAGCCGTTCGCTGCGTTCATAGACTCGTCATACACAGGAATCCCCCCTGCCTTCGTGATAATCTCCTGCTGTATCCAGTCCCCGGGGGCTACCGAGAAGCTCGTGATCCCGTCCCCCGTGGTTGCCTGGAGGACGAGGACTCGCTTCTGAGGTCCTGAGAGGGGAGTGTTCACGATGTTCTCTTCCTTTTCCCGGAAGAACTGTGTGATCTGAAGTGCCCGCTCCCTCTCGTTCAGAAGCTCTCCCAGTGAGAGGATCTCCTCACTCCAGGCTTCTGCGCTTTCAAGATCAAGGGCGAACAGAGGGATCCCGAAGGGTTCCAGCACGGGAGCAAGAGCACTCCTGTTTCTCAGTTTTGTCAGTATCAGGTCAGCCTGCATCGAAATCAACTCTTCCGCTCCGATATTCTGAGACAGTCTTTCAGGGTTCTCTTCATCACGCAGAAAGGCGAAGAAGTCCCCGAGCCCCTGATTTGTCTTTGCCATCGATACCTTCGCGGTGTGTGCGCTGTCGAACATGAACAGAGCATCGGCCGGTATCAGTGCCGCCTTACCGACTACAGCAATATGGGAAGGGGAGGCGGGAAGCTCCACACGTTGAGACGAGGCATCCGTTGCGGCAGTACCCGGACTCCGGGTCTGATCCGTCTGTCCGGCTCCGCTTAGAATGGATATGGCGCAAAGAAGGAGAATTGTTGTCATCAGAATGATTCGTTTCATGTGGACACCTCAACATTATGGATTCAGAGCTGAAGCATACCAATATTTAATCAAAAATACAATGGCTTTTTCGTATCGAAGAGGCGGTATCTTCAGATACGCTCCGCCGTGTATCGTCCCCGATAACCTTGATTCACTTATCAATTCGGAGTACTCTGTTGATACTTTACAGATGGGTGAAA
>JAFGUP010000055.1 GCA_016938475.1 Sphaerochaetaceae bacterium
TAGCCAAGAAAAATCCTTGAATTTGTTGCATTTTGTTGTAATATAAAAGATGCGGATGAAGGCCTGTGAAAACACATCCGCCCACACTGCGAGAAGTACCTACTCAGCAGAACTTCCCACAGATATTTTCACTGGAAGGAAATATGTGTACCATAGCAGGAATCACTGACCGAAACACATACAAGGAGGGGCTATGCGGATAGTCGGAACACCCTTAGAAAGAGTCGATGCCAAGGAGAAAGTCACCGGCAAGGCGAAATATACCGAGGACCTGTTGGGACCCAACACCCTGGTGGCGAAGGTCCTGCACAGCACCATCGCCAACGGTCTGGTGCAATCCTTCGACCTCAGTGAAGCATGGAAGGTTGCGGGAGTGATCGACATAGTCACCTGCTTCGATGTACCCGACATCCAATTCCCCACCGCAGGACACCCGTGGTCGACGGAGAAGAAACATCAGGACATCGCCGACAGGAAACTCCTCAACACACGAGTACGTTTTTATGGAGACGACATCGCCGCAGTCATTGCGGAAGACGAACTTTCGGCCGCTGAGGCGCTGCGAAACATCAAAGTGACCTATGAAGAATACATGCCCATCCTCTCGGTCGAATCAGCGATGGAACCGGGGGCCATGGCAATCCACGAGGAACGCCCCGACAATGTGTTGGTCCACTCCACCTATGAGATCGGTTCATTCGATGAAGCAAGCCAGGATCCCAACCTCATCAAGACAGAAGGGGACTACGAAACCCCGATAGTCTCCCATTGCCACATTGAGAACGCCATGAGCTTCGCCTATATGGAAGCTGGCAAGATCGTTGTGGTCAGTTCAACCCAAATCCCCCATATCGTAAGGCGGGTATGTGCCCAAGCGCTTGGAACCGGATTCGGCGACATACGGATCATCAAACCCTACATCGGTGGAGGATTCGGAAACAAACAGGATGCCCTCACTGAACCTTTGAACGCCTTTTTGACCACTCGTGTAGGTGGCCGCTCAGTCAAACTCGAATATACCAGGGAAGAGACGTTCAACTGCACGAGGACACGTCATGCGATGAAATTTCATATTGTCTCCTACGTGGACAAGGAAGGAAATTTCGTAGCCCGTTCCATAGACGCCTATTCCAACCAGGGAGCCTATGCATCTCATGCCCATGCACTGGTTGCCAACGCAGTCAACGGATTTCGAATGATGTACCCGGTGGGAGCCATCAAGGGCAACGCCTATACAGTCTATACGAATCTACCCACTGCGGGCGCAATGCGCGCCTACGGTATACCGCAAATCGGCTTCGCACTCGAATCACATGTCGACGACATCATCGCGAAGACCGGATTCGACCCCATCGAATTCAGAAAGAGGAACATGATGAAACTCGGCTTCGTCGATCCGGTGACCACCATCACCTGCCATTCCACTGGACTGGAGGAATGCATCGACAAAGGAGATGCCTATCTCGACTACAGCAGGAAAAGAATAGCGTATGCCAACCAGAGTGGACCTGTAAGGAAAGGTGTCGGAATGGCGATCTTCTGTTACAAAACCGGAGTCTACCCCATTAGCCTCGAAACCGCGGCTTGCAGAATGGTACTGAATCAGGACGGATCGGCTCAGCTTCAGATGGGAGCCACCGAAATCGGCCAAGGCGCCGACACTGTATTCACCATGATGGCAGCGGAAACCGCGGGGTTCACCGTCGACAAAATCCATATCATCAGCAAACAAGACACTGATGTGACCCCTTACGATACCGGAGCGTATGCTTCACGACAAACCTATGTCTCTGGACTTGCGGTAAAGAAAACCGCCGAATCACTGAAAAGGAAAATCCTCGAATTCGCCGCCACCATGCTCGACAAGGATGCATGGGACCTCGATATCAAGGAGAACCAGATCACCCACACGAACAAGAACGAACCGTTGCTATCGGTCGCCGACGTCGCTCTGGAAGCATGTTACAGCCTCACCCACTCCAACCACATCGCGGCCGAGGAGACCCACCACTGTTCCGACAACACCTATTCCTTCGGAGTCTGCTTCACTGAAATCGAAGTCGATATCCCGATGTGCCAGATCAAAGTACTCGACATCATCAATGTCCACGACTCGGGAACCATCATCAACCACCAGACAGCGGAAGGCCAAGTACATGGAGGAATGAGCATGGGACTTGGCTATGGGCTCACCGAATACCTGCTGTTCGACCCGAAGACTGGAAAAATGTTGAACGGAAACCTGCTCGATTACAAGTTGATGACTGCGATCGACACTCCGGAACTTCACGCACAATTCGTGGAAACCAACGATCCCACAGGACCGTACGGAAACAAGTCCCTGGGAGAACCGCCGGCCATACCTGTAGCCCCGGCACTCAGAAACGCATTGCTCAACGCAACCGGTGTGGCGGTCGATTCGATCCCATTGCATCCCGAGAGACTATTCTTCGCATTTGAACAAGCGGGACTCATATAATTAAAGGGAGATCAAGATGTACGATTTCAATACACTCTACGAACCGAATACCGTGGAAGAAGCCCTGGCCTTGAAGAAAGTCCACCCCGAAGCATTGCTGCTCGCAGGAGGAAGCGATATTCTCATCAAGTTGCGCGAAGGTAAACTCGCCGGATGCGACATCATCAGCATCTATATGCTGGATGAACTACGGGGAGTCTCTATCCAGGACAATGGGGAATTGATCATCCGCCCCCTCACAAGCTTCACCGGTATCACCATGGATCCACTGATCAAACAACATGTCCCGGTTCTTGGCGATGCTGTGGATCAGATAGGAGGACCTCAGATACGGAATATCGGGACCATCGGTGGAAACATCTGCAATGGAGTGACCAGTGCCGATTCGGCAACCACACTCAAAGCCTACGACGCGATCCTCGAACTCTCAAGTGCCGATGGAGTAAGAAACCTGCCCTACGCAGAATTCAACTTGGGACCAGGAAAAGTCGACCTGAAACCGGAAGAGATCCTCACCGCGATACGCATCCCGAAAGAAAGTTGGGATCAGACCTGCGGACATTACATAAAATATGCGAAGAGGAAAGCGATGGATATCGCCACCTTGGGGTGTTCGGTGAATGTGAAACTCACCAAGGATAAGAAACACATCGAACGACTACGAATCGCATTTGGAGTCGCAGCCCCTACTCCGATACGTGCACTCACCGCCGAGAAGGCCGCCAATGGCCATGCAGTGGATGCACATCTACTGGACATCATCACGGCTAACGTGGAGGCGGATGTGAGACCACGAACCAGTTGGAGGGCTTCCAAGGAGTTCCGGCTCCACCTGGTGAAAGAGCTTGCCCGCAGGGCAACCGTCGCATCGATTGAAAAAGCGGGAGGAACAATACATGGCTAAAAAAGCGATCACCTGCACAGTGAACGGAAAGAAAAGGGAATACTTCATCGATGTACGCGAATCGCTGCTCGACATGCTCCGAGGAAATGCAGGACTCGACAGCGTGAAACATGGCTGCGATGTCGGCGAATGCGGAGCCTGCACCGTACTCATCAACGGACTGCCGTTCAACTCATGCATTTATCTTGCCATCTGGGCCGATGGAAAAGAAATCATGACCCTGGAAGGACTCAGCGATGTGAAGGGAACCATAAGCGACATTCAACAGGCCTTCATCGATGAAGGAGCGGTCCAGTGCGGATTCTGCACTCCCGGCTTCATCATGTCCTCGATACCCATCATCAATAAGGAAAATCCCTCCACCAGAGAGGAGATCAGAAGGCAGATATCAGGGAACCTCTGCCGATGCACAGGTTACGAAAAGATAGTGGATGCCATCGAGAAGACACAGAAGAAGCGGATAGCAGAAAAGAAGGAAACAGTGTAGACGACTAACGTAGCGGTTCGTCCGCCCCTCGAGATAATACGACATCCCGCAGGTATTGAAACATGAGAAGGTGATCGTCGGTGTGAACAACTGTTTCCCGATCCCCGATTGTGGTGTCATAACCGATATATTCCAGATCCTCAGGTGGTTACAGGACATACAATTGACCATCTTGCAACAATCGGGGAAGTTCATGAAGGAACAACACCGGTATATCGATTGGGTTAAGCACTGAATACCTAGGAGTTACCGATTCCAAAGTTGCTTCATCTCGCAAACCATTCGTCCCATTCGGGAGAGCCTTCGAGCTGATAACCGCCGGCGTCTTCCGCCAGGGCAGCGGTCTGTACCAGTTCAGGTTGCCGATTCCCACGAAGATGGATTCATAGGAGTGGGTTGTTCCCTCTTCACTGGTGTAGAGCTCGACGGGATTGGGGGCTAAGAAGCACACCCATTACCCATTACCCATCACCCATTACCCATCACCCATCACCCATCACCCACCTCCTGGTCCTTTTCACAGCACACCAGGAAAAGCGTCTCAGCCGAGACCAGTCATCGCTGTGGAGATTCACCCTTCACAAGACCACACTCACTATCACATCGAATACTCCTCCTGACAAACAGGTATACCCAATGCACATCCCGAACAGGAACATGAATCCATCTGATACCATTCCAAGGGAGGTCAGGATAAGAAGAGATATTCATGTGTCATACCGCAGAACCATTTTTAAACACTATTCATATATTGACATCTATATGATCATATATTATCATTACATATGACACATGAATACGTAATTCAGAATACACTCTCGATGAAATCTGAATAGGATGGTATGACAATGAGAAATCATCGTGTCGTAGCATTACTTTTCTTCACTGTATGTAGTATTACGGCAGTACCAGCAAATTCTCTCCTATTTGAGATCGTAACAGGATCTCTGACCGGATTAGAGCTTGATGCAAATCATTCTTCAAGCAACCCTGAAGTGAGCCCCTACCAGATCCAGAACTATACATACGGGGAATACTGGTCAACCGATGGATTTCTGGGACGCTATGTCTATCGTGGCGATCCCATCGACCTCACTGTTACAACTCTTCATCCTTCACCCAGTACCTGGAATAATGGAAGATTTTATTACTTCCATATCAATGACTCAGGTACAAATGATCTCGATTCATGGAAAGAATATGTATTACTCTTCAGAATAAAGGGGCAGTTGCACCATGGGGGAACCAGCGATTTTACCGGAGCAAACATCATTATTGAGAGTCCGGGAGAACAGATACGTATTCCAGTTGGTGCAGGGGATGAAACTGTTCAAACAGGAGAGGCTGGATATGATGTACATGGAAATGCCGGGATCTTTAATGGGAGCAATGGCTTCTTCTATAGATACCCGTACACCTATCTATGGATTGATGTAACTGTTCTGAGAACCACACATGAATATAACATCTCAAGAAGGAGAGTCCGAGGATACTATGACTCTTCAATACATATTGTCGGGAATGGGATCGACAGGAATCTGACCATCGAAGGATTCGTGAGGACGGGGAGCAACACAATGAACCCTGATACGTTTTCTTTCGGTATGCAACGTATCGCCCCTGAAATGATCCCTTTTACCGACCTCATGGGAAAAAACACTCTCACAAACAGCTATCTTGCAGGGCATGTCTCGTATAATTCTTCGGAAACATCGGGACGTGTCGGTTTCTATGCCGACTCGGCCGGAACGTCGACAGATTTTGCCTTTACTTCGACGGTCTCAGGAGTGCCGGTATCAATTCCCTATCAAGTACTATTTGATCCTATCATCTGTGGGAACACCATCTCTCCTGTCCTGGTCTCGTCAATGAATAATACCTTCATGACGGATTATCGAACTGTTTACTCTCCTGTCGATGGACAGCAGAGCGTCGATCACGTATTGACTGGAGATATCCGACTTATCGTACATCCTGGAATCACTGCTACCAGTTTCCCTGCCGCGTCCTACTCATCAACAATCTATGCTGTGTTCACTGCAGACTGATTGGATGCAAACAGAAGCAGGTACATGTGAGAACGTTCAATGAACGTCAATCAACAAAATTCACATGAGGAAGGCGTGTGTACAGCCTTCCTGTACGGCATTCATCACCCTAGTATTTCCAGCTCACATATTCGACCGCGAGGATATGGTACACGCCGGAGAGCCTGAGATGCGTGTTACGTGAGTATCGAAGGACAGGAGGAGTCTACTCAACTGTACATGTGCATCATTCTTCTACCCTATACCATGAGAATACTAAGAAATCATCTATTCGATTGAATGACCAACAACCTGCGTTACCAAGATGTTCTCATAATCCTGCACATTCATTGCTGTGTGCAAAGTTTCTCTATCCACGAAAGCGAAAACAGTAGTTCCCGAGTTTGAGGCGTACGTGTCAAACAGACACCATGGATGACAGATCTGGAGCGTTTTGACCATACTCATTCCCAGGAGGAACAGTATGGGAACAACGAATTATCATCAGTACACTCACGACCAACGGCTTGCATATCTCAAAGAATTCGATGAAAGCGGGCAGTCAGTTCGTGCGTTCTGCGAGAATAGAGAATTGAACCAATGGACACTTGGCAAATGGGTGAAAGAGCGCAGACATAACAGAGGAGTCTTTGACGCCGGAGAAATGAATAAACATGGTTTTGTAAACCTGACTGTGATGAAACCAGTACAAGAGACATTAACAGGCCAGAATGCGAGAAGCAATGCTGACCATATAACCGTTCATCATGGCCGGTGGTACATCAGCATCCCCCGATATGTGCGAAGCAGTGACCTGGCAGAGGTTATGCGGGCATTGGAGGCAGTAGATGGAGTTTAACATACGCAACTGCTATCTTCGGCCTGGATTCACCGATCTCAGAAGAGGAATGAACGGTCTTATGCAGATTGCCATGGGAAAAATGGATCTGGATCCATTGGGGGGGAGATCTGTTTCTATTCTGTGGGCGAAGCCATCGGATGATCAAGATGCTGTGGTGGGCTGGGGATGGGTTCTGGCTGTTTCAGAAGTTATTTCGAAAGCAAAATAATCTGCAAAGCATCCAGCACCCGGCTCCCTCGCAGTAGACAATGCGGATCTGTTTTCTGTTGGTTGAATAGAACACAAACATGGACTGTTCGTCCAACTCCATGTTCATAGCCCCGACCACCAGGGAGACCATTCCACGTACACCGCGACGAAAATCGGTAGCTCCAAAGCGCAGAAAGATCTTCTTTCCTTCGATGCTCGTGTCAAACGGCAGTTTCATCTCAAAAACCCTCTAATCCGAGCAAGTACATTTCTCCCTTCCCTGCTGCTGGAAGACAACCATCTCTTCCAGGCTCATCCCTTCACCATTCCTCGCCCCGCTTCTGCTACCGGATTGACTGCCGACGTTGTAGCACACAATATTCATGTCTGACGCAGATTGGTGTTTTGTCTTCTGCAGAACGCTTCCTGATCTGCCGGCTTCAGCCTGCTTGAGCCATTTCCTGAGTGTCACGGCGGTAATGGGAACATCCACTCGCTCGCAGAATTTCTTCTGGAAAAGCCCTGATTGTCTGTACCTGCCGACTATTTCATCTTTGGCTTCCTGCAAATACGGTCTTACTGATTTCATGCCTATCCTCCTCAGCCCATGCTATAGAGAATTGTCCTCATTCGCATACGACGTATTTGGTTTGATGCTCACAGATCAGCAATAATGCATGTCCATTGATGTTGACGGATAGAGGTCCTCTTCAAACTACTCCAGGATACACTCTATGGATTCCCAGTAGAAACGGTGAGAAATGCGGAGTTCAACGGGGATCGTTTTCGTATTCGATAATGAATCCGAAATTTTTTCCGGGAGATCGGGTGAGACCATGGGCTCCTACCGCTTCCATGTAATCGCCCCAAGTGGGAACGGGAATGTTCATTTCACCAAAGCCCATGATGGGCTGACCTGTACCGGAGTTGTTGGGCTGGGTGTTGTTCCGGGGGTCCTTGTCGGTTACCCCATCATTCATGTCCTGAGCCCAGTTGGTATAATCCCATTCATTACCGGAGAGCCAGATCCACCCTCCGTCCGGTTCGGGTGAGCCTTCGGGCTGATACCCACCCAGGAAAGGTCCGATACTGATGCCATAGTGCTCACCGTTCTCTTCAAAGTGCCAGAAGTACATATCGTCGTTAATCAGAGAGAATACGAAATCATTCTCATCCGCGCTCTCCAGACAGGCCAGATAACCGCCGGCGTCTTCTGCCAGGGCAGCGGCCTGGTACCAGTTGAGGTTGCCGCTTTCCACAAAGATGGCTTCATAGTAGTGGACTGTTTCCTCTTCATCGATGTAGGTCTCGACGGGATTACGGGTAACTTTGACATCGGAGGGGAGTTCAGCCCAGCCCCAAGTGGGATAGGTAGTGTGAATTTCGATGCCGTTCAAAACCAGAGTGTACTGATCCACTTCCACGTTTTCCGCTTCCAGGGGAGTAATTTTATTAAAGACGGCCTGGAGTTCGGTTTCTTCGATACCCAGTTTAGCGGAGGCGTCGGCCATATCGGGAGCGCTCGCAGTGGGATCACCCAGGGCAGCTTTCAATTCGTTCGACGAAACACCCAGTTCCGCCGCAGCATCTTCTATTCCGAAGGAAGACTGAGAGGCGGAGGCGGTCTCTTCCACAGTTTCTTTGTTTCCTCCAGCGAATAAAGCAGCTGCGAAGAAAAAAATCAAGGTAATCAGTAGTGTTCGTTTCATAATCTTTTTCCTTTATCGTTTCTGTTTTTCGAGTTTTCCTCACACAATGGGGGATATCTCGAATGAGATCATTACATATTTTTTCCATATTTTTTCCTTCTCCGCCGACCGGGAAGGAATAATAGTGTAGTATGGAGCCATGTGGAAAACGTTTTTTTATAGTATTTTGATAATGGGAGCCGGCTGGACCGTATCCGGAGCGGGCAATCTGATGATAAGAAAGAAAAACGATAATCCGGAGAAAGCGGCTGGCCTCTTCGTTCTCTCTGTTTTTTTGATTACCATCCTTGATAATCTTATTCGCCCCGAATTCGTAGGAAGGGGTGTAGCGGAAATGATGTATCACATCAGCCGCCCAAGTTATCTGCTTGTGGGACCGGCCCTGCTTGTATACGTGCGGGCGCTGCTACGGGAAAAAGGCTTTTTCACATACACCGTTTTTTTGCACTTCCTCCCGTATGGTATCTGGCTTGTCTACGCATATGTGTATCCGTCCTCCCTGCATCCGGATAGTATCTTTGCCGGAAATAGTACTGTGCTGATCCAATCGCCTCCCAGGAGAATGCCCCTTTTTAATCTGCATTGGGATGTCTGGAAAAACATATCCCTTCTTATCTATGTGATAATTGTGCTCTATTTGATTTATCGCCACAGGAAGCGGGTGCCCGATTTCTACTCCTCCCTGGATACATACACCACCCTGTCCTGGTTTAGAAATCTTCTTTTTCTCTATGCGGGGATATCCCTTTTCAATGTGATTGTAGATAGGTTAATACCGGAAGCATCCGAAGTTTTTCAGGTTTCCATGGCTGTCGGACGGGTGCTTCCTCCGGTTCTTTTTGTCTTCTTTTTTTCTCTTTTTTCCGGAGCCCCTCAGGTATGGATTCCCGAGCCGGAGCTTCTGGAAACGGGAGAAACCGAAGAGACTCAGGCCGATGAGAACCGGCAACGACCAAAACGGGCCAAGGGGGAGGGAAAATATGAGAAATCCGGTTTGGCAGAAGAGGAGAGCCATGCTCTTTTTAATCAGCTTAGAATGTATATTTCCCGGGAGAAGCCCTTTCTTGAACCGGATTTAACCCTGGAGGAACTTGCGGCGGCTCTGGGCGAAACCCGTCACCGTCTCTCGGAGACGATTAATCGGGAGGCGGGAGTCAAATTTTATCGCTTTATAAACACGTATCGTCTGGAGGAGTTTAAGGAAGCGGTTCAAAAGAACCGATATCCAGACTATACTATTCTTGCAGTGGCTCTGGAGTGCGGATTCCGTTCCCAGTCGGCCTTCTACAACCTTTTCAAGGAAGTGGAAGGAATGACACCCCGAGCCTATATGCTTCTACACTGATATGATGTGACCTTTGTAAAGGATTATTTCTCAATACTCATTCGATTAGTATCTTCATCACCGAAGAGAGAGGATATCAGTGTTCGGCATCTGACCATGCTGATCGTGTATTGGGGGCAACAGGCATTTGGTCCGTCTACAGCTCTTTCTGTCTACCAATACTTCTCATACAGGCAGCTGACAATGTGAGTGGTAGGATAAATATGCAGACACAGGAGTGCGGGAGATGATGCCAGGGCAAGCATTCACCAGTTCTCAATGGGTAAGAAAGTCATTCAGTCTGATACTGATTATGGAAAGCTGATGTTTCAGACGGCTTTCATTCTGTCCGATATCGACCAGAGACCGTTCAATGAGGGATACCGCCTCCTCGTACTTCTCGAATCGGGGAAAGACCAGCGAATTTTCGATCGCCTGAGTAATCTGTTCAGGGCTGAGAAGAGGGGCCTCAGTATCTTTTCCTCTGCTCAGGAAGATTCTGGTTTCATCAAGTTCAAGAATATTCTTAAGAATTGGTACGCCGTGAGAATAGGTAAACACACTTTTCTGAATCTCAGGATCTGTAATCAGGAACTGAAGAAAATCCCACGCGAGGTCCTTCTTTCGTGAACGTGAACTGATTGAGAGAAGAAGGGACTGGAGTTCTGCACCGTTCTGACCATCTGGACCTCTCGGTAATAACAGTGCCTCCCAGTCAAAGTTCTTATACTTCTGGATACTATAGGGATAATAAGCATACGCTCGGTACTCGGAAAAAGGAAGCGGAGCAAAGACAACATTTCCATCCTCAAAATGATACGAATCGTCAGGAGGAGAAATGGCATTGAGTTTCCCTATGAAAGAAACAGCCTCGAGCACACCCTCTTCCGTCAGATAGGATTGAGTTCCGTTATCGCTGAACAGTTGCTGCCCGTTGGTGAAAGCCGCCAGTCGCCAGTCAAACCCCTCAACAGCTTTCACCGAAGGATTATTCTTCAATGTGTAGCATATGTCGTAGAACTCTTCCCAGGTCCAGTCATTTTCGGGGAGAGGAATGGCATTTTCTGAAAGGATAGTCTGATTCACGAACATGAGGGTAGGGACCACTTCCAACGGGAATCCATACTGTCCTTTTTCAAATCGACCAGCCTCAATGGCATTTCGGTAGTATAGATTCACATCAAAAGCCTCTTTCATATAATCACTCAAATCTTCAAGAACCCCTAGTCTGGCAAAAAGTGTAAAAGCCTCCGGACGAACCAGGAAAAGGTCCGGCTCCCTCCCGTTCAGGATCTCCTGACTTATCCATTCAGAATAGTTCTCTTTCATTGTCCCGCTACGATATGAAATGGTCACATGAGGGTGCAGTTCTGTATATTTCTCGATCGCATGGTCAAAAAACGTATAACTCTGCCAATAGGGGACATCCCATACACTTCCCGAGAACAGGCCAATCTCAAGGTGCTGTTCTTTCTCATGACATCCGCTGAAAAGCAGGACGCTTAGCAGTACCACAGCTATGACCGGCTTTATCGGCTGTTTCATTCTGACACCATAGTGAGACCGTTCTGAACGGCAAAGATGGCGATCTGCGTTCGATCTCTCAGCTCGAGTTTCTGCAGAATACTGCTGATATAGTTTCTCACTGTTCCTTCACTGAAATGAAGCTCGGAGGTTATCTCTTTATTCGAATAGCCCATACCGATCAGTTTGATGATACGCAACTCATTCTTTGTGATTGTCTCAAGAAGCTCCTCTTTATGCTTCGGCGTAAAATTGGATTTTGCCATATCAGAGAAGAGATCCATCACTTTTTTCGTGACATCAGGGTTCAGTAGAGCCTTTCCACTGTGCACCACGTTGATGGCATGAAACAGTTCATCAGTAGAACAGCTCTTGAGCAGATACCCCAGAGCTCCCTTCATGATAGATTTATAGATATACTCATCCTCATCAAAGGTAGTCAGGACGATGACCTTGATATCCGGCAGTTTCTCTTTGATTTCATCAAGAGAGCTTATACCGTCCATGACAGGCATCCGGACATCCATCAGGATCACATCCGGCTTCAGAGACACAGCTTTATCAACCGCATCCCTCCCGTTCACTGCTGTCCCCACCACCTCGAGATTATCATAGGTGCTGAGCATATAGGAAAGACTGTCACGTATTAACTCCTGATCATCGGCTATCAACACTCGTATCATGCTGTTCTCCTGCTTGTATATATCTGTTCTGTCTGAATCAACCTTACACGGCACTCCACTGTCCGCTCATGCCGGGTGCATACTTGAGTGTCCCCCCCTGAAGGTGCTCATCCTGATACCTGCATCCTTCAATCGTCTCCCAGTTGAAACTCCCGAATATCCGTCCGTCTCGCAGACGGAATAGTGACAGTAAGATGAAACTCGAGAGCCGGGGTGACCGATGCACTGAACATCCCGGAGAATTCCTCCACCTTGCTTTTCATATGGGTCAAACCAAAACCCGGAGTCACATCCATATCCTGCAGACCATCATTCATGACTGAGAATATCAATTCGTCATCGAGATAAACCAGCATCAGATCAATATGCTTTGGATTGCTGTGTCTGACGGCATTGGAAATACTTTCCTGCGCTACCCGATACATAAATTCCTCTATCTGCGTATTCAGCAGATACGAATCACCCTCGATTGAGAAAGAAACTTTGGTATTTGAAAAAAGAGAGATCTCATTCACCAGATTATCGATCGCTGAATGAAGAGAATACCGAGTCAGAGCATCAGGGCGTAGTTCCTTGATAGAACGCCTTACGTCTATGAGGGATTTACTGGTGATCTCTTCTACACTGGAAAGTTGATTCTTGAGCAGGTCTGGATCATGATCGATCGCCTTCATACAGGACTTCACCCCCATGTTAATTGCTGTCAGATAATGGCCTATCGTATCATGAATCTCCCGAGCAAGCCGATTCCTCTCCTTCAGCTTTGCCATTTCCTCATTTCTTTTAGAATATTCCGCTAGCTGGATATTTGATAACCGAAGTTTTTGGGTTGACTCATAGAGGGCTTTGTTCAACTCCTTTACCCGCGTGGATTCCTCGAGATACAGCTGAACTTCGAATATCATGAAGAGGATAAAGATAACAAGAGCAAGAGAATCCATGATATTCTGAGTCCAATACAGAAGACTGCGTGTTGCCGCATCATAATAATCGAGATACCCCCAGAAGGAGTAGAGGTTCAGTCGAGAGGAAAGGATATCAAAATCGATAAAAATATAGAGGAGAATGATCAGGAACAGCAGCCTATACTTGTTCACAGTATTTTTCACATACACCATGATATTCGTAATGATCAGCAGAAGAATGACCTTATTGCTGATATTCATGAAATAGAGAATCAGAAGCCCGATGGCAATATCGGCGAACACAAAAAACAGATTCATAGTGGGTGAGATGAATGTGGCTTTGTTTCTATAAAAGATCAGGAATAATTCAAGGAAAAAGAGGATCTGACTCATCGTTATCAGCTGGTCAGGAGGTATCGGGACACTGGAAAAACTGCGTAACAGCTGGTAGGCCGAAAAATCGGAGCACACCTTTTTTGTTGTTACAGCAATAAGAATCGTGGTGAACAGTATAATGGCATAATTCATCAGAAGTAACGAATTACGAATGGCGTTCAGCCGGTCATCAGGGCTGGGTCCACGCAAGAGGGAGGAGATGAACGAACCCCACCTTCTGGGACCTCCGGCCATTGAAGATTCCTTCATAGACGTTACTGCCATCCATCGAGACCGAACAGGTCCACATTCGTAGAATCGATTAACTCGACGGGAACAAGGATCTCATGAGTGACGGGCTTTCCTTCCAGTAGTTCATACGCTTTTTCAGCTGCTGTCCGTCCGATGCTCATCGGTGACTGGGCAACAGTGGCAGTCAGCTTCCCTTCCTTTACCATTTTTTTCCCGTTAGGCGACCCGTCCACGCCATAGACAAATATCCCCTCCTCCTGCTTAGCCGCCAACAGTGCTGCGATTGCTCCAATCGCAGAAGGATCATTGGTACACATTACGACATCAAAATCGACCCCTTTATGCAGAATGGTCTCCATAACCGGCATGGTTGACTCCAGCTGGCCAAAGGCATCATACCGGCCTACGATCTCAAAACCTGGATAGATTGAAACAGTATCAACGAATGCCCTGGTTCGATCGATACCGGATTTAGTCTCAGGATGCTCCAGAATGATGATTCTGGCTTCAGGCCCGACCCGTTCATACACATCATGTGCAATAAGCACTCCTGCTTTGTAATTGTCTGAGGTGACGACTGAGGCTACCATTTCATCATCAAACACAGGGGAATCGACATTAATCACGGGAATTCCTGCTGCCTCAGCAGCTTCAAGAGCAGGGTGCACTTCCTGCCAGTCAACAGGATTGAGAAAAATCAGATCAACTCCCTGATCGATCAGATCATTGATCTGCCTGATCTGTTTTTCCATGTCCAGTGCAGGATCAAGAGTGATCAGCTTGTCACCACGTGATTCCAGCACCTCCAGGATCCCGTCATTGAGGGCTACAAAGAAGGGGTTGTTCATAGTCATATACGTTGCACCGAACAGATACGACGGCTCATCAGCTCGTCCCTGCCCGCTCAGCGGGAGCAACGAACAGAGGATGAGTATCAACACTATGAGTGGTATTCTAACCTTCATATACAGCCTCGAAGCCTTTGTGGGAAGTATAGCCCCATTCCCGCTATAATCATAGTCTTTACAGGGACGTCACTCGTGCATATGCTCCCTCGCCTGAAGTAGCTGACAGAAACATCACCCGACCGTCAGAGGGGACAGGCTCTGACATTCCATCCGGAGCTGACAGAGCCTTTTCATAGATCAGTAGCTATTGCTATTTAAGATAGTTGTCCACATTCTCAGACGTGACGAGGGTGAACGGTACCATCGTGGTCTTGGGTACCTCCTTCCCTGCGATGATATCCGGAATAAGGGAGATAGCAGTGGAGACCTGGGCTGCTCCGTCCTGCAGCACTGTTGACCTCAGAGTACCGGCCTTTACCATGCCCAGTGGACCTGCATTTCCATCAACTCCGATAGCCACGATGTCTTTACGCCCGATGGAGTTCACATAGTTCTGTACAGCGGATGACATATCGTCGTTGTCACAGATGATAGCCTTGATCTCATCACCATATTCCGTAATGACATCACTGGCGAAGCTGACTGCCTTATCAGCAGACCAGTCAGCAGCATAGTCACCAACAGATTCCCAGGATGGATCGTTACCGAGGATGTTGAGAATTCCCTTGCCACGTGCGATCTGGGCAGAGTTCCCGACGACTCCCATCATGTGAGCATACTTCCCGCCGCCGGGGACCTGAGCCTTCACGAAATTGCCCATCATCTCACCGGCATCGACATCGTTTGAACCGACAAACGCTGTTGCGAGTTCTTCAGTGTTATTCGTGGTTGAGTTGACCACTATCACGGGAATTCCCTCCTGTGCACTGCGGGAGACGATAGGGGCACTCCCCTCACTTTCTGCAGGAAGCAGAATCACGAGGTCAGCACCGGATGCAAGTGCGTCTTCCAGCAGGTTGACCTGGGTGATAGGGTCGGTAAGCCCGTCATAGAGCTGCCAGCTGTCGATCACACCCTCAGATTTCAAATCATTCAGAGCATCTTTCGCAGCTCCGTTGAGGGTTGCATGAAATGCATCCACAGTATTCTTTGCGATGTAGGCAACCTTGAAATCATCAGCGCTTTCGGCATTTCCATTTGTAAAAGCAAAACCTGTAACCAGACTCAGCAACAAGACCACACTAACAATCCTTTTCATAAAAACACTCCTTTCTTTCCCCTCTCGGGGATTCTTACTATTTCTCCTACCCCGCGTATGCGGGATTCTGAGTTCATTATCTTTTCCGGTTGATCAGTTTATCCATCAGTACAGCGGCGATGATAAGGACGCCTTTCATGATGATCTGCCAATACGAGTTGATTCCAAGGAGATTCATACCATTGAAAATCAGGCCGATGATCATGATGCCTATAAAGGTGCCGGGTATAGTTGAGACTCCACCGGAGAACGAAGTCCCGCCGATCACGCACGCAGCAATAGCATCCACTTCATATCCAACACCGATATTGGGCTGCGCTGCATTGATTCGGGCTGTCATGATGATCGAAGCAGTGCCGGCAGCAACCCCGCTGATCACGAAGGTACCGATCCTGGTCCAGAGCACATTGACGCCGGAAGCAGTTGCTGACTTGATGTTACCTCCGACCGCATAGACGTACCGGCCATACTTCGAAAGCTGCAGAAGCACGAATGCGATGATGGACACGGTAAGAAAGATCAGCGCAGGGAAGGGAATGATTCCGAACAGCTTTCCCAGACCGATCTGTGCGAACTCAGGCTTGACCAGAGCAAATGAGTACCCTCCAGAGAGAACGTAGGCCACTCCACGTATGACCAGCATACTTGCAAGTGTCACCACAAAGGGAAACATATCGAATTTGGCAACGATGAATCCGTTGATGAGTCCGAATAAGGCACACGCTGCGATGGCAGCGACTGATGCCAGCACGATACTGCCGGTAGCATTGAGAACCAGTCCGATCGTGACGCTACCAAGTGCGAGCATGGACCCGATGGAGAGATCAATCCCTCCGGCAGTGATCACGAACACCATTCCCATAGCCAGAAGTCCATTGAGAGAGACGGTTGTCAGTATATTCGAGATATTGGTAACCGTGAGAAACTTTGGCGAAGCGATAGATAATACCAGAAACATTCCGAGCATCACGAATCCGATCCCGTACCGTTTCATGAATAAGCTGAGATCCTGCTGATCCACATCATGCAGACGGGACAGCATCTTCCCTGTTCTCTGTGCCAATACCTTCCTCTTTATCTCCATTATCCTTACCTCCTGCCGAATTCCTTCCTCAAGATTGATTCCTGATCTTCTTTTCCAGAGAGAATATCCTCCCTGCTTACCTCACCGTTGAGAGAGCCTTCGTGATAGATCAATATCCGATCACTCATGCCCATGACTTCCGGCAGTTCTGAAGAAACCATAAGTATCGCCATTCCTTCGGCTGCGAATGTTCCCATGAGTTCATGAATCTCTGCTTTTGCCCCTACATCAACCCCCCTCGTCGGTTCGTCGAGGATAAGAACTTTCGGCTTGTTGAGCAGCCACTTCGCAACAACGACTTTTTGCTGATTCCCACCGCTTAACGAGAATGCTTCAGAGTTTATTCCTGCCATCTTGATCCTGAGACTGGATGAAATTTCATTGCAATCCTTTCGTTCCTTGGCCCGTTGTACGAAAAGTCCCTTATGCATCGTCTTCAACCCAGGTAGTGAGATGTTCTCCCGTATGGAGCGGAACAGGCACAACCCATACTCCTTTCGGTCCTCATTGATCATGGCAATACCGTTATCAATTGCATCACGAGGTTTATTGATAAAGATTTCCTCACCGTCTAGAATCAGTCTCCCGCTTTTCAACTGATCGAGCCCGAAAACAGCCCGCATGGTTTCACTTCTACCCGACCCCACCAGGCCTGCTATTCCGAGGATCTCGCCGGCTCTGACTTCAAAACTGATATCTTTGAACCCTGTTCCTGTGAGTTTGTCAGCCTTCAGAACAACATCACCGATCGTGCATTCGGTCTTCGGAAATACACTCTCGACATCTCTTCCAACCATCAGAGAGATAACCTCATCTTTCGTAATGTCAGCGATATTACCGGAATCGATGAACATACCATCGCGAAACACCGAGTAGGAATCACAGATTTCAAATATCTCATCCATACGGTGAGATATGTAGACGACGGTTACACCCTTGCCCTGCAGTTCCCGTATCGTGCGGAACAGTCGTTTCGACTCCTCACTGTCCAGAGACGAGGTCGGCTCATCCATCAGAACCAGCCGCGCATTGGTCGATACAGCTTTCACGATCTCTATCATCTGCATCTGAGCGATCGTAAGGTGCTCCATATGAGTTTTCGGGTTGAGCCTGATATCGAACTTATCGAGCACTTCCTGAGTCTTTCGATTGGTTTCCCTTTTATCGAGAAGGCCTGATCTCTTGAAGGTGTCCTCACGATTCAGGAAAATGTTTTCAGCGATCGAAAGATATGGTTGTGGATTAAGCTCCTGATGGATCATTGCGATACCTGCATTGATGGCATCGACAGGTGAGGAAACACTGTACGGTCTTCCTTCGAACTTGATCGAACCGGAATTCGGCTGGAGAAGTCCGCAGATGATATTCATCAGAGTAGACTTCCCTGCGCCATTCTCTCCGATCAGAGCATGGACCTGTCCCTTCTTGAGTCGGAATTGGACCCCTTTGAGAGCCTTCGTCCCACCGAAGCTTTTACTTATATCATGGCAGTCCAGAATGTATTCATACGACGTCTCATTCTTGTGATGCATGGTTAACCCCTTCACCCGACAGGTGTCCAATCAGTACACACTCCTGAGTCTTCTTCTCAGGACGGTTTCAGGATAAGAGGGTTTACAAGCGCGTGAAAGATATCAAATGTCACGTATTCATTCAGATAATTGTCATCTTCCGGATATGATAGATATCACATCCCTGCACAGAATGTCATACTGATACGACGCTCTTGATCCGTTGTATCCATGATGAACTGCAGCGTCTGAGCCATGATGTCAGGTCTGTGTGTGCCATACAAGAAACCAGTGGGGAAAACGATGAGTCCGTCAGGACAAGGTGGAACCAGCTACCATGATCCGCAACACGTGCTATCGGGTTCCCTGTCTGCTGCACAGAATCCCTCAGCAGGGATTAGAGTTATACCAATCCAACAGTTCAGTTCACTGAGAGCCCCCGGGAAAATCCTTCAGTATTCAGCTTTGCCAACATATAAATGAATCCGGGGATATGATACCATGAAGAGCAAACACTGAATGATCATGCAGGTCGAGATCAGTGTGTTCCATGAGGTTTACCATGAAGCTGAACACAAAATTCTATATCCTCCTCATAGCGCTGAGCTGTATCATGCTTGGTTCTCTCGCAATAATACCTGCCAGTCCTATGACGGGGAGGGTCTTTTCCCTGCTCCTCATCGTATTCCTGCTTACCCAGACCGTTGTACGAACGCGATTTCATCCGCTTTCCAGTCTGCTCTCTGCACTGGAGGCCATGGATGAAGATTTTTTGATAAAGAGGGGAAAGAACAGACATGATGAGACAGGAAATCTAGCCGGGAACTGGTATCGGGCAATCGATCGCCAGTCGGACACTGCAGGAGAGAACAGAGACCTGCATGACCGGCTTGATGCGGAGAAGAGACGATATCAGACCGTGATGGACCTGGCGACAGATGCAATCTTCATCATCCGCACCACGGATGGCAAACTGCTCGAATATAACAGGCGCGCAAAGACTCTTCTCGGATATGAAGATGAGGAGATGTCAAACCTGTTCATCATGGACTGGGATAGACACATTCAGGACCTCTCCACGTACAAGGATATCATATCAGAAATCAATGAGGACACTGTTGAACTTGTGAGAGAGCACACTCGGAAAGATGGGTCGACGTATACAGCGTCAGTCATGACAGCACGTATCACAGTTGATGATGAACAGATTATCTATGCTTCGGTGAGAGATATCACTCAGATACAGGCGAACGAGAGGGAACTTGTTCAAAAGAATGAGATCCTGGAATATGCCCAGAGGATCACACAACTGGGGTACTGGGTACGTGATGCTGAAACGGATACGCTCAGGGTAAGTGAAGAGATGTACCGCATACTTGGAATCAACCGGGAACAGTTTGATAGCAGGCTTGAGAGCATCACCGCTTGTATTCACCCTGACGACAGAGACCGGGTCATGGAGGTGTATGCTGCTGCACGTGAAAATCGTACAGGACATGTTCCTCGGTATCGCATGTGCAGAGCAAATGGAGAGATCGCTCAGGTTCACAGTTATATGACCTCTCTGACTGATGAACAGGGAAAGGTAGTCGGAACCCTGGCTACGGTACAGGATATCACCGAGCATGTGGCGTACGAAGAACAACTGAAGACTATCACCGAAACGAGTCTCGATGCCATTATCACCATGGATGAAAAGGGTCTGATCTGCTTCTGGAACCCGGCGGCAGAGAGGATATTCGGCTACACGGAGAAAGAAGTCCTTGGGAGAAACCTGCATACCCTCCTTGCACCTGAGAGGTATCACGCAGAATTTCGTACAGCGTTCCAGCAATTCAGGAAAACCGGAACAGGGAATGCGATCGGTAGGACAATAGAACTGTATGGACTGCATAAGAATGGACATGAGTTCGTGATCTCACTCTCATTGAGTGCTATACAACAACATGACACCTGGCAGGCTGTAGCTATCGTACGTGATATCACTGAGCAGAAAGCACAGGAAAAGGCACTCAAGGACAGTGAGTTCAGATGGAAGTTTGCCATCGAGTTCGGGCAGGAAGGGCTCTGGGACTGGGATATACGGAGCTCAACCGTGTTCTTCTCTCCACGATGGAAGGAGATGCTCGGATTTGCAGAGAATGAGATACAGGATTCACTTGAAGAGTGGGAAAAACGGGTCCATCCTGAAGACATGCCTCGGGTGCAGGAAGACCTGAAACAGTATTTCGAAGGCAACACTGAGCAGTACATCAACGAGCACAGAGTTCTCTGCAGGGACGGCAGCTATAAATGGATCCTGGACAGGGGTGTAGCTGTTGAACGGGATGCGGACGGCACTCCTCTGAGGGTGATAGGTACCCATATGGATATCACCGAGAAGAAGGAAGAGGAAGACCGTATTCGCGTGGAACACCAGAAACTCATCACGATATTCAACTCAGCCGTTGTCGGGATAGCTCTTCTCAATTTGGATCTTCAGTACACCTATACGAACCACCAGTACAGGAAGATACTCGGAATACCTGCGGAGGACTTTTCTGCAGAACCCTTCACCGCTCATACACAGTCAGAATTTGCCACACCTCACACATCAGTATTTAATCGTGTCAGAGAAACCGGAAACACCGAACTGATTGAACAGGATATAATCACCGGTAACGATGTAAAAAAAAGGCTGTTATGCTCAGTGGCTCTTTTCCCGGATAACAAACAATTCATTCTCACTGTAGAAGATAATACAAAACAGCATGAGATGATGAAGATCCTTGAACAACAGGCACTCACCGATGTGTTGACCAAACTCGGAAACAGACAGGCGTTCAACATCAAGACAGAAGAGTGTTTTGCACAGCATAGAAGAAATGGAATCTCATTCTCCCTTTTTGTATTTGACATCGATCATTTCAAGTCAGTAAATGACACGTACGGTCATATAACAGGAGACGAGGTCCTTGTCTCGCTCTCGGCAGTTGCAACCTCCAACAAGAGGGCGACGGATTTTATCTACAGAATCGGTGGCGAAGAATTCGCTGTCTACTTAACCGGAACAGATCTTGAGGGGGCAACGCACGCTGCTGAGCAGTTGCGAAGGAGAGTGATGGAAGAGGTTACTGTGAAGAATGGGGACCATATAACGATAAGCATTGGGGTTGCGGAATTGCGGAACGACGATACTCCGGATTCACTGTTCAAGCGAGCGGATGACAATCTCTACCTCGCCAAGCGTACCGGTAGAAACAGAGTCGAAGCATCATGACACACAGTGTTGCCTCGAATAAGAGGGTACGAGAAAAGAATCAGACTGTCACACTCACTCGATACCCGTTGTGTGGTTTCTAGACAGCAGACGATCTCTCACTTTCCGTTCTCTCTCCGGGAAACCATGAAGTCACTTCAGGACAATCTACTGAAACAGTGTGGTAAACCCCAGGCAGCTCCATAGCTGAAGAGGATTTGATTCAGTGGAACTGCCTGTCTTCTTGCCGAAAGCCAGCGGAATATCTCCGTTTCTGGTCGGTGAGAAAGTCCATAACTCACTTGAGTTGAAATCTCGTACTTTCTCGTGCAGTGTACTCAGGTATACATTGATCCTCTCAAGACGCTGCCGGTAGTCGTCGATGCGTTCGTCAGGAGACGAAGCTTCTACTGCCTTCAATCGTTGCAGTTGGCGCTGAATACCATGGAACAGGATACTGTTCATAAGGGGCCAGACAACAAGACCATGATAGTGACTGCGATTAAGTTCCCTGGCAACCTGAGGATCAGAGGCAAATACCGAGTTGGAGACGAGGATACCCACATCGGTCTTCAATCCGAGAGGAAATGGAGTCTCAAGAGGTCGAAGGAGGGTATCAAGCTCCTCAAGACACGGTTGCCCGAACAGAAGCGTGAAAGCAACATCATTATGCTGTACTTCTATAGGCTGTCTGCGCTGATCAAGGCCGAATACGGTGAACGGATATCCGTCTGGAGGCATCACAGTCATATCGAGCCTACGGTTCAGTACAGAGAGCTCATCATGAGTAAAACCTGCCTGATCAAGCCAGGACCTGACACGTTCACGGATCTTTCCGGGTTCTATCAGCACGGTGAACCGTTCGGTTTCTTTCTTGAAAGCTACTGCGGAAGCCTCTCCCTCCTCACTCAGGATCTGATACGGAATATAGGCTGTAAGCTCCTTGAGCTGTTGCGCCAGGTTCCTTGCCACTGACACAAAATTCAGCCCCAGTCCGATATTCACCTCATAGCTGTACCGGATACCCTGATTCGAAAGACTGTCTCTCCAGTCTCCCACCTTCACAGCAGCATGATACGGTATCATCCCTTCCCTGATGCGATTATAACAGTAGGTTATCGTCCTGCCCAGCAACTCATACCCGCAAAACACCTCTCCAGTGGAAGTGTGAAACGTACCACTAAGTAGCCTCTCAGTATCTTGTGTACCTTCTACCTCATTCCAATGAGCTATGACCGCAGGGAACAGAAAGTCATCATCCACCATATGGTATTCCAGCACCCCCGGCGACCTGAACGGATCATCAACCGTCGCCTGTGCCTGTGAGGTGTGAGGTGTTCGCTGTTCCACAAAGAATGCCGCATACTCACCGAGGACCTCCTCATGTGCCACCTCGCCCCGCACTGAGAGGCGCTCGAGGACAGATCGGAATGCATGAAGAGCAAGATCAGAGGTAACACTCCCTGTGAGCATCGCGAGGGAGATAAGCGTGTCTCTCCCAAAATAGGTGAAGAACCGTGGTCCTCCGGCGAGAAGTTTTCCTTTCCGTGCCAGCAGACTCAGACCTTCGAGCTGGGTGGTCGCCAGCTCCCGATGAAACGGTTTCAGATGAGTCAGCTGCAATCGCGTGTGAGGTTTCAGCAGGTCCATGGGAGTTGAGGTCAGTGGAGCATAGTCCTCATCAAGAAACATTCCGACCAGCTGCAACGTCAGGTTGATGGAACAGTGACCTGATGAGACAGTGAAAGTCTCTTTCGATTCACCACTGTCTGCGCTGCTGATGAACATCTCTGCTCGATAGCTGAATATGTCATGGACGTTCCGCTCAATCACCCACGACATTCCATCCAAACCGGTTTTATGTTCCATGACCGATGCGATTTCATGCTCAAGCAGACTCGCCTGATACGTTTCCCTTCCTGCCTCCTGGAATACTCTGATCCTGCGCATCGACTCGAGAAAGACCTCAGTCATCGACAGTGTCGTCCTTGATGCGCAATGAAGATCATAGGAGCCCGAAACTGTATGACGAATCCGCCTATCAGGTAGGAGCTCCTTGCTCTCCTGATAACCGGCGATCTGTTTCGAAGGAAATATCTGTATGGAGCAGTCAGATGTGAACGAGATCAGCAAACCGTAATTCTGATATGCCGAGGCGATCTGAATCTCATTCGTGCGCTGGTAATTCCGTGATATCCAATCAACTAATCCAATGTCTGAACTGTAGTAGGCATGATGGACCTGATCTTCTCTACGATGTACAAGCATGCTCATACCTACCCCTTCACACCGGTCGATGCGACACTGGCCTGTACCTGTTCCTGTGTGATGATGTACATGATGATACCCGGCAGGATCACGATCGTCAGTGCGGCGAACATCTGGGTGTAATCATAGGAAAAAGCTTCCGTGAAGAAGGCGAGAGCGAGTGGCAGTGTGCGAACGCGGGGAGAACTTGTGAGGAGCATAGCATAGAAATACTCGTTCCAGTTACCCAGGAACATCATGATCCCTGATGTGGCAAGACCCGTCCTGGCCAGCGGGAGATCTATGGACCAATAGACTCGCCAGAATCCCGCACCTTCTATGAAGGCTGCTTCATTCAAGGAGTCAGGGATCGACATGAAGGAGATTCTCATCACGAACATAGTGATTGCCATACCGAACGAGATATAGACAAAAACCAGAGCGAACCTCGTATCAGATAGGCCCAGGTTTGTTATCAGAGAGAAGATCGGTTGCGCTTTCGTATGGGGAGGGACCAGGAGAGTCAGCGTGAACAGCAGATAGAGCAGGTTCTTACCGGGAAATCTGAATTTCGCTATCGAATATGCACCCATCGAATAGATCAGGAGAGAGATAATTGTAGCTACCGAGGCTATCACCAGCGAGTTGATCGTATAGAGACCGAAATTGTATTGCGTGAAGACCTGAATAAAGGGGTTGAAGTCGAATCTTTCGGGAAGGGAGAAAGGACTGGAGAGAATTGCTGAGTTATCCTTGAACGAAGACAGAACCACCCAGAGGACAGGAAATACGGATATGATAAAGACGAACAGCATGACGAGGTAGAGGAACACTGTTGTTCCTGAAAATTTCAGCCTGTTCCGGGTTCGTGAAGTATCTGGCATGAGGTTGACTCCTAGTAGATTGGATTATTCATCCTGAAAAGTCTGTTTATGATCCACAGAGTGAACATTCCCATCAGGAACATGAATACAGCCGCGGCATTGGCAAGACCATAGTTCAGATCGGTTATCGCCTTGACCAGAATGATCGGTATGTTCATCGTGTCATCACCCGGACCACCTCTCGTGGTCAACGCTATTGCCTCATACATCGCGATTCGGGAAGTGATGGATAAGATGATGCTCGTTCCGATGGCATACCGGCACAGAGGCAGCTGGATACGAAGAATCGCCTGAAAACCGGTAGCGCCATCTATTCTAGCCGCATCATGAAGATCTGAAGGAATGTTCATAAGGTCGCCGAGAACGATGAGGGTGATGATCGCCCCGTAGAACAACCATGTCAGCGTGACTGCTACGAAAGCCCAAGGTGATTCGAAGAACCAGTTCACCTGAAAAGAGGGGCGTACCAGCCGTATCAGACTGTTCAAAAAGCCGAAGTCGTTGTTGAACATGAAACGGAAGATCATCGCCATGGCGGCAGAAGACACGATGTTCGGGATCATGTACACACCACGGACCGCTTTCCACCCCTTCGGTTTCTGGAACAGGACAAAGGCGACGAGTACCCCGAACCCGACATGGAGCGTAGCAGCGATCAGTGACCACAGTAGCAGATTGCGCAGAGAGATCAGGAAACTGCTCTGACTGAAGAATCTCAGGTAGTTCGTGAGACCGTTGAAGGTCGGAGTGCTGAATCCGTCCCACCGGGTAAAACTTGTAAGCACTACCGTCACGATGGGGATAAGATAGAAAAGAAGAAACACAGCGATAGTAGGAAGTAGAAATGCATATGCAAAGGGCACATACCTTCGTTCGATTCTGTTAATGGGCAATTCGGTTCCTCCTTGCTATACGTGAAATTGCTCTGTGCGATGCACACAGAGCATGATCACGTACTATCGTCTTATAGTCGAGTCTCTGCAGCTTTAAGAGTAAGCTCTTCGCAAAACTGTTGTGGAGTGAATGTTCCATCAATGAGTTTTGGCAACAGTTTCCCGAATTCCATATTGCCGATAGAACCAGGAACAACATCGCCGAAGAGAGGCGCTAAACGAGTATCCTTATTGATCGTCGTAGCGAGATCGACGAGAATAGGATTCTTCTTCTGCTTGGTAAGGAAATCCTCAGAAAGAGTGAGTTTAGGAACGACCCCGCCCTCGACCAGCATAAAGGCTTCCAGCTCGTCCGGACTCATCATGAACTCGAGGAAGGCGAGGGCTGCTTCCAGTTCTCTCTCAGGAAGACCGTTAGGAATCCACCAGTTATATCCACGTACATTCGCAATAGCGAAGTTCCCAGGATAGACATCGCCGGAGACCTGGTCACCGGAAAATCCATTCGACCACTTATCCTCTGAATCCGGAGCAAAATCACCGACCATCCATGGACCATTGGGAATCACTGCCGATCTTCTACTCATGAACGAGTTCGCGGCATCCGCATAGGCAGCACCGAGAGTATTGCCACTCGCGTAGTCCTGAAGAACTTTCTGAAGATTGGTCGTAGCTTCTCTCCATATAGGACCCGTATAGTCGTAGATCTTTTCCTCCACCCCGTTCTGAAGCATCTCGACACCACCGGGTTCTGCAGCTATGAGCGAGGTATAGAAAAGATTCGTAGTCCAGGCGTTCTCGCTTGTCATGAACGCGATCTTCTGATCCCCGAGCATGTCGAGGAACTCTTCATGAGTCATTTCCCCTATCGGTTTCGAAGGGTTGATCATCGTATTATTATAGAACAGCCCGATAGGTCTGGCCAAAGCGAGAGGAAGAGATACGATTTTCCCGTCTCTTGTGTTGTACTCCAACGCATCATCAAGTAGCAGTCCCTTCACGTGCGGTTTGGTATCAAGCCACGGTTTCAGGTCCTGAACTCGATCATTGGCAAGCATGTAGTCTTCGAACCAGACAGTATCACCTACACCTTCAATGAGGGCCGGCAGTTTATTCATCTGGGCAAGCAATTTGATCTTGTCCTGATACCCGTCCTGTGGTAGTTCCTCGATCACGATCCGGTACGTTCCATCGTACAATGCATTGAATCGGTCTACCTGAGGGAGGAAGAACTTCCCTCCGACATTCTGACCAGCTTTGTAGTGCGGAATAACCAATTCAACCATACCGTTGTCCTCCACCTCCTGAGAACCCGCGGCAACCAGTAAAAATGACACCCCCAGTACCATAACCATAAGAATCATTATGTTCTTCATGAAAACCTCCTGTAAATTTGTTACCGTTTACATTCTTGCATTGAAACCGGTGTTTGTCAAATACAAATTTCTTGAAAGCTATTTACTGCTAAGATTTATCCCTGTACTTCGTCGAACGACCAGCTGAACAGGCAGAATCCTGGTTCCTGGACCCTTTCCCAGAATCTGGTCATGGAGTAACTCGATTGCAATCGATGCTGTTGCAGGAATATCCTGATGAACTGTCGTGAGGCCGTCAGAAAGTTCAGGCATGTCATCAAAACCAACGAGAGAGATATCCCTGGGGACGCTGTATCCGTTATCATACAGGGCAGCCTTTACTCCGACTGCGATCTCATCCGAACAGGCGAACACAGCCGTAGTTCGATCCATTTCTTCGGGATGCTCCCTGATAAATGTCGAGAATTTTCTATAAGCGTCCAGAGGAGTATCCACTTCGCTGATAATCTGAGAATCAGATAGCGTACAACCCACACTCTCCAGCATATCTGAAAAGCCCCTGAGACGATCCATGATATTCTGAAAGTCCAGCCGAAAAGAGACAAACAGAATATGTTTATGTCCACAATCGGTAAGGTACTTTGCCACCTGACGTCCACCGTCATAATCATCAGGGGCAACCCAACACCTCCCGATGTCGTGTCCCACTAGAACATAGGGGATTCCCTGTGATTCAAGATACTCGATTCTGGGGTCTCCTTTATGCGCTCCAAGGAGGATCACCCCATCGACATTGGTTACCGGCAGCCCATCGGACTTCGAAGGAAGATCGACTACTCTGGATTCGATGCCAAGAGTCTTTCGCATGACTGCCTGGAAAAACAAAAGAGAGAATGGAGTCAATCGATGTGTCCCCTCAGCAAGATGAATTCCTATGGTAAGACGATTACCTGTGGAGAGGTCTCTGGCGGCAGACTCCGGAACGTAGCCCAATTGTCTTACGACAGATTTCACCCGTTCTCTCGTAACCGGATTCACAGAAGGTTTATTGTTTAAGACCCGGCTCACCGTCCCCGTAGAGACACCTGACAGCCTGGCAACATCATGTATTGTCGGTTTCATAGTAACGAGTATAGTGTTCAATACACACATTGTAAACACTTACATATTTACATTGACAGTGTAAGACTCCCTGGCTCGCTCATGGAAGGCATGGGAAAACCGAGAAGGGTCATCATGCCCGAAAAGAGCCGGTCGACTCCACGACCGGCTCAAGTGGCTATGAACACATGACTCAATCATTCATGTTCATCTGTCACTGGGGAGGAAGAAGTACGGTGTCTATCACATGAATCACCCCGTTTTCTGCTTCAATGTCAGCGATCAGTACGTTGGCTCCCTGGATCGTTACATCTCCTTTGCTCATTGACAGAATCACATCATCTCCGTTGGCTGTTCTCTGTGAGGCAAAAGCCATCACGTCTGATGCCATGATCTTTCCCGGAATCACATGATACAGCAGAATATCTGTCAGGGTCGGAATATCTGCCAGAAGAGCTTCCACTGTTCCTGCCGGAAGCTTCGCAAATGCATCATCTGTGGGAGCAAGTACGGTAAACGGACCCTCAGAATCAAGAGTCACTACCAGACCTGCTGCACCAAGAGCCGCCACCAAGGTTGTGAATCTTCTGTCACCCGCAGCAATCTGTGCAATACTCGGCGTATCGACGGGAGGGAGCAGTACCGTGTCTATCACATGGATGACGCCGTTTCTCGCTTTGATATCAGTGATGATCACCTTTGAATCATTCAGCATCACACTGCTGTCTTCAACCCTGATATCGATGCTTTTTCCGTTCGCTGCCTCAGCAGACGAAAGGCCTACTACATCGGAAGCCATAACCTCTCCTGAAACCACGTGGTACAGAAGGATATCTGCCAGGGTCGGAATATCTCCCAGAAGAGCTTCCACTGTTCCTGCTGGAAGTTTCGCAAATGCATCATCTGTCGGTGCAAACACGGTAAAGGGTCCTTCACCCTGAAGAGACTCCACAAGGTCTGAAGCCTGCAGAGCAGCAACCAGCGTCGTAAAACGGCCATCTGCTGATGCTATATCAACAATAGTAGGTTCTACCATTGCATCTGATTCCCGTACACCGGCACCAATCACCACAGAAAGTGCCAGAACACTCATGAGTACCATAACAATCATCTTCTTCATAGCTTAACTCCTTTCCTTGTTCTTCAGAACATTCTGTCCAGATACCTTCAGCACAATACTGAATACTACCTTTTTCAGTTGTTTTCTACTTTCGATACAGTCAAAATAGTCACTACACGCAAGCACGTGTCATGAAATCCTGATACTGTACATCATCTGGAAAGAACATACGTATATGTCTAACTATAGTCAACTATTTTTTTTAAAATAAGTACAATTTTTTTAGAATTATATTTGACAAGTCTTAGACAATTTAGAACGATATTGACTGGAGCCAGTTCCCGTGCGATAGTTCCACCATGAGTCCAGATAACGAAAAAATCCATCCGATAGCAGTAGTACAGAGACGCACCGGCCTGTCTGCACATGTCCTGAGAAAGTGGGAGGATCGATACGCACTGGTTACGCCCGACAGAAGTGAAACCGGACGTCGCCTCTATTCAGAAAATGATATTGCCCGTCTCTCACTTTTATCACGTGCCCTTCGCACAGGCAGGACGATCGGTCAACTCGCAACGGTGCCTGATGAGCGTCTCATCCAGTATATCGAGCAGGATCAGAACACTATAATACCGGGAGCTGTCTCTGAGGCAGGTATCGACTCCTCTTCTACCACAATGTCCAGTAAAACAACATCTTCTTCCTCAGATGATACAGCTGTTATGGAAGCAGCTGACCGCTTTCTGATGCATCTTTTACAGTATCAGGACAGAGAGATGGACATGACTCTTCAGGAGAGCCTGCGTCAGCTTGGAAGGTATGCAGTAATTGATCAGCTCATTCCTCTTATCATGAGAAAAATCGGCAATGCATGGCAGAATGGTAAGCTGAGGATCAGTCATGAACATCTTGCGACGTTCCGACTGGAGACGTTCCTTGTGAGAATCATCGATTCCATCACCCTGCCGCTACATGCTCCGAAGGCAGTTTCCGCAGTCCTTGAAGGACAGAAACATACGCTCGGCACGCTTGCCGCTACAGTGTCGAGTTGTTCTTCAGGCTACCGTACACAGTTTCTCGGAGAGATGCTTCCTGCAGAGGAGATAGCCAGTGTGGTTCAGACTCTTGATGCAAAGGTTCTTATTCTCAGTATCACCTACCCGTTCAGAACTGAGACCCTTGAACAGGAGCTACAGAACCTTATACGAATGATGCCGACATCAACAACCATCATTGCAGGTGGAGATGCGGCGGTCGCCTATCAGCAGCAACATGGCGCTTCTCCGATAGTCATCACTGAAGACTTTGTCTGCCTGAGAAAGGTCCTACAGAACATGTATCAGAGACTATAACAGGTTTGCACGCACTGCAGTGCCTGATCCTGTTCCGTCTCAATCCTCCTGCTGTTTTCGCGCATGCAGTACAGCCGTTGTTCGTTCTCAGAGCGTCTTCTTCTCCATACGCATCTTCTTCATGGGATCCACCATCTCATCGGTTTCATCTGGGAGCCAGTGCTTCTCCCCCTCTTTTCCAAGGATGCCCTGCATGATATAACCGGTAACAAGAAGCATGAGCAGGGTAAGAGCGAATCTTGCCAGAGTGAAGGCAAGACCAAGGAACTTTGTCTCTACAAGCAGTTGAGGGATCTTGAGTGCCGCCCAGGAACCGAGAAAAATCACCATATTATGCACGCTTGCTCCCTTTTTCAGTAGAGCTGCCGCCATAGGAAAAGCAACGTAGAGGGGACCGGTGGGCAAAGTTCCCAACACGAGAGCTAAAAGCGTCCCGCTCATACCGGAACCTCTTCCCATCCACTTCTGCACCTTATCCTTGGGCAGCCATACATCCATGATCCCCATCAGGATGAATACCGGTGGAATGATAAGAATCATCTCCATAAAGTATTCACCCACCTTCCGGGAAGATCTGACAGCGACCTCCGGTGCGAAGACAGAAAGAGCGAGAAAGATAAGAACAAGGAGAAGCGGGATACGGTACTGTTTGAGTAACTGTTTCATAGAATCACCCCCATAAGTGCTGCGATTACCAGGGCAGACAGAAAACCGAGAGCATTTCTCAAGATTGCGAACGTACGTCCCAGCACCTTCATCTCAAGTGGGAAAGTTGCAAAGCCCACCATCACAAGGGTGGTGATGAATGCACTGACTGTCATCACACTTGCCCCGGCTCTCAGGAGAGACCCCGCAAGGGGAAAGGCCACCAGAGAAGGTATCAGGGTCACCGCCCCGGCTACAGCAGCTCCGACTGTTGCGAGAAAGCCTGCATCCGCACCTACAAGAGCGGAGATCTTCTCGGGAGTGAGAATACCGAGAGTGAGCCCGACTATTCCAAGAACGGTCAGCAGACTTGCCCCTGTTTTTCCGAAGGACATCAATGCTACCTTGAGCACTCTCTTTGTTTTCTGCCGGCTGTGTATGAGCGAAGCAGTGAAGGCTACTCCCGTCAGGCCGTAAATGATAATCAATGTGGTCATGGACCCCTCCTAGTTCATTCTGTCGTGTATTGTTGTCTCGTATGTCTCAAGAAGATACTCGATCGTCTCCTTTCTCCTACGAACATGCTGAATCCAGATGTCAAGCATCCGCTTTCCTTCATCAGTGATCTCGTACACACGCCGTTTCGGTCCCTGAGCACCCTGCTCCCACGAGGAAGCAACCAGAGAGGAACTCTCCATCTTTCTCAGCACCCGGTATAAAGAGCCTATATTCATCTGTTCAGAGGAAAAACCGAAATTCTCAAGCTTCTCCATGAGCAGATACCCATAGCCCTTTGTATCATACAGAAGGATAAGCAGAGAGATCTCGAGGAACCGTTCCATCGACTGAGCTCTTCCATGGCAGTGTCCGTTCATAGTGGATCTCCTCTGAATCTATCTGCAGTTTTACTATATTCAACTTGCATATAGTAACTAAAAACGGTAGACAGGTCAAGCTGTGTTTCTCTGTTTCGTGTGAAGTAGATCCGTTTGAAAGAAACAAAAAGAGAGTCCACCGTTCCTACGAAAGCCCTGCACAGAGTCTGAATCAGGATGAAGTATGATCCTAGGAGATTCCATGAGGATACCGAGTGGGACGGAAAGGCTCAACGTCCAGTCTGTCATCACAAAAACCAATCAAAGAAAGGTAAGAAGTCTACGATGCACCTGGACTGCCGGCCGGCATTGTTGATTACTTTTTTTCGTGATAGGTGACGGTGCCATCCTCATCCCAAGTAATGTGTTCGATACATGAGAAGTACTTGTACTCCTTATACTCTTTGATCTGACCGTTGAGGTACCAGGAGCGTGAGAGATAGTTGCCGTAGTTTTCGCCATGTACCTCTTTTATCATCATATTACCGGGAGCGGGGCACGACTTGCCGTTCACTTCGTGGTAGAAGTAGAAGTGTTTGGGAGTGTTGATACCTTGAATATACAACACCTGTCCTGCAAATTCCGAGGATTCCGACCACCGTTTTACCTGGTAGCGGGGTGAACCGTTCAGGTCATAATAGATATCCCCTACATAGGTATGCTTGAGACTCCAGGCCGGGTCAATATACTCTGCGATGACCTGTTCAGGTGTGCGTGAGGCAAAACGTTCTTCAGATGCTTCCTTCCACAGTATTTCCTCAGTCTCCTGCGGTTTTGTCTCAGCTTCAGAAATCATATCTGTATCTGGGGAACTGGCAGGTACAGCAGGTTGGACCTGTACAGTGTCTGCTGCAGGTACTTCAGGTTTCGTCATCTCCTCCTTTCCGAGATAGATATTGAAAGCCTTGACGACACTGCACTCCTCCCGCCTCTGAATTGTCTGTATGGCAGATAACATACTGCGGATTGTTACCTGTGCATCGTCCCACATGACATACTTCTGCACCATGTCTATGGTGAACTCTGCTGCACTCACAGCACCACCGACCCGCTCGGCGATCTTTTCTCCGTACGCCTTCAGCTCTCCTGCTGTCTTCGTCACCGCCTGACGCTTTGCTTCCTCCACATAAGCATCCTTCAATCCATCCTTAACCTTGGAAAAAGCTGCCTCCGCATACTCCTCTGTCTTGGACTTTTCGAGCTTCGGCGAGATGAAGGTACCGATGATATGATCTTCGATCGCCCTGTTCTCCTGAGAGAACGTCTCACGGATCATAGCGCGCACCTTCTGTCTCATCAGAGCATCTGCAGTGTCCTTAAGAAGGTCACTCCAGTTTGCCGTATACATCTTCTCCAGAAGATTCTCACTGGTGTCCCACATGATAGAGGCGGTTTCAGCGAGATCGGAGGCTGACCACATGACGGTGTTCTTGAGAATCACCCACATGCTCGACCGATCTATCTGTGCCTCCTTGTAGTAGTTCACCTTATACTCTGCTTTGATGATCTGCTTTGTCAGTTCCATATATCGGGGGTCATCTGCGCCTATGGCATCTCGCTCCTTGTACAGGTTATCAGAGCTCTGTCTCCATCTGCCTTCCAACGTCCTGAACATGTCGAGTTCGCTCTGGGTGATGGCTAAAAGCGGGGAAAGGCCTATACTTAGAATACCTAAAAAGATTAAGACCTTCTTCCAGCCAGTTCCAAGATGCATCTTCCGGTTCATACTCACCTCCTCACAGCTGCTCGAGCAGGATCGTCACATCTTCTTCAAGGGGCAGACCAAGATCAAGAATGGTCCCTCCATGACGTCCTTCACCATTGAGCCACTGCTGTTCGCTCACCCCGGCTTTCAGAAGATATATCGCATCAGGGGGCAGCATGAAAGTGAAAGCCCCCTGATAGTCACTTACCGTTTCGTCGGTGAAAGTAATCACCTGTTCATCAATTGAGCTGATGGTGTAGACTCTCACAGGAATGTGTGCCACCGACTGTTTCCCGTCTCGAACAGTGCCCTGCACCGTGATAGTGGAAACCGGCTGTGTTCTTGTCGGCTCCCGGGTGTTATCTATCTTGAAGTGATGAACTTTCAGCGTACGGCTTACCCTGACTGCAGTTTCCCCGGTGACGAGGTCCCACGGGTATCCCTCGTCGTTATAAACAACGCCCAGATACTCTCCGTCTGGAAGGTCAAGCCGATAAAACCCGTTTGTATCGGTCGCTGTGTAATACACGACAGCTCCTGTCACTTCGTAATCATCGAGGTCTTTTGATCCATGTACACCCCGCACTCGTTTGAGTGGAAAGAAGGCAAGATACGCCGGGTACGCTTCTTTGTTGAAGATATCCTTCAGATAGACACTCCCACCAAAATTGCCATGTGCATTGTACGTACCAAACAGGGTGAACCGCTCAGGGATCGTCTGTTCTGATGAAACACTTGCAGGAGTCTGAGGGGAAGGTGGCGAAAGTAACTCTGGTTCTACTGAAATCTCATTCTGCGACGATCTCACCAGAGAGATGACCTCATCCTCTGCAAGGGGTCTATCATATAGATAGAGCATACCGATGTCGACATCACTGTAGTACCCGATCGACGAAGAGGGATGCATATGTCGCCCAATCACGATATCTTTGTCAGAGGAAGGAATACCTCCGCTGTACGGCCTGTCCAGAATCTTCTTCTCGTCAAGGTAGAGACGAAGATGGCCATTGTCCAGAATGAGGGTGAGCCGGTACCATGTGTCGAGCGAAGGGGTGACACCACTCCTGAAATACTGAGAGGCGCGCCCTGCTCCAGCTGCCAGATCATGTGCTGATGAAGTGTAATCATGATCCCCGACTATCTGAAGGCGCATGATATAGGAACGCAGATCGTACGGTACATCATTGGTCCATTCAAGCAGGTACTGGTTATCGGCATGGGAACCGTCGTTAGCCCAGGAATTGAAACGCACATCGAAACTGATCGTATACTGCCCGTCCAGATTATAGCCGGAGGGATCGAGAAGTGCCCACTGCCGGCGATCCGCTTCCAGGGAGAAGGTCTCATCGTCCCCCCGGGCACCCCCCGCGAGACGGATATCGTTGCCCCCTATCAGATCCTCTCTTCCTGACCAGTGACCGATCAGTCCTATGTCGGGAATGCGCTGCTGAGGCTTCTCTGCCGCAGTCTCCCATACTGTGAGATTATCGAAGGCTGCATGGACTTGCTGCTGGGCATAGAAACCGAACCCGCCTTCAGGATAGGCATCATCCATCACAGTGAACAGCTCGGTTCCGTTCACATAGCCGGTAAACACATCTCCTCTCATCACCACCCTGATCCTGTTCTTACCGTGCGGAACAATGAGAGGAGAGTATGTCCATTTCTGAAGCAGAGAGACCTGCCCGTCATCGGCCCTGCCGACGACGTAGTACCCCTGTGCAGCGAGCCAGAAGAAATAGAAATGTCCGGAATCCTGAAGACGGAATATCAGACCGTAGCCGTGAGTGTCCCGGCCCATCACCCACTGTGTGTCTACTTCTATCACCCCGTCATCAAAAGGCGTGGAGCGCCATGAATATGCATCGTTTCCTTCACTGTAGAATTCATACTGCCCTGATGTGACGTGCATGCGGGAGCCGTCCTCGAACCAGGCATGAGAGTTATCAGAAAAAGACTCATCCCAGATCAACTGAGCTCCGTTTACACCGCCTATGAAAACAACAATCATCAAGGTAAGACAGACAGATACATATCGAAACAAATTGAGATTCATAAACACCTCCCTCTGCGCAGGTTGAAGAGGAGGACCTCTGGAGAAGAACTATAAGGGGGAGAACCACAATGCGTGCCATGGAATGAAGTATCCCAGGGGGCTTCTCTGAATTCGTATCCTGTACAGGTAAAGTATACGAGAAGTGTTACTCGATAGCAACAGAATGCTTAAAATTCTCAGCGGGCGGCTACATAGAGACGCCTTGAGTATCATACAGATAATCGACACCATTCAGCAGGCTTATA
>JAFGUP010000351.1 GCA_016938475.1 Sphaerochaetaceae bacterium
GTATATGTCAAATGCATACCCGGCTGACAGGAATAAAGCCGGAATCAGCCTTATCTTTCTTTATGAGGTCTCAGGATTGCGTTTACGATAACACCGAAGAGTGCAGAGAGCCCGAGACCAGAAAGTTCCACAGGACCGATTTCTATCGATGCACCGCCGAGACCGAGAACGAGCATCGATGCACTGACAATCAGCAGCCTCGGATTCGACAGGTTCACCTTGGCGTCGACCATGTTCTTGATTCCGATCGATGATATCATTCCGAACAGCAGGATGCTGATACCCCCGATGACCGGAGCAGGTATTGTGGCTATCAGTGCAGTGAACTTCGGTATCATCGAAAGGATGATTGCGAAAACAGCGGCTATTCTCATGATCACAGGCTCTTTTGCACCCGTAAGTGCGACAGCACCGGTATTTTCACTGTAGGTGGTATTTGCAGGTCCTCCGATGAAGGCTGACAATGACGTGGCTAACCCGTCACCGATGAGAGTCCTGTGGATACCCGGATCTTCGATGAAGTCCTTCTCTACGACATTACCGATTGCCAGTACATCACCGAAATGTTCAACCATCGTTACGATAGCTATGGGAAGTATGATCGTTATCGCCTTCACTGAGAACGCCGGTGTGGTGAAGGATGGAACACCGAACCAGGAAGCCTCCATCACGCTGGTGAAATCAGTTGCACCGAGAATCGATGCGAACAGGTACCCTGCGATGAGAGAGAGGAGGACAGGGAGGTTGCTGGCGAATTTCCATCCGAAACGGTCGAAGTAGATTTTCACGAAGACACCGCTTGCAAAGGTGAACAGAGCGATGAGCCATGCTATGTTCTTGGATAGTTCGGGTGAGTTGGTGCCGTTGGCATTACTGATAGCGACAGGGGCCAGAATCAGACCAATCATAATGATCATCGGCCCTGTGACGTGAGGAGGAAGAATGTCATGAAGCTTATGAGCTCCTACATACTTGAAGATAAGAGCGACGATGATGTACAGAAAACCGGCAATGAAAATGCCTCCCAGTGCATAACTGATATCTCCTTCCGCTGCCGTCACCGCGATGATACCCGGTATGAATGCGAAAGAACTGCCCAGGAACACCGGGACTTTGAATCCTGTGACAGCATGGAAAATCAGGGTGCCGACACCGGCTGCGAACAGGGCTACGGCTATGTCGAGTCCTGTAAGGATGGGTACAAGTACTGTGGCACCGAACATGACGAACGTATGCTGAAGGCCCAGCACTACCGTCTTGCCGTTTATTGTTGAAGCTTTCACGAAAATCCTCCTGGGTGGTGTTCTCTATTTTGCTAGCTAGCATGCACTATTTCACCCCCTCATGCCTAGTATTATTCGTAAGAAATTTAAATCAATATTCATTGTAGTGTATACACATACACAACAGAGAGTGACTCTGTGCAGTTAAGATAGCAGGAGCGGGGGAAAAAAAACATATAAATTTCTCCCTACTTATTGTAAAATGTCACTGTTTCAGGCAAAGTGGGTGAGCGCATAAAAGAAAGAGGAACTCTGAGAAATATCAGGTCTTTCCCGCGTTTCAACTGTACCAGTTATTCCAAGATTACAGGAGGTTGTTTCGTGCACGATGACCATTCCATGACAACACCATTCGCTTCCCATCTGAGCGAATATGTAACCACCGCAAAATCCTTCTACTGCATGCCTGGCCATAAACAGGGTCTGGGCGCTCCTCCCCTCCTGAAGGAACTCTGGGGTGAACAGGTCTTCGCCTATGATATCACCGAAGTGAAAGGCTCGGATGTCCTTGCCTATCCACGTACCAGCATCAAAGAGGCTCAGAAAGTCGCCGCCGATATCATGGGGGCACACAGGTCCTGGTTTCTGGTCAATGGATCCTCCGTCGGCATCCACGCTGTCCTCGGGGCGTTGGTCAAACCGGGACAGAAGGTTCTTGTACACCGTCAGTGCCACAAGGCTCTCCTGTTCGGTCTCGTGTACAGTGGTGCCATACCCGTCTACCTCGAGCCTGTTCAGAATCTCCCTGAATACGCATACGGCTCTGTCGACCTTCAGAAAGTGGATGAACTGCTCACGCAGCACGATATCAAGATGGTGATGGTCACAAGTCCCAACTACTATGGACTTGCCCTTAATATCGCGGCGATAAGCAGTATCTGCCGGACTCACAGTGTCCCTCTGTTTGTCGATGAAGCACATGGAACCCACTTCTCTTTTCATGAAGGGTTTCCCCATCCTGCTCTCAAGCAGGGCGCTGACTTTGTTGTGCAGTCGATGCATAAGACTCTCGGCGGATTGTATCAGAGTGCTCTGGTTCACTCGGCCGGCACCTATAGCCAGTATGAAGATAAGATAGCTCGCATGCTCAGCATGCTGCAGACGACCAGTCCCAGTGCACTGATGATCATGAGTATCGATGCAGCTCTCGATGAGGCGAACAGGACAGGACGCGAGCTGTACGGTCAGATGCTTGCGATGCTTGAAAGCCTCAGGTATGAACTCAATACGAGTAATTTTCAGGTGATCATTCCACCCCCGGGAGTCATGAGTGCCGGTAATTTCGTCGCCTACGATCAGATGAAGCTCCTGTTCATGGCCGTCAGTGAGGATTTCTTCAACCTGATGAAACTGAAAGTGATTCTTTCCGAGCAGTACGGAATAGAGATAGAACTCGCAGATGAAAACCATATGCTTCTGACTCTTTCCCTCGCCGATGCAATCGATCTCGATCAGACACGTGAGAACCTGATATATTTCAGTGAGACCCTCGAACGGCTTGTGGACCGCGGTTTCGGCCTGATTGATGAACCAGATGATTTTGAGGATCCGAGGGAACTGCCAGAGTTCTTCCTCACTCCCCGAGATGCCTTCTATGCAGAGAAGAAGCGAATGAAGCTTTCAGAATCTGTCTCGGAAGTATCGGGAAATATGGTGTGCATCTACCCCCCCGGGTTTCCACAGATCATACCTGGTGAGATGATCCATGAGGCGGTGATCCATCAGATATACCACGATTTTCATCTTGGTTTCACCATCGTCGGAGTCGATGAAGAGGACGGTGAACTGTATATCGATGTGATAGAGGAGAGCTTCCCCCGGTTAGAGTCCTGAAAACTGTACACCCGTATAGGTGCTGCCGGCGAGTCCTGTCTTCTCGACCTGTACGACAGTACCGGGCGGGAGGGCACTGACGGGTGAGAACACGATCATCTCATCATGCTCGGTATGACCAAGCAGCATACTCTCATCCTTCTTGCTGACTCCGTCCACGATCACTGATTCGATTCCCTGTGAGTGTGTTTCCTTGTGAGTGCGGGTGAGTCTTCTCTGGTGTTCGATCAGTATCTTCAGCCGTTCCATTTTCACTGCGAGAGGAATCTGATCCGGCATGTCGACAGCGGCAGTGCCTTCCCGTGGATTGAAATAGTACATGAAGGATTCTATGAAGCCCGCCTCCTGCATGAGTGACAGGGTATCGCGGAAGTCCTCATCGCTCTCACCGGGAAAACCGACCATGATATCGCTGGTGAAGGTTATTCCCCTCACCGTCTGTCTCATCCGGTGAACGAGATCGAGGTACCCTTCCCTGCTGTACTTTCTTCCCATAGCCTTCAGCACGGCACTTGACCCGCTCTGAAGGGGCAGGTGAACGTGGTTCGGGATGGAGTCGCGTTCTGAGATCAGCTGAATCAGCTCCTTCGAGAAATCCTTGGGATGAGGAGATTCGTAGCGGAACCAGTGTATGCTGCGGTTTTTCTCCGTGATGACAGCAAGAAGGTCAGGGAAGCGGTACAGGGTTCCCCCCTGCGTATAGGTGTACGAGTTGACGTTCTGACCGAGGAAGGTGATCTCTCTGACCCCCCTGTCTTCAAGCCGTGCGACTTCGTCAAGGATCGAATCGACACTGCGCGAGACTTCCCGGCCTCTCACATACGGGACGATACAGTAGGCACAGAAGTTGTTGCAGCCGTTCATGA
>JAFGUP010000056.1 GCA_016938475.1 Sphaerochaetaceae bacterium
GACGATGTTGTGGAGAAGCCGACAACACCGGTCGAGCGGGAGATCCCGCTGGCGGAGTGAGTTGCGCCCTTTCTCTCAAGAGCTTTCAGGTGGTCATGTGCGGCCTTGACCGTGATCCCGAATCTTCCTGCGATATCACGTACAGAGGGAGAGTAGGAGTGTCCTTCAATATATTCCTTGATGAACTCAAGGACTTCTCTCTGTCTGGCGGTCAACTCTTTCATGTTTCCTCCTATTCTTCGAACCTGTTGAGAAACAGCTGTTCTATGGCATCGGCAGCTTCATTCTCATCCGGTCCATCTGTGGAAATGATGATTTTCGATTTATAGGCAGCTCCCAGTGTGATGATACCCATGATGGATTTGCCGTTGATCTTCATCTTATCCTTTTCCATGTACAGTTGTGATGAGAATGAGTTCGCAACCTTTACGATGAGTGCTGCAGGTCGTGCATGAATACCCGCTCTGTTCAATACTTCGACTTCTCTCTCTACCATGATCAGAAGGTCTCCTCGTTGTTGTAATACAGATTCCTGGCTGATTCGCTCTCAAGCCATTTCAGGACACTCTGGTCAAATTCCTTTGCCGAGTAATATCCGAGTTTCTTCAATCGTTCGTTCCGTGCCGCAGTCTCTATGATGATCGGCACGTTCCTTCCCGGTTTGACCGGCAGGACCAGTTTAGGCACCTCTATCCCGAGAAGCCTCTCTGTCATCTCTTCTCCGATTCGTTCGTAGTTCTTCGTGGAATCCCACTCTTCGAGATGAGCAAGGAGTTGTACCTGTTTCTTATCACGTATCGAACCGACTCCGAACAGGTTTGCAAGATTCAGGATCCCGAGCCCTCTGATCTCCATATGGTGCGCAAGGGAGGGGTTTTCGCCGCTGCCTATCAGGAATGTATCGCTGATATTCCTCAGTTTGACGGTGTCGTCGCTGATCAACCTGTGTCCCCGGTCGATCAGCTCGAGAGCGGTCTCGCTCTTTCCGACGCCGCTGTCTCCGGTGATGAGCACACCTATGCCGTAGACTTCGACAAGAACTCCGTGAATGGTGATAGTCTCGGCGAATACTTCGTCGAGCATCTGGATCAGTCCACGTGAGAAATCGGCCGAGTCAAGGCTTGTCTGGAGTACTGAACAACCTGAACGCTCTGCTATCTCGATGATCTGGGGAGAGGGGGTGAAATCATCACAGAAGATACAGGTAGGAATCGGATAGCTGAAAAGCTTTTTCACCGAATCAAGCGTGTTCTGCTTTTCCAGCATCTCGATGTAATGGATCTCCCCTCTGCCAAATACCTGAATACTTTCATGGCTGAATTCTTCGAAGTATCCACTGAGAGGAAGACCGGGTCGGCTTATCTTGCTTGTCACGAGGATCCGCGACAGGCCGCTTCTACCTGCGATACAAGAGAGCCTGAGATGGTTGTGTTCTTTCAGATCCATGTCAAGCAGATCCAGAATCGAAAATCCTGCCATACTCTCTCCTCCTTCCGTATCAGTATATCATACGGGAACGACTCTATGTTTGTTAAGCTGTTATGCCTGATAATCCCTGTAATTCTTCCCCATTTCTTTTCCCCTCTCCTGTTTTTTCTACTCCTCGCTCGGGGAAAATCTGTGCCGGAACTGTGCATGCTTGCTGAGGTTCTTCGGATCTGACAGGCACACGCGGTATCTCTTCAGTGGTATTCATATGATAATGATAGCTATACATTTGTCAAGTGTGCATGTTCAAAGCTGTACAGATGCCATGTGATCAGGCTGTCTGCTTCAATGAAGAGGCTTGTACCTAGTCCCCGATCTGAGCAAAGAGAACTACATAGTTATGGTTATAAACCCTGGCACAGCGGGGACAGGTCGTGTAGAAGGCAAGGTGCCGGGTGGGTGTGGCACCTCTGGCCTCTACCCTGGAGCGTATCTCCTTCATCCACGTTCCCATAGAGCTAAAAGGGCCATCGAAGACAGAGGCGTACCAGATGCCTTCGATCGTCGTTGTCTGATATCCCGGGACGTTAGCGGTTACCAGGATATAGTGTAGTGCCTTCCACATGGAGAGCTCTTGTGAAAGCATCAGATATCTGTTGTCGGCAGCGGCCTGTGCCGTTTCTATCGCCTTCTGTGCTCTGTTCATCATACGCCCCATATCGAGAGGCACATGCAGAAAGCTTCGGGTAGGTACGCTGATGAAGGTGAGGCCACTGAAGGAGAACTCCGTATCATCCCAACCGGCGGGATCGAACACGGGGCAGCATCCGGTCGGGTTATTCTTTAGATCCGTCGACGGAAGAGTCTGCGGCATGTGATAACCTCCTGCTATACTCTCCAGTATAGCATACAACGGGAGTGTGTACCCCTGAAATAAGAAAAACCCCGGTTTCCCGGGGCGTGAATCAAAGATATAAGAATCAATGTTCCTGGATTTTCCCTTTCTCCTTTCGAGCGAGAGCATCGAGTTTATCGATCAGCAGTTCAATTCCTTCGTACAGCTCGTAACACTCGGTGTTCACCATCTTGACCGGCCCCCATGAGAAGTGAATCTTTGCCTCCAGATGATAGCCCTGGCCGACATGTTCCTTGATGATGGTGATCGTCAGATCATGAATGTATTTTTCGGCAAATGATAGCTTCTGGAGCTTCTTGTCAAAAAATTCCCTTGTCGTGTCGCTCACATTGTAGTGGACGCCTTTGATTTCTAAATTCATAGGTCCTCCTTGATACAAATCATAGTATAAGGATACGTCTGTGGGGATGAAAAGTCAAACAAAAGGGCCGTTTTATCGCTCGTA
>JAFGUP010000352.1 GCA_016938475.1 Sphaerochaetaceae bacterium
CATCAGGTCGGTAAGAAGGATCGCTACTGCGAGATCTCCTTCGTCCTCTATGACGATATCAACGCCGAGTTCAGTCCCGAGGTCCTCCATCTTATCTGCGACTTCCGTAGGGATATCCTCTTCGGCCACATCGTCGCCGAGCAGTCCGGAAGCTGAGCCTGTCTCACTCTCACTGGTAAGTATCTCTTCGATGGAGTCTCTCAGATCATCGGCGACGTCTTCAGCAGTAGATTCACTGGTCACACCAGCCAGGGTCGTCTTGACAGCCTCGACATTCTCGGTCGACGGCGTAATAGCGCCTGAACCTATCAACACATTCTCTGAGGTGTGTCCCATGAAGGAACTGATTGACTGAAATATATCTCCCTCACAGGAGACAGACATCACCACCACAAGAGATGTGATAAGTATCAGCAGCATGATTTTTTTCATGGTACATCCTCCCTATCGTTTCTCAATACAAACATTCATACTATCACAGAAGGTGTCAACACCCTCTGTGAATACCGTTTCTTCAGAAATCTCACACACTCCCTGTGAGTCTCTTCATATAGTATAACACTGCATCCTCGTATATGTCACAAATATGCGAGAAAAAAACTTTGAATAATCTGTGTCCAGATGAATATCGCACAGAATCCCATGGATAAAACTTCATGAGTATGTTACAGTATCGCATTGTAAGTCAAAGAGATATTCTGTATGCTTGTGTGCACTGAGACAGATAATATGATCACCTTAGGCTATTGGGCACACCCCTGAGCTTAAGCTTTTCACCTGCTGTTGTGTCAGATGTACACATCGATCATAATCGTCCGGTTTGATAAAATTGTGCAGTTTTTAAAAGATGTAAGAATCATTCCTATTGACTAAAAGAGTATTTATACTACATTAGTAGTGTATGAAGCATTTCAAGGAAAAGGGTGTGAAGAGGATAGTGCTGTCTTCTCTGGCCGCAGTATCGCTTGGTTTGGGGTTTGCGGGAATCATACTACCGGTTCTTCCTACCACCCCCTTTGTTATTCTTGCAGCGGCTCTGTACTCGGTAAGTGACCCCGAGCGTGCAAAGAAACTGGAACAGAGCAGAATATTCGGAGAGTATCTTCGTCATTGGAAACATGGGGAGGGTATTGCACTGAGAACGAAGATACGGGCTGTCACGGTGTTATGGGTCGGTCTTCTGGTATCCATGTATATTGTTCAGACAAAGGTTGTGATAATCGTTCTATCGTTGATCGGTAGCATCGTGAGTGCGCACCTTATAGGTATTAAGACGAAGAAGGAAGAAGCTGATGAGGTATTCAAGCCGAAGACAATTGATACTTGACACATTACGTTCCTGTACGAACCATCCTACGGCAGAGGAGCTGTACACCATGGTGCGTGAACAGATGCCTTCCATCAGCCTCGGAACTGTCTACAGAAACCTGAACATTCTTGTTGATTCAGATGAGATCAGAAAGTTCGAACCTCCCGGACAGGTAAAAGCCAGGTATGACGCCAAGAGGGAGGAACATGCCCATCTGGTCTGCAGAGAGTGTAACACCGTGTATGACTTGAACCTTCCCGAGGTCTCCTCGATTGACGAAGAAGTCGAGAAGATCACAGGTTTCCACACTGAACAGCGTGACATCGTCCTCAACGGAGTATGCCGGTCATGCCGGGATCAACTCAGGAGCCAAAGAACAGCTCTCTGATCGTCTCAATATTCATAGAATCATTGTTCTCTGTATAGATCTGTTCTATTCGCTGTGTATAGAACTCTATCACCTTGTATCTGACAAGCTTCATCGTTGAGTTTACCAGCTTGTCATCTTCGCTGAAGGGCTTTCTGATAAGAGCGAAACGGGACGGTATCCACTGAGAGGGAATGATTCCCTTCGCCCGGGTTTCATACCCTGTGAGCTGGCCAAGCACCTCCTGATAGACCTTCTCGGGACTCTTGAGAGCCTTCTCTTCGATCAGATTCCTGACGACGTCCTCCTGCAATGTCACAAGAGCACTGGTTGAGGGACTCTGCTCGTTGTACACAAGCAGCTGGTTGATGATGGTAGAGTGGTTCATCATCACCTCTTCAATTTCTTCCGGAGAATATTTCTCACCGTCTTTGGCGATGAGTAGAGCTTTGGCACGGCCGGTAACCACAAGAAATCCGTCTTCGTCATAGTAGCCCAGATCTCCGGTGAATAACCAAATCTCCCCGTCAATCACCTTGAGCACTTCACTTGTTGCCTCAGGGTTCTTGAAATAGCCCTTCATGACATTCTCACCCCGGATGACGATCTCCCCTTTTTCCCCCGGGGCAGCTTCTTCTGTCTCGCTTTTCATGATTCGGCAGGTGACCGACGGGGCGACGATACCGCTGGTACCGAACTTATGCTTTGAAGGGGTATTACTGCTGATCACCGGAGCGGCCTCGGTGAGTCCATAGCCCTGGTACACGGGCACCCCGATGGCAGCAAAGAAATGCTGCTGCCGTGCTTCAAGAAGAGCGCCTCCGCCGACGCAGTATTCGATGCTGGTTCCGAACACCTTTCGGAGTTTGCTGAAGATCAGCAGGTCTGCCACTTTGTGGGGGAGGAAGGTTATGATGCGGGTAGCGAGAGAGGGATGATGGTACCCATCCCCATTACGCCGTATACCGGCTTTCAATCCTCTTTCGAACAGACCGTAGATGAACGCCCCCTTCTCCTGAATCCCCTGGGTCATCTTCTTCATGAAGTTGCCCGTGATCGAAGGCACGGTCATCAGGAAGGTGGGGTTCACTTCCTTGAGGTTTATCGGGAAGTTTCTGATGATCGCACTGTTTGCACCTCGTGCATCGACAAAGTGAAGAGTGATCCCGCGCAGCATCGAGGTGTAGATACCTACCGTATGGGCGAAAGAATGGTCAACGGGAAGCACAATGAGAGTCTCGAAGGTATTCGGCGGTATAGAAAACAGTTCGACCGCATCGTGGGCATTAGCCCAGTAGTTGAGATGAGTGAGCATGATACCCTTCGGATTCCCTGTGGTCCCGGAGGTATAACAGATGTTGACCACATCATCCTCTTCGATCTGAGAAACGGCCCGTGTGACTATCTCGGAATCCTTCGTTATCGCTGCCTGTCCTTCTGCCACAAGCTGATCCAGAGTTACATACTCGTTCCCCTGTGTCCACCTGCGAGCATGTATCGCCTTCTTGAGCCGTTCATCCTCTTCATCAAGGTAGTAGAGGACAGGTGGAGTCCCCTCCATGACATCGAATGCTCTGAGTATGTTCTCGAGAGTGTTCGAACTTGCAATGATACCCGTTGATTCCGAGTGAGTGAGACGGAATGCGATCTCCTCGGGAGTCAGCTTTATCGAAAGAGGGACACTGACTGAGCGGTTCTTGATGATACCCATCTCCGCACCTATCCATTCGGGTCTGCCCTCTGCAAGGATACCGAAGGTGGTCCTGCTCACTCCACGTGATATCAGACCGGCACACACGGCATCGGAAAGTTCATCGATCATCCTGTAGGAATAGGGAATCCATCCATCTTTCCCTTTCTTGGTGGCATAGGCTCGCGAGGGAAAATTCTTTTCGGCATCTTTCAGCATGGTAACGATCGTACGCATAACTCACCTCAGCTCATTGTGGTATTGGTGGTATCAATATATCACAGAACAAGTACGATAGGGTGAGAAAAAAGAATCGGCTCCGGAAGCAGGTACGGACGATGGTCTTCAGCGAAGCGAGAGGTCTGCAGAGACTGTGTACTCGAAGAGATTACCGTCATACACCGTATAGTTAATGGCGATGAGCTCACCGGACCCATCGTGGATCCTGGTTTTCACCCACAGCTGAGTCCACTGAACGCGTGTGCCGAGGAGTTCCGAAGTCTCTTTGTCGGGCACTACCGTTCCGATGGAACTGTTCACTTTACCTACCGATGCGCCTTCGGTCTTCTTATACGTGTCGATGAAGGAGTGACTCAGGAGGAGGTTTCTGTCCAACATACTGGAGACGGAAGAAGGAAAGAAAATATTCATCACCGCAAAGGGCGTGTCATCCATCGATGAAAGCAGTTTGATGCGGTGGAGATTCTCATGTCTGGCATGGGAAGCTCTGAACTGGGGGAGCATATTCAAGGCTATATCACTGTCGAGAGGATATTCCACGTCCAGTAGGATTTTGTGTGTAGTTCTATGATCACCGATGGTGGAAAACGGATCTATACCACTGATATGGGGCTCTGTTATCTTACGAGTTCCTCGCACGAAGGTACCCTTACCCCGGGCCCGTTCTATCATCCCGGCCCGGGTCATCTCGTCTAGGGCACGACGGATCGTGATCCTGCTTACATGATACTTCTCGCAGAGTTCAAGTTCAGTGGGGATCATAACCCCTTCAGGCCAGATTCCTGCAATGATCTTGTTCTCCAGGTCATTGAGTACTGCCTGATATTTCAACTTCATACGCACCAACTCCCTCAATCTGCAGAACACTTCGTATGAGCGTATCTACCAGACAACTCATTGTTGCAGAGCATATGCTCTGCAACATCTAGATGTATGGAGTGTACCGTGTAACATTCCAATCTGTTATGAGTATATCATACCAGAAAAACAGATGAATTAGCAATTCTTATAATTCTTTCAATTTCGCCTGTTACTGGTTGATATGTCTATACAGTTCGTACAGATGACGCGAAATATGGATACTCAGCAGGTGCGCATAGTCCTCTTCGTATTCATCCCAGAGCTCGAACAGGTCATCGGCAAACAGTGGCTTTCCTCCTGCATCGGTATCGGTGAGGATCGGCCCGTAGGTGATATGGATCAGCTGTCTGCTGTCATTGTGCTCGAACAGTTTCACAAGTTCTGCATCACTGAGACTCTGAAGGTCGGGGATACGCGTGATATCGGTACTGACATGGTAATACTGAGTCACCTCGTCAAACTTCGACAGAGCATAGGCGTGTATCCGTCTGTACAGATCAGGGGCTTTGACGGCAACGAGTTTCATAGCCTCAAGCCAGTTGGTCCCTGCTGTCTTCACATGGAAATTCCCACCTGTTATCCGTCCGAAGATTTCGAAGACGCTGAACTTGTCACTTCCTGAATGGAGCGACAGCTTGTAACCGAAATAGGCCGCAATAGCCTGGTGGACGATCAATTCCCGTTCGAAGTCCTCAACATTCCCGATATAGTCGACACCTTTCTGAAATTCACCGCAGAAGCGGGGAGCTATCGTGGCAAACGATACTCCTCTCTTGATCAGTTCATTCGCTACGAAGTAGTGTTCCTGGACAGTGGTCGTAGTGGTCGTCTCATCGATTGAGATCTCAAAATCGGCATCATAGGTACCATCTTTGAAGAATGTGTCATAGATATTCTGTGCGTGAGTGAGGACATCTCGATACGTCATGACCATTCTCTTCACCTCTTCTTCACTGTAGGTGAACGAGACTCCTCCCGACAGAACGATCTTCCTTCCGATATACTCCTTTTCAACCTGGGCATCAGGTTCATAACGGGCATCAAGTTCTGCTGTATCCATGAGTTCGAACTCGTTGTTCATGTGCTCTGAGCAGTCAAGGGTGATCATGGTGTATCCGACACTGAGCGCGTGCTGTATCTCTTCGGATGTCTTCAGATGGTCTCCGTCAGCGCCCCACCCTTTCTTGTATCCTTCCTGAAAGACTGCAAAGGTCGCTGCATCAAGCACATCCTGATAGGTGCGCTTTGTCAGGTTGAGCTCCCGCATGGACTGCTGGGCGAGGATCGGATAGGCATCGTATTCAGTGAATACTCTCGTGTGACCGGCACTTGCAAGACCAAGACGGTCTCCACAGCCGATAGAACGCTCTTTTGAGAGGACGCGTGAGGGTGCTGTGAAAGGAAAAACCTCCCGAAGGACTGCAGCATTCGCACTGTTCAGCTCACCGATGATCACTTCCTTGTCCTCTATCCTCTGTGAGGTTCCCTCAAGTCCGATGGAAGGACCGACAGAGACAATATGTTTCTCTCCCCGGATGCGGGTGATGAACACGGTCGTTTCATCACTCGTGTGTATCGATAATGGGTACACCCCATACTCGACAGGATCGACTTTACTCTTTAACAACGGAATAAACTTTCTTACATCTTTCATTTGGACTCCCTCATACTCACTCTGATATCTGTGTTGCACATGCATTCTGTTATGTGGTTATATACTAGCATGAACGTGCATCAATTCAATCGAATAGTTGAAATTCGTACGAAAATTATCAGCATGGGGACGTTTCTTTCAGCTACGTTATACACCTATGTGAACACCGGAGTATTTCAACTTTCCCGGTTCCTGCTCATGGCAGCTGCAGTCCTGTTCATTGACATGGGAACCACCGGTTTCAATACGTTTTTCGATTATGTACGGGGAACAGATACCAGGGAACGAAACTTTGAAAAGGACAAGGTCCTTGTTCATGAAGACATCCCGCCATTCACTGCTCTCTGTGTCAGTGTCGTGCTGTTTTTTTTCGCTGCGCTCCTGGGCTTCATCATCGCAGGTCAGACCAGCTACTTCCTTATCCTCATAGGAGCACTGAGCATGACGATAGGGTTCCTCTACACGGGTGGGCCGGTACCTATAAGCCGCACCCCTCTGGGCGAACTGTTTGCCGGCGGGTTTCTGGGCTCTGTCCTGTTCATGATCAGTGTCTATGTTGCTTCAGGAACCGTATCGATCGCATCGTTTCTTGTCTCTATTCCGCACCTGCTGCTCATCGCCATGATTCTAAGCGTCAACAACACCTGTGACAAAGAGTCGGATACTATAGCCGGCAGACATACCCTGACGATCTGTCTCTCCGAGAGTGCGAACAGCATCCTCCTCATCCTGGAGTGGGTCTCTGCCTACATTACATCTGCACTCCTGTCCCTATGGGGTCTCCTTCCCCTCTGGATGCTGATAACCGCCCCCCTCTCGTTCTTCTTCTCATGGAAAGTCTACCGGAACATGGTGAACACAGGTATGAGTCTGAAGACGAAAGGAGTCTCGATGGCGGGTGTGTCACGGATATTTCTTCTCTATATCGGAGCTTTTATGGGTGCTCAGGTACTTCAGATCATTGCGTCCTGACATGTACAGATATATAGATGAGCGTTTCTGGATGCTTTTTCTATTCGGATAGAAGGAAACTGCTCACGCAGTTCCTGTTCAACAATCTGGATGAAGTTGAAGTAGTCTCCCCTCTCCAGATACTCAAGTATATCGGTGATCAGGGAACGGGTAGTGTTGTAGTCATGGATAACGACCGTGCGTACTGCTACCCTCTTCATCTGCTCATAGAGCTGGTGACGCTCCTGTGGTGCCAGTCCATGCACTACGTGACTGGCGATTACCAGATCGAAAGAGTCATCGGGAAAAGCAAGGGGGGCTGTCGCATCTGCAACCAGATAGGTGATATCATGCTGCGCCGTCTTATTACGTGCGACATCGATCATCCTGGCGGAAGCATCGATACCGGTGACAGGGTGACCGTGTTCAGCAAGCACTGCACACAGGGCGCCCGTACCGCAGCCGAGATCGAGCACCCGGTCCCCTTCCCTGAGACTGCCGGTATGCTTCAGGATGTCGATGATACCTTTAAAACCCTTCTTCTGATACCCGTAGAACCATCCGTAGACAGATGCGATGGAGTCAAACACCGTGTTGTACATTATATTCTCCTTACAAGGAATTCTATGTGCACACTTTATCCCTGTAAAGGTATTTCTCGGACCACCCGCGGGGAAATTGTCCATGAAAATATAGTTGACTACACAACCAATGATCTGTATGCTTGTTTCATGAACACTCATCGATCAGCTGGTCACTCAATTGCATCAATTAACAGACTTGCGACAGTCTACTTCAATGAAGCGCTCAGCAACCTCGGTCTGCGCGGGCCAGGTCAGGTGCGACTGTTACTCACCCTCAATACCTGCAGTGACGGAGTCACTCAGGAAGAACTCGCACAGTACATGCTGATCGACAAGGCAAGCATATCCCGGATGATCCGCCCCCTTCTTGAACGAAAAATCGTCATACGTTCACGCGACAGGAGGGACCGTAGGGCGTACCGCGTCTATCTGTCCGATGCGTGGAAAGAACGGATGGAGGAAGTTCACGAGAAGGCACGTGCCTGGACAGAGATACTGATGCAGGGGTTCACCCCCACGGAGCGGGAGGAGTGTTTTTCCTATCTCGACAGAATGTTTCAGAACGCAACAGATCATACAAAGGGGTATCAGCATGGCACACAGGAAGGCTGACCTGCTGAACGGACCGATACGGCCTACGATTTTAAAGATGGCTGCAGGTATGCTAGTCGGGATGCTTGCCATGTCGGCATTCAATGCAACTGACACATACTTTGTGGGGAGACTCGGTCCGACTGATCTGGCAGCTATGAGTTATACCTTCCCGGTTGTGATGATCATCGGTTCAGTCGCACTCGGTCTCGGTGTAGGACTCTCCTCCACCGTAAGCCGTGCAATCGGCGGAGGGAACCACCACAAGGTCAAGCGGCTCACCACAGACGGTCTGATCCTTGCCGTGCTGATCGTGATTGTTCTGTCGGCGCTTGGATTGATCACGATCGAACCACTGTTCCGCTCGCTCGGTGCATCAGGAGAAACACTCGAGAAGATCAAGAGCTACATGAGCATATGGTATATAGGGATGCCTTTTGTCGTCATACCGATGGCAGGCAACAACGTCATCAGAGCAACCGGTGACACCCTCACGCCCACGCTGATCATGGTGATCTCCGTTGTGATCAATGTTGTTCTTGACCCCCTCCTCATCTTCGGGATCGGCTTCTGGCCTGAGATGGGGATCGCCGGGGCGGCACTGGCGACTGTGTTCGCGCGTATGTCGAGCTTCCTTGTATCTCTGTACATTCTCTCTTTCCGGGAACGGGTGATAACGCTGGAACGGGTAAGCGCACATGAGATGATGGATAACTGGAAGGAGATCGCCTTCGTCGGAATCCCTGCAGCTCTCGTTCAGGCAATCAACCCTATCTCACTGAGTGTCATCACACGAATTCTGTCGGACTATGGTGATGAGGCGGTTGCCGCCTTCGGCGCAGCAAGCAGAGTAGAGATGCTGGTGCTTATGATACCAATGACCCTTGCCACTGTCCTTGCACCGTTCATCGGACAGAACTGGGGGGCAAAGCGCTTTGACAGAATTCTCAAGGGCTTGAACTTTACCGCTCGCATCAGTGTCGGGTGGGGTCTCATCGTGTTCTTCGCCTTTCTTCCATCCTCTTCTGATGTGATCGCGATCTTCAGCAGAAATCCCACAGTTATAAGCACAGGCTCCCTGTATCTGAGAATCATCAGTATCAGTTACGGATTCCTCGGGCTCATGTTCTTGAGTTCACAGGCCTTCAACGCAGTCAACAAACCGATTCATGCTGCTCTGGTGACCCTCACCAAAGCGTTTATCCTCAATGTCCCTCTGGCACTTGTGGGTTCATTTCTGTACGGTCTACCCGGTGTGTTCATTTCGACCTTTATAGCCAATACTGCTGCGGGCATATTCGGCATGGTACTGTTTCACCGGATGCTCGAGAAACACGAGGCTGAACAAGGCAGCGGAGAATCTGATCCGTTTAAACAACCTGTCAGTGAACAGATGCGATAGAGGATTGTGTATCCGGGAAGAATTCCCGATAATCGTTGAGTAGGAGAACACTATGGCAATCAATCTCGCCGAGATCATCATCATCTGTCTGATAGCTGATTATCTGATGAAACGCATCCATGTACCCGGTCTGGTCGGCATGCTCCTTACCGGAATCCTGCTCGGTCCATCGGTATTATCGCTTCTGCATGAACAGACACTTTCAATAGCAGGAGACCTGAGAAACATCGCACTTATCATCATCCTGCTTCGGGCAGGGCTGCAGATCAACCGAAAGACTCTCAATGAGATCGGCTGGCGCGCACTGCTGCTCGCGGTGGTACCCGGCATCTTCGAGATGGTAACTATCACCCTCTTCGCCCCGATGGTCCTCCCCCTCACGACCCTTGAGGCGGCCATGCTGGCAACGATCCTTGCAGCTGTCTCTCCTGCTGTTGTCGTTCCGCTCATGGTAAAATTCCAACACGAGAGACGGGGTACCGGTAAAGGTATTCCTACTCTCATCCTGGCAGCAAGCAGTGTTGATGACATCAATGCGATCGTGATCAGCGGTATCGTCATCGGAATCTACACAGGCGTTTCGGTCCATATCGTAGCAGATATTGCCTTCATCCCTCTTTCGGTCATTATAGGAGTATCGGTAGGAATTCTATCCGGCCTTGCCATTGCACGTATGTTCGACCGTTTCCACCCACGGGCGACTAAAATGGCCCTCACTGTCATAGGAGTGTCAATCTTTCTCTTTCACGGGCAGAATCTGCTCAAGATGGTACACATACCCTTCACCCCCCTTATCGCAGTGATGGCACTTGCGTTCATCCTGATTGAGAAACGAGAAAAGAATGCCCATCAGATCTCGGCGAAGCTGGAGAAGATATGGGTCTTCAGTGAGATCATTCTCTTTGCCCTGATAGGCGCAGCGGTCGACCTCAGGGTCGCCGTGACAGCAGGGCTTTCAGGAGCCCTGGTAATCTTCATAGGCCTTGCCGGACGGAGTGTCGGAACGATGGTGTCTCTGGCAGGTTCGAGGTACTCACCGAAGGAGCGTGCGTTCATCATGGTGTCCTATCTGCCGAAGGCGACTGTTCAGGCGGCGATAGGGGCAACTCCTCTACTGGCAATGAAAACTGCCGGTATGCCTACCGGCGCAGGTGAAATCATTCTTGCCATCGCAGTTCTTTCGATTCTCATCACCGCAGCACCGGGAGCATGGCTCATTCAGCGCGCAGGAAAAGCCTGGCTCACCGTTGATGAGTGATGTCGGTTCATACTACCCAGCAGGCTGCATAGTGACCGGGGGCAACCTCCTTCATCGGAGGATACTCCTTCTTACAGCGCTCTATCGCATAGGGACAGCGCGGATGGAAGTGGCATCCTGATGGAGGGTTGATCGGTGAGGGTACATCTCCCTGGAAGATATGCTTCTCTCCCTTCCTTTGTTCAGGTGAGGTGATAGGGGATGCTATGAACAATGCCTTGGTGTAGGGGTGGACATGACGGGCAACAAGATCTTCCTTGCGTGCGATCTCGACGACCCTGCCAAGGTACATCACCAGGATCCTGGTGGATATGAACTCCACAACCGCAAGATCATGGGCGATGAACATATAGGTGAGATTATGCTTCTCCTGCAGATCGAGCAGCAGATTGAGAATCTGTGCCTGTACCGATACATCAAGAGCTGATACAGCCTCATCACAGACGACGAACTCCGGCTGAAGGGCGAGAGCACGTGCTATACCGATTCGCTGACGCTGACCGCCGCTGAACTGGTGGGGGTAACGACCCCGGAAAAGCGGGTTAAGGCCGACTTCCTGCATCAGGTGTTCTATCCGTTCAGAACGCTCCTGAGAGGTACCTATAGAGTGGATATCGAGAGACTGTCCGATGACCTTTGCTACTTTTTTCCGTGGATTGAGGGAAGAATAGGGGTCCTGAAAGATCATCTGCATCTTCTTCGTCTGTTCCTTCAGTTCCTGAGCATGCCTTTCGTATACACTCTCTCCGCGGTACAGCACCTCTCCTGCCGTTGGCTCATACAGGTTCAGAACGGTCTTTCCAAGGGTGGACTTCCCGCACCCCGACTCTCCCACGATACCGAGAATCTCTCCTTCGAACACATCGAAGGACACACCATCGACAGCCTTGAGCAGGGATACCGTTTCACTGGCCCCCTCATTCTTGATGTGAAAATATTTCTTAAGGTCCTTGACTTCTACTAACGGGTTGCTCACTGTGCTTTCTCCCTTTTCACACTCTCGTGATTATGACACCACACAGAGTGATCCTTATTGATCTCACTCATAGACGGGAACGATGAGCGACAGATATCAGTTGCATAGGCACAGCGGTTGGCGAATGGGCAGCCATCCCCTATCGTAAGAAGATCAGGCACCGTACCGGTAATGGCTTCGAGGCGTTTTGCCTGTTTGTACTTCGGGTTGGAAGGGAGCGAGTTCAACAGTCCGAGCGTGTAGGGGTGACGGGGATCGTTGAAGATCGAGTTGACATCCGATTCCTCGACCTTCCTACCCGCGTACATCACCACGACTCTGTCAGCCATTTCCGCCACGACTCCCATATCATGGGTGATCAGAAGAATTGACATATCGATCTGCTGTTTGAGGTCACCGAGCAGATCAAGAATCTGCGCCTGAATTGTCACATCAAGTGCTGTAGTAGGCTCATCTGCTATCATAAGACCAGGTTCGGGAGAGGCAAGTGCCATCGCTATCATCGCCCGCTGTCGCATCCCACCGGAAAGCTGATGCGGATAGGCGTGGATTCGTCTTTCCGGTGCAGGTATCTTCACAAGATGGAACAACTCCACGGCCCTGGCCATCGCCTCATCCTTGCCCATCCCCTGATGTGTCATGAACACATCGGCAATCTGTGACCCTACGGTGAACACGGGGTTCAGTGCAGTCATCGGTTCCTGGAAGATCATCGAGATCTGCGTTCCCCGCATCTTCTCGATCTCCCCCTTCTTCAGCTGCAACAGATCGATTCCGTTGAACAGTATCCTTCCGCTGTCCACCCGGCCCGGGGGCATCGGGTTGAGTTGATTGATCGCGTGGGCAGTGACAGACTTGCCGCACCCAGACTCCCCGACGAGGGTGAGCGTCTCACCCTTCTTTATCGTTATCGAAAGATCTCTCACCGCTCTCACAAGACCCCGCTGAGTCTTGAAGGAGAAGTTGAGATTATCGATCTCAAGTAATGTTTCCTGTTTCACAGTCTCCATGGGTACTCCTCTAGTTTCTCATCTTCGGGTCGAGAATATCTCTCAGTCCATCTCCGAAGAGATTGAACCCGAGGACCGCGAGGAGAATCGCGATACCCGGAAGAGTCACGATCCACCATGCATTGGTAATGAATTCTTTGCTGCTTGCGATCATCAGTCCCCATTCAGGTGTAGGCGGCTGGGCACCCAGGCCGAGGAAACTGAGACCCGCTGAAGAGAGGATTGCTTCCCCTACCCCCAGTGTCGCCTGAACGATGGTGGGGGACAGACAGTTGGGAAGTATCGTCAGGAACATCAGTTCCGTGTCCCTTGCTCCGAGAGCACGCTCGGCAAGGACATAATCAGCTTCCTTTTCAGCAAGCACCGAAGCGCGTACGACACGGGCGTAGCGAGGTATCTGTGATATCCCGATGGCAATCATGGCATTGAGCAGCGAAGGGCCAAGAAGACTGACGATAACAATCGTCAGTAGAATATAAGGGAATGCGAGCATAATATCGATCAGTCGCATGACGATTTTGTCATAGACCCCACCGAAGTAGGCGCTGGTGACACCGATGAGGATACCAAAGACAAGCGAGATACCGACACTTACGACCCCGATCGTCATCGATATCCTCGCCCCGTAGATGAGACGGCTCAGCATATCGCGCCCCAGGTCATCGGTACCCAGGATGTAGCCATCGGTGAACATCGGTGTCTTGCGATCGTCTATCACCTGGGCATTCGGGTCGTAGGGACTGATCAACGGTGCGAAGATCGCCATGAGAACGAAGATCGTGATGATACCGAGACCTACCATGGCCGCTTTATTCTTTTTGAGATGAAACCATGTCTCTTGAAGCGGAGTTGGGTCCGCAATGATGATTTCTTCGTGTATATCTGTTTCCACTGGTACTAGTTCCTTATTGTAACCTGATCTTCGGGTTGACTACCGAATAGAGGATGTCGACAACCAGATTGATCAGGACGAAGAAGACAGAGATGAATATGATACCACCCTGTACCGAGGGATAGTCCCTCGCGCCGATGGCGACATAGAGCCATTTACCGATCCCAGGCCAGCTGAATACTGTCTCGGTGAGAATCGCTCCTGAAAGAAGGAGTCCGAACTGGATACCTATGACGGTAATGACCGGTAGCAGTGCGTTTCTCAGAGCATAGCGATAGATCACGCGCTTTTCTCTGATCCCTGCAGAACGGGCAGTCTTGATATAATCCTGCTGAAGCACTTCAAGCATGCTTGAACGAGTTGTTCTTGCGATGATAGCAAGCGGTATCGTTCCAAGAGCTATGGTCGGGAGAATCAGATGCTGAATTGCCGAAACGAGATATTTTGCAGTTCCCTCCTTGAACAGGAGAATCAAACCGTCGATCACATAGAAATTGGTGATCGGGGTGAAATAATACCTGATGTTCATCCTGCCTCCGGTTGGAAGCAGATCGAGCCAGACCGAGAATATCATAATGAGCACGAGACCGAGCCAGAACACCGGCATGGAGACCCCGAACAGAGCTCCACCCATTGTGGTGTAGTCGACCCAGGTGTTCCGTTTTATCGCACTGGTAACTCCCAGAAGTATGCCGAGAACCGAAGCAAAGATCATGGCCATGAAGGCGAGTTCTATAGTGGCAGGAAACAGCTTGCCGATCTCCTCAGCCACCTGCTGACCGCTGGTGATTGATTTCCCGAGGTCAAATCTCACAACCCGGGAAAGGTAGAGACCATACTGCTTGATCAGCGGTTCATCCAGCCCCAGTTCAGCTCTAAGCTGAGCGATCTGTGCTGCATTTGCACGCTCACCGAGCATGACTCGTGCAGGGTCCCCCGGCGCGAGTGCGATCATGAAGAAGACAAGCGTCACTACTCCAAGAATTGTAGGAAGCAGCAGGACCAGTCTTTTGAGAATATGTTTAACCATACGTTGTTGAACTCCAATAGAAAGCGGATTCACCCCCTGTTGATAGGGGGTGAACCATGGATCAGGGGCTCACTTGCCCCTGATCTTATAAGACTAATCTTCGAGATAGACGTGCTTGAACACTCTCTTACCGGTAGGATAGATAACGAAATTCTGTACGCTATCCTTGGCGGGGACAGTGACGACCGAGTGAGCGATCGGCACCCAGGGAGCCTCTTCATGGAAGACGACCTGAGCCTCTTCATACAGCCGAGTTCTCTCTGCCTGATCGGTGGTCTCTTTTGCTCTCTTGATCAGGTCAGTGAATGTTGCGTCCTTCCAGAGAGCGATGTTACCGGCAGGAAGTTCTGCAGCAGGAGCTGACAGGAGTACCCAGAGGAAGTTGTCCGGATCACCATTGTCACCGGTCCAACCGAGCATTGCAGCCTGGTGTTCGCCCATATCAGTCTTGTCGAGGTAGGTGCCCCACTCGTAACTGACGATCTGTGCATCGATGTTCACCTTGGCAAGCTGAGCCTGCATGATCTCGGCGATCTTCCGTGCATTCGGGTTGTATGGACGTGCAACGGGCATAGCCCACAATTCGGTACTGAACCCGTTCGGGTAGCCGGCCTGTTTCAGCAGAGCCTTCGCTTTTTCAGGATCATACCCGTAATCTTCGATATCGTCGTTGTAGGACCACATCGTTGGAGGAAGCGGATTCTTCGCAACCTGACCCTGCGCACCATAGACAGCTGTGATGATCTCTTTCTGGTCGATGGCATAGTTCATCGCCTGACGGACGAGTTTGTTGTCGTACGGCTTTTTCTGAGTGTTCAGTGCAAGGTATCCTACATTGAGACCGGCCTGTTGGATCAGCTGGATGCCATCGGCAGCTTCCATCGCGGGAAGATCTTCAGCAGACGGGAAATCGATCAGGTCGACCTCTCCCTTCTGAAGAGCAAGCCATCGTGCGGTAGCATCGGGAATAACCTTGAGAATCAGGCGGTCAAGATAGACAGGACCATCCCAGTAGTTCTCGTTTCTGCTGAATACGATATCCGAGTCCTTGTTCCACTGTTCAAAGACGAAGGCACCTGTTCCCACAGGATTGTTCTTGAAGTCATCATCGTACTTGGCGACAGCAGTCGGTGATACGATCGAGGCGAAGTCCATAGCCAGGTTCGCCAGGAATGGAGCTTCAACTTTTTTGAGTGTGAACTTGACGGTAAGGTCATTCACAGCCTCAACACTCTCTACGATGTCACTCATGCTCATGTAGCCCCAGTACTTCCAGGGACCATGATCATAGTAGGGATGATCTTCGATGAACTGGCGTTCGAAACTGAACACGACAGCATCTGCGTTCAGGGGAGTCCCGTCATGGAACTGTACACCTTCGCGGAGATGGAAGATCCATGTAAGGCCGCCATCTTCGATATCCCAGCTCTCTGCAAGAGCAGGCTGTACCGCGGTCTGACCGGGAACGAACTCAACAAGAGTATCGAACACGGCAGTTGTCGCATAGAAGGACTCTCCATCCGTCTCACGACCCGGGTCGAGACTTACCGAGTCACCTGAGCGACCGAATACGAGTACACCGCCCATTTTGGAATCATCGGCTCCTGCTGCGGGTGTTTCAGCAGCACCTGCTGCGAAAATCGCTGCGGGGAGCAGAAGAATCAGGGCAAATAGTAACACTTTTTTCATAGTAACCCCCATAAATTAATATATCTTTGAAATTATGCACTAACTCTTATAAAAATACAATTGTTATTCTTATATTTACAACATCGGGCAATACTGTCATTAAAAGCAGATCATGGCTTCAAATAGAGAAAACTTCATAGAAAGAGGGAGAAAAGATAGCTTCGGGGAGGTTTTTCAGGAGGTGTGCACATGCATCCATCCGACGACTCTTCCCAAGACCTGCAACTGTTTATGGTCAAGCTGTGCTGTTATCGGGCTGTACTGGGAATTCTCACTGATGATCCTCACTGAATTATCGAGGTTATTGAACTCAAGTCGTTTTATCAGCACTTCAGTTCCCAGCCTGATCGCATAGAGACCATTATTCCGTGCAGGGCCGTGAGCGTATATGACGATATCATTCTCAACCAGATGGATATCCTTCATAGAGTCTCCCCTCACCCGCACGGCGCTGAGCCTGTCAGCAGGAACACCTGATCCCATTCGTTTGAGCACACGGACCATGGTCACTGTATCAGCGGGGTCTGCATTGAAACTTCTCTCAGGTTCATGAGAGCCTTCAAGAGCGATAAGATAGGTCGGCTCCTCCTCGGAAACTTCCTCCTGGTAGTAGAGCTGGTCGTTGTGTTCGATACCAAGGAGAACTCCAAGATTGAGTCCAAGAACTTTCGCTATTCTGTAGGCTATATCGGCTTTCGGCATGGATCCCCTGCGGATCATGTTTGAAAGACTGTTCTCTTTTATTCCCACCTCTTCTGCAAGCCATTTCTGGGTGAGACCGGAGGATAAATGAGATTTCACGATACGCCAGAAGGGAGTGTCACTCATGCGGCGAATCATAGCATACCAGTGATTCAGTAATTCACATAATTGCATTTTTGTGCTGAATAACTACACTTTGTGTATTGTTTATAGGCTTTATGTA
>JAFGUP010000353.1 GCA_016938475.1 Sphaerochaetaceae bacterium
GAGGCAATTTCAAAATAGCTTCTGACGAAATTAGGCCTGCATAAATATACAGGACTGTACTTACACGCTATCACCTGAGCACAACCGCGCTTTATCCAGGTGAATTCGGGTGAATAATTATAGCAATTTGTTGATGAATATAGAAAAAAGGACCCTTTTCTGCTACAGTTTAGTTACCACACAAAACTGAGAAAAGGAAGTCCTTTATATGGCACATACTACACCAAACACCCTGGCTCTTCAATCCCTGCTGTTCTCATCCGACGCTTTCAGGTCCTGTTTGTTTCGACAGCCGTCAGCGAGGGAACTGGAGTTCCTGCAATTTTTCTCTGCCGTTCAGTCTTTGCTGTCGCAGGATGAGAGGCGAATGCTCGGCAGGTATCATCGCAGGGGAAGGAACGGATATGCCCTGTCCAGCATCCTCGGCATCATGCTGCTCAAACTCTTGTACCAGATACGAACGATGAAAGCAACTTTGTTTCTTCTGCATGAGAACGGGAACCTAAAGGACATGCTCGCCATCACCCAAGTCCCCAGCGAGGCGACGGTGAGCAGGCTGTCCAAGGAAGTTGAAAAGATCGTAAACCCTTCGAATCTCCATGAGCGGGTGGTGCAAGCATATGCGAGATCACTGGACCGGCTTGCCGTGGGACACCTGAGCATCGATAGCACGACCATCGAAGCACGGGAGAAACCCATCAAAACCGGAGCTCCAAAGGCCAGGACCAGCAAGAAGAGAGGACGCAAGGCAAAGGGGTCTCTCGAGGAACAGCAGCATCGTGAGCGTCAGGCCCAACAAGAGCAAGAACGGATCGCTTATCTGCAAGAATCTTTCGAGACATCGCTAGGAAAGCTGGAGATGCGCTGTTCCATGACCGCGAAGCAGAATTCCAAAGGAAAGAAACAGTGGTTCATCGGCTACAAGGCACATCTTGCCACCGACGATTATGGAGTGCCCATGAGCTTCGCGGTGACCGGAGCCTCGGTCCATGACAGCCAGGTCGCCGTACCGCTGATGAAAAAGACCAGGGAGACCTCCGATTTCTGGTATGCCCTGCTCGATAAGGGGTACATCAGTCCTGTGATAAACGACTATGTCGACATGATAGGGCGGAAGGCCATCATCGATCGCAGAGCCTACAAGGGGGTGGTTGCCGACCCCTTGGACCCCGCTTCCCAGAGACGGTATGCCGCAAGAACCACCGTGGAGCGGACCAATAGCGAGCTCAAGGATGGATTTCTTCCCGATACCATCTATAAGCGAGGTGCTCGTGCACGGTATGAGATTTCCCTCGCCATTCTGCTCACCACGATGAAGAAAGTACGAAATGTTCTGATTCTGTACGAGGCACAGAGGATACACAGAGCATCTTAAACACAATCAGGTGGGATGTTGATCTTCCTGTCTCCGAAGATGGGATACTTCGGTGTGCC
>JAFGUP010000354.1 GCA_016938475.1 Sphaerochaetaceae bacterium
TAAATCCGAACGGTGAGAGCCTACTAGAGATGATACAGGCAGGGAAGGAAATGATGAGAAAGGAAGACAGGTCAAGACCGAACACAGGACTGTGTGAACAACTGATTTCCTTCACGAACATCCATGAGGCGGTGAAAAAGGTGATGCAGAACAAGGGTTCTGCAGGCATTGATGGCATGGGAGTTGATGAACTGCCAGCCCACTTTGAAGCTCACTGGCCAGAGATTCGTGAACAGATTGTCACACGGACGTACAAGCTCCAGCCGGTACTCCGAAGGGAGATACCGAAGGATAATGGAGGAGTACGTCTGCTTGGAATTTCCACAGCAGTGGATAGAGTGATCCAACAGGCACTTGTGCAGGTACTGACCCCCGTATTCGAACCGACATTCAGCGAATTCAGTTTCGGCTTCAGGCCGAAGAGGAATGCTGAAAATGAGGTTCGACTCGCCCAGACCTACATGTAGTCGATCTCGATCTGTACAAGTTCTTCGATACAGTGAATCATGACATACTCATGGGACTGATAGACAAGTACATGAATGACAAGGATGTGAGGAGACTCATCTACGTATTTCTTACAAGCGGAGTGATGAAAAACGGAAGTATGATGGCCACAGCCCTCGGGACTTCACAGGGAGGCCCTCTGTCACCGCTTCTTTCGAACATCTATCTAACCCCCTACGACAGGGAGCTGGAGAAGAGGGGATTGAAATTCGTGAGATACGCTGATGATAGCAACATATTCACCAAGAGTAAGAGATCATCGTACAGAGTGAGAGACAATGCAAAAAGCTACCTTGAACGAAAATTACAATTGACTGTGAACATGGAGAAGACGGAAGCAAGGAGAGCCGTGGGCTCAACCTTCCTGGGCTTCACATTCCTAACCTATGGAGAAAAGGGCAGACTTGGAATGATCCGACCCCAAGAAAAGAAGCTGAAGAAACTCAAAGACCGGATAAGACTCATCACGAAGCGTAATCGTGGTGTAGCCATAGAAGGTGTTATCAGGGAACTTAACAGTGTTTTGAGAGGCTGGATTGGGTATTTCGCTAGAAGTTTCATTAAGAGCTATCTTGAAGATCTCATGGGATGGATTCGGAGACGAATCCGTCAGTATCTATGGAAACAGTGGAAGAACGGCAGAAACAGAAAGCACAGACTCAGGCAACTGGGAATTGCTGAATGGAGACTGTCAAAATGGAAGCTTGGAAGCAACTCGTACTGGAAGATGGCAAGGCTCATGAATCATCTTATTGAGAATGAAACTATTCATGTGCACTACAAACTCGTGGATGCAGTGGGATAGTATGAGAAGCTCCATACAAAACGTATGGAGCAGGACGGCATTGTACTTGAATGGAAGTACAATAGTCTGTTTGGTTGAACCGCCGTATGCCGAACGGCATGTACGGTAGTGGGAGAGGTTGGGGCCTAACGGCCCCCATCTACTCGATTATTGGGGGGTCTGCTGTTTTCCAAAAGCGTTCTTTAAGAGCACAATCTACGAGTCAGACTCCTGATGCCGAACGTGCTTGAAGGAGGTCTCGGGTGTATAGAAGATCACGCAGTTCCTGCTCTCGGCTTTTCCGCGGAGCATCGCCTTGTCCACCCGGTCGGTAAGAAGCTGGATTGACATGAGGGGTTCGTGAAAACCTGCTCCGCAGGTTACTGTCACGTGTTGCGAACAACCGATATCTGTATAATCGATATTCTCTATAGTACTGCGTATCCGTTCGGTAATTACGTGTGCTTCCTGAGTTGATACCTCTGGGAGGAGTATCATGAATTCATCTCCACCCCAGCGACTTATATAATCGTGTTCCCTGGCTGCGCTAACGAGCTGAGAAGAGATCCTCTTCAGTACCTTGTCTCCAGTTATGTGACCATAGGTGTCATTGACCACTTTGAACAGGTCAATATCGAGCATGATCAGAGCGAACTCATGTCCGCTTATCCTGGACCGGGACGATTCATACTCGAAGAGCCGGGTGAGCTCGCGTCTGTTGAGGAGGCCTGTCAGCTCATCGGTCCTGGCTATTTCCTCTATTGTACGCAATGCGTTCTCGAGCTCAGTATTCTTCGTTTCAAGTTCCTTTTGATAGAGACGGAGTTCCGCGTGTGTCCTGACCCGGGATCTCAGTTCCTGAGGATTGAACGGTTTTCGAATATAATCGACGGCACCAAGGTCGAATCCCTTGATGATACTGTCGATGTCGATCCGTGCAGAGAGGAATATGATAGGTACTGAATCATATTCGGGATAGGCTCTCAGGTGTGTGCAGGTGGCAAATCCATCCTGTCTGGGCATCATGATATCGAGGAGGATCAGGTCGAAGACTACCTCCTTCGCGAGACGTTCGGCATCAAGGCCGCTGTCAGTGATATAGATATCGTATCCGTCATCCTCAAGAATCTTGCCTGCCACTCTGATATTCTCAGGAGTGTCGTCTACTATCAAAATTTTTATCTGGCGGGGGAGGATCTTATTCATATATCTCTCCTTTGTCATCTATGGTCGGTTGTGCGTGAGATGCTGAGTTGCTGATTGAGATAATCTCCTGTAAGAGACGACGTATCAAAGTCAGATCAAACGACTGTGCGGCCTGTTTCAGAGTTCTGGCAAGGGTAAGGAGGGAACCTGCATCGTGTTCATGTGCTATGCTCAAAAGCCGGTCAGCTGCTGTATGGAAATCTCTCACACGGTTGGTGTTGATGGCGCGTGATCCTTCGCGGGTACAGAATTCCTCAACCTCCCTGCTCAGACGCTCGTTATTCTTCAGTTCCTCTTCCTCCAGAGAAAGGATTGATCGGGATATATCAGGGACGGCCATGTGCTGTAACCTCTCCTCTACCGATGAGTTTTCACCATCGGTGAAGCTGAAGAAGTCGGCTTCCATGTCAACGCTCATCACTTCCTTCAGTGTGACCGTGAAGGTTGAACCAGTGCCGACTGTGCTCTCAACCTCGATGGAACCTCCCATCAACTCAACAAACCGTTTCACGATCGAGAGTCCGAGTCCGGTACCGCCATATTTCCTCACATTCTGATTCTCAGTCTGCATGAACGGTTCGAAGATTCTTTTCTGTTGTTGGTTTTCGATTCCGACGCCTGTATCCTGTACGATGAGTAGCAGTTTCACAGAGCCCGGTGTAGAACCTTCACCGGATGTGAGCGCCGAAATAGTCACAGAGCCCTGTTCTGTGAACTTGACCGCATTGCCCACAAGGTTGAGGAGGATCTGACGGATTCTGATTCCATCGAGAAGGAGGTATCGGGGGAGCCGGTCATCGATAGAGACCTCTATCGAAATCAACTTTCTCTCCTGTTCATACCGGTATGTTTCTTTGATATCTCTGATCTCTCTGGCGAGATCTACTGCCTCAAGGCGTAGTCTCTGTCCCCCGGCGTCAAATTTCGAAAGGTCAAGAATATCGTTGATGATACTCAGGAGTGTGTTGCATGATTTTTTGATGGTCTGCAGGTGTTGTTTCTGCTGCACATCGGTTATCTGCTTATCAAGAATCATGGAAAACCCAAGAATAGCGTTTACGGGAGTTCGTATCTCGTGCGACATATTCGCTATGAATTCACTTTTCAGATTGTTTGCTGATTTCAGCAGAGAGTTGCTGCTGAGGACCTTTTCAAGCTCCTTTCCCAGTTCAACGATCTGGTGCCCGGTCTCATTGAGTTCTTCGACCTGCAGCTCCTTCCATGACTGATCATACTGTCCTTCTCCGATATGCCGAAGCATCTGATTCATATCCCGTAACGGCTTTGATATTCGGTGACTGAACTGTTTTGCTGCCTGGTGCAGCACGATAAAAAGCAGGATGTAGGCTCCGATGAGACCCAGGACGATGATCTTGATGATCGTCCTCATGCGTGAAGCGAGTGTGGAGGATATCTGAAGTACCTCTTCTTTGGGGATGAAGAGGACAAGCTTCCATTCCAGACCTCCTACCGAGGACCATGTGGCTATCTGCTCTCTACCGCCGAAAATCAGTTCAAAATAGCCGCTTTCTTCCCGGTTTATTGATTCTGCCAGTGGTCTTACATCTTCACGGGTGTTGATGTTGAACTGTTCCGGCTTGAAGGTATCTTTGAATATGGCTTCACTGTAGGTGTGTGTTGTCATCTCATCAAGACCGAAATCCTTCTCACCCTGTTCTGGCATCGCCATGATCGTTCCATCCTTACTCAACAGGATGCCGTACCCGTTCCAGGGAATATCCATCTGAAGGATGTCTTTCGCTATAGTGTCGACTGTGACATCGATTCCGACCACTCCTTCGAGAAAATTCTCTGTATATACCGGTGCGATGGAAGAAGCCATCCATCCATGGCCGGCGGGGTCGAGATACACGTCGGTCCAGACCGGCTGCCGGGACGGATTATGTCCGCTGTCTGCCTCATAGTAGAAGTTGTATGCTGGGATATCCATGTCAGGAGGGTACTGTGAAGCCGTGTCGAAATAGGGGTAGATAACATTCAGGGAGTCATGGCTATTGAAGTAGAGAGACACCTGAAGCGGGTTGCTCTCAAGCAGATGTTTCATTGTATCTTCGACTGATAGCAATGCGGCGATGCGGGAAAGTTGTGATTCGGTCACTTCGGTGAGATTGCTGAGAAACACAGCCGCTCCACCCTTTTCAGAGTCGCGCGTTGTTACATATGCATCTTCTGTGCTGTAGGAGAGTCTTTCTGCGTCATCTGGTTTCAGTTCCATGTCCCTTTTGAGAGCATGACCTACTTCATTCTGAAAAAACCTGGTCGCATGTTCGATTCCAAGGAGCTGTTTCTCTATTGCAATTGACTCATGACGGACGAGATTCGTCAGATTCTCCCGTGCATTGAACGCAAGATACTCTTCTGTCCTTTGGATATTCCACCGGTTTGTGAAGCCGAATACCACAAGCAGGACAATGGCGATGAACCCCATAGGGGGCAGTATCATCTGTATATAGGAGCGCAGAATCCAGTTGAATACTTTGATTTTTCTGTGTGTTTCCGTATCCGTCATGTTTCACCTCTTTGCTTGTGCGGGATCGGAGTTTCCTTTACAAAAAACAGAGGGACTCAGCGGTAATTCAAGTACACATCATCGAGCAAGCCCAGTACAGCCTTATCACCTTTATGTTATTACACAATTTTAATATATATAAACACATATTGCCAGCGATTTATTAATATTTTTTCATGTAAAAGGGTGGCAGTATAAGGCGTATACCTGAAACTTATGTACTAACTCATGTTTTTTATAAAAGGTTATATTAAAAACACATAAATATAATTTTAATCACAAAGATATGGTATTTCCAGTTTGTTGCTGCATGCAGTTGACATAAGATGAAAAGATTCGTACACTGAGAATGTGAAGAATGCAGGCTATCAACTTATCATGCTTCTTATCTCTGTAGTAGGCGGGCTTCTTTTCGGTGCGAGTGGAGAAGGAAGTACCGTGATGGAGCTGACCGGAAGTGTAGGCGCGAGATCCTTCATAGGGCTCACACAGTTCCTGGGGGAGATTCCCGGGGAAGAAACCTCCATATCTCTGGATTCCGGTCCAGTCCTGCAAAGTGCAAGTGGTATAGGAGTGAATGTGGGGGATTGGAGTGTGAGCAGCAATTCTTCTGCTGATCTGAATCTGAGGGTTCTGTATGATACGTTCACCGTGGAGATCGAAGGGAATGTTGTTTCGATTCCCTATACTCTCTCGAACGGGACCGACTTTATCGCCTCCGGTGAGGAATTTTCCCAACTTGTGAAGACGGGAGGGATGTATCGAAGTGAACAGAATACTGGTCTGATATACTTGAAGCGTACCGACTCTCTTGTATATCCACCCAGTTTTTCCTACAGCACTGTGATCACCTTCCAGCTTGAATCAAACTAATCCTTTCCGACAGTATCGAATACCTGTTCTCCGGAAGGCCGTTGAGTTGTCACAAGATGTCATTTCTCTGTCTTTGTGAATGTCTATCAGAATAGAATTTTTGTGATATAATTAACAACAATCTATCAAGTGACACATCATATTAAAATAAAAGGTAAATATAACTACTTACATAATATACAAATAAGTATGTTTGACTGGTATTTATGTAAAAATAATAAAAACTGCACGATATGAATTGACATAAGTGATAAGCGGGTGTATATTGAACTAGTACAAGACTTACCA
>JAFGUP010000355.1 GCA_016938475.1 Sphaerochaetaceae bacterium
AGGAGATCGAACTCCTGCGATCCTACGCACTAGTATGAGCAGGTCTACGCTTTTTCCTGATCTGCCTACCCCGTTCATTCTCTCCCATCGCGGGAACACCTGTCATGCGCCGGAGAACTCAATGGAAGCGTTTCAGTCCTGTGTGGACAGGAAGGTGTCCGGTATCGAGCTGGACGTTCACCTCTGCGCCAGTGGAGAGGCCGTTGTCATTCACGACAGCGAGCTGTTCAGGTTGACAGGAAAGAACGCCCGGGTAGAAGAACTCCCCTGGGATCAGTTGAAGATCCTGTCCCTCGGCAACAGTGAAGCACAGAGAGATATGGGCTACCGTATTCCTCTGCTCACAGAGGTACTCTCCTCATTCTCGAAGAACCTGTATTTCGATATAGAGCTGAAACCGAAAACCATCCCCTCACATGCTCTCATCGAACGAACCAGAGAAGCTGTGCAGGCACATCACCTGGAGCAGAGAGTCCTGATATCTTCGTTCAACCCGCTGGCCTTGAGCATATGGAAGCACAGAGGTATACACCGAGTTCCCACTGCACTCATCTATTCGGAAGGAGAGGGTGTACCGCGGTTCCTGCAGCATGGGAATGGAAGGTTTTTCGTCAAGTGTGATGTCCTGAAACCCCACTCTTCCCTCTTTGAAAGGTCAAAACAATTCCTTAAAGATTATCAAGTGGTCATCTGGGGAGACCCGATACCTGACAATCTGCCCCATCAGGTACGGGGAATCGTGACAGATTATCCTGAGCAGTATAACAGTTGAGCAGTAATTCAGGTCACATCTATTTGAGCAGAAACCGTTTGAGTAGCGATGAGGTCACTCTTCCGTACATCTGAAAGGCTTCCTCAAGCGCACTTTCCTCATCAGCTCCACGCCCGATTGAATTCACCATTCCCGTAGAAGCCAGGAGAGTCTGCGTGCTCAGGCGGTAGATTCCGCTCTCACCGGCGACCTGCACCGATACACCATGCTCGAGCTGCGTGAAGGCGACTACCCCCGCCTTCCCATAGAGAACGATATCTTCAGTATCTCTGTACTCCCTGGTGATTGTCTCAAAGAAATCCTCATCATCTTCCTGAATCGAATCATGCACGGAACGGAAGGAGAACCCGTAACCGCTCAGGTACTCATCGACCACTCTCTCTGCGTTTCGACTGGGCAGCAGGGCACCCCTCACAGAATACTCTCCAAGAGCGATCATCATACTCTGTCCCAGAGGATAAGAACGCTGATACGACACAGTGATGGAACTTGCATGAACTAGTGCATCAAGGTACTGCTGATCAGCGGGTCTCAGAGCAGTCTCCCTGATACCGAAGGCCATCGGATCAAGTGATACCGTATAGGTTCCCCTCTGAAGCATTGAACTGTTTGTGTTGATGAAACGGACCAGTCCATCCTCATCACTGACCACCGGAATCGTGTCAGAATAGTCCCGGTTCATCACATCCCGCGCTTTGATCGAGATCAGAAGAGGAGCCCCCTTGATCTTCGGTGCGATCGCACGAGTTCCCCTCTGCACAGAGAATGTGTGGGCAAGGTCACTATTCCTGACAATGGCGATCTTCTGTGCAATAGAGAAGATATTGTCCACTGCCTCCTGATAGATCTCCTCTCCCTGAACACCGGCTATCGAAGCCGATAACGAGATAATGGACAGATAGTCCTGCACCGCACTGACATCCCTGTTCTCCCGCAGTGCCTGCGAGGCAGAAGCATTGAGGAGCGACACCTCTTCCTTCGTCTTCTCGATCTCAATGAGAAGCTCACTGCGGTTTGACTCGAGGATTGCTCTATCTGCTATAGCATAGAGGTGAACAGTGACCTCTCCTTCACCCTCTTTGACAAATTCCCGTGTGATCCTGAGATTGTAATCTCCTATAGCATCCGAACGTGAGAGCTCTGCTATATAGGTATTGGCTATATCCTTGCCCAGGTACTCGGAAATCTGCGTCAGTATAGACCCGTAACTCCTCACTCGGGCAGTGATCTCATCGGCTCCCGAGCCGGTTCCCACAAAGGGGATGTTATCTCTCGCCGCCCTAGGTTCGAACACCCAGATCGGTGTGTCCTCCAAGTTTGAACGGATGATCGATTCAAGGGATGAACACCCGGCAAGCACAAGCATTATGAAGAGCAGAAGCGCAAGAATCGCAAGAGGTTTGCACATGAAGCGGCCTGTCATAGGCGGACCTCCATAGAAATCGAAGCTGCGGGAGAAGCATCCTCAAAGGGGTTGTCCTGTACGCGGTACGATACGGCCAGAGCACCTGTCAGGGTAGGAGAGAACCGATAGGAGAGGCCTCCATTGATCTCACTGTATGCAGATACCTGTACCTGCTGTGAGACCGAAATTCCGTACCCGGCGTCCACTGTCCCACGAATGGAGAATCTGTTGACAGGAGAGTGATGAACGAGTGATGGAAAGACCCGGGAGAAGAGAATCTCTGCGGTCATACCTATCATCGGTGCAATGAAAAATGACGATGCATCATAGGAAACGCAGCCATGCAATCCGGTATGAAAGGAGAGATAAGAAGAAGGACTCCAGTTCAACGTATAGGAAGGTGAGAACGAGACAGAGGTTCCTGAACCCGCCACCGAAAAGGTTACAGCCTGCAACCTCTTCGGCGTGAGCACCATATGGTCGACAAGCTCCCTGTCTGCCCACTCAAGTGCAAGATAGCGAACTTCTCCATCCTGTTCATCGACTCGAAGGGATGCAATTAGAGAACCGTCGGTCGCCTGTACAGCAAGGAGTTCCCCCGGCTGCGCAAGCTCCGGGTCGACACTCCGCGCCAGAAGCGGCGCCTCTGGCTGAGAGATGAGGGTAATTCCCTGTGCATCGAGATCGAAAAACAGCTGAGCCACCCCAGGTAGTACCTTTTTAACTTCCCTGATAGCCTGTTGCTCATGAGACTCCTGTTCATCGACAAGAAACATGATCGTCCGTGAAAGGGTCTCACCCTCATAGGAGAACTGCAGTTGTGCAACGGCGAGTTCACGGTCACTCCAGCGCACATCCTCAGTGTCATACGAGAGTAAGGAAACAGTGAGATCCCCCGGTCCCTGAGGGACATAGGAAAGGAAGGAGGGAACCATCTCCTGCATACTCTTCTCAAGAGCCTGATGTTGAGCAGACAGAGCTGTCAGAGAGGCAAGAAGGACGCATGCAGCAAACAGTCGACGGATCATGTTCACAAAGCCCAGTATCGCACGATCTGCGTAACCAAGAGTGCCGAGGAAGAAGCATCACTCATTGACAGATACTCGTATTTTGAATGGTAGTTGTGCCCCCCGGTGAAAATATTGGGTGTGGGAATTCCCAGCTGAGTCAGTCTTGCTCCGTCGGTTCCCCCTCGAATCACTTTGAGATCCAGTTCAAGACCCATATGTTTCGCACTCTCGTATAGGGACTCCATCACCTGCGGGTTCTCGTCAATACCTTCAGCCATATTCGAATAGGAGTAGCTCACTTCGGTCGTGACATCCCCTCCCGGGTACAGTTGTCCGATCATGCGGGAAAGAGCTTCAAGCGTCTCGATTCGCTGACGGAATCTCGCCGCATCGAAATCACGAACATAAACAATGAACCGTGTCTCTTCTATCTTTCCATGGATCTCATCAACCGAATAATAGCCGTAGCGACCATCGGTCGCTTCAGGCGATTCTTGTCCGGGAAGGGCAGTTATAAAGGCATTGGCCATAACCACAGAGTTCACCATCCGCCCCCGGGCAGCTCCGAGATGATACGGAACACCCACACAGGTGACCGTTACCGTTGCAGCATTGAAGCACTCTGCTTCAACTTCAGGTGCAGGCCCGCCATCCAGCGTGTAGCATACCGTACTGTGCAGGTTTTCGAGCTGAAACGCATCCATCCCTCCCCCTGTCTCCTCGTCAGTGGTGAAAATGAACTCGATCTCTCCGTGCGGGATCTCAGGATGCCTCATCAAGTACCCACCCACCGCCATGAGAATGGCGATTCCCGCCTTGTCATCAGCGCCGAGGAGCGTCGTACCGTCAGCAACAACAATTGTCTCACCCAGATGCTTCTGTAAGGAAGGATCATTAATTGTCACCTCAGCTGTCAGACGGATCGGATTCCCGTCGTACGATGATATCACCCGGGGCTTCACTCCATTTCCCGGTACATCATCGGCTACATCGACATGCGCCATGAACCCTATGGGTGGAACGGGCTTCGTCGTATTCGAGGGCATTCGGGCTATCAGATACCCGTTAGGATCCATCACGATATCTTTGATTCCCAGTTCTCTGCACTGGTCTTCAAGCAGCTCAAGCAGCACCAGCTGCCCGCTGGTCGTAGGTCTGTGGTCGGTAACGTGAGGGTCGCTCATCGTATCGATGCGGGCATAATGTAGGAAAAGGTCAAGAATAGTATCGTGAAGAAAATCAACTGCCATGGCAAGCTCCCTATATCAGATGTATAGACCATTATTTCACAACTGTACGAAGGCAACAAGAGGGATGAGACCACTACAGGGAGAGAGGGGCTGCTGCGGAAACAGCTTAAAAGCACACGGCAGCCCACCTTTTCTATGCACCGAAATTATACTTTGCAAGCATCGGCTTAACCATGTCTATCACATTATAGATGCTGAAAACGACGAGTATCAGTCCAGTCACCACGGCATTGTATCCCATCGATTTACCGACAGTAATCATGCTTGTTGCGAGGGTATAGGCTGCAGTGGAATCAGTGGTGACATCAACGATCCACTCCTGGAAGGACTGGGCCATACTCTGATCATCAAGGGTGTAATAGCGATACAGAGCCATGAACGTCGTAGCGAGTACTCCAGCAGCCACCGACACGGCAGCTGCTGCTGTCACCTTTCCCCAGAAGATCACCGTGGGAATTGCAGCGTACACGACACCGGCAACAAGGAGCACGATGGATTTGGTAAGAAGCTTCTGCATATCCTTCATGAATGCTGCCTGCTGACTTGGAGGAACCGAACGCGACAGTTCTGTCCGGAGAGACTCGATCTGTCGGGTAGCCCGATCCACCTCCGCAAGAAGCTCCTGATACTCATCAGGAGGTACCAGATACTCGGCCTGAACGACCACCTCCTGCGAATCTTCACTGGTAAGAAGCGTGTAGGCAAACTGCAGATACTCCTCTCCCCGGTCCTCTTCAAGCATGTTTGAAACGATCTGACGCCCATCACGAGGAGTTTGGCGAACCCTTGAAAGAGTCCGAAAAGCCTCATCGTGTTCAATCAGGATGGGTTCAATTGTCTGATACTGTTCCTCTACTACCGATGCAACCGGGTCGATAATGTCATCTATCTCGAACGATCCGTTGGGCAGAGCGTCCCAAGCCACTGTGCACCCTATGAGCGATATCATGACATAGATAGAGACTACCGATGTCATGATACTCTTTCCCATTACAGTTCTCGTGTTCTTCATCTTCATTCCTCCTCCTTTCTTTCGGAATCGATATCGAAGGATGCCGCTGCATAGCGTATCTCAATAGCGGCATCGAATCTGTTGAATCCGGGTATAAAGCCTCGGATATACTCAAGTTCATCAGTGAATGACCCTGACAGGTCACGTGCGCGAATGCGTGGAACAACAGAGAGTCCTCCGGGCAGAGTAATCTCGTAACCGAGAGTCATCTCATTGATGGAATTGACGCGGGAAGAGGGTGTATAGGGTCCGACGAACACAACCATCTCGATCAGGCTGACTGAATAGAACAAGCCCGAGGAAAAGGGAAAGATCTCAAGATGCACTCCCATATCGATCAGCTGTTCATATCCTCCCGTCCCATCTGCAATATAGGTGACAGGGATTGAGAAACCCAGTTCACCATACGAGACGCCTACACTACCGCTCAGGTACAGTGACGGGGTGAAAAGAGAACGCAGGCTGGTGGTATCGAGTGCACCGTAAAGTCGAAGTGGTATTGACTGTGTATCATCGCTGAACAGGTAGAAAGGAAGACAAACTGACAGAAGCACAAGCAACACTTTCATACATAACCCCCTGATACTGAAAAGCAGTGCACCTGTGAAGATAGCACCGCTTCTTAAGGGGTCTCAATCGTTTAAATAGACTAGTTGAAGCCTCTAGGTTGTCTTCCAGCCCAGCACCTGTATGATCTGTTCATACATCTTTTTATGCTGTGATACGACGAACAGATCTCTGTTACCGTCTGTAAGGTTGAAGATGAGACCATGCCTCATCCCGACCACCTTCGCTGTCTCGAGTGATTCGATTTCCTCAATTGGGCGAGACCAGACAAGACGCACAGGGGAACCCTTCTGATAGAGTTCAAGAGAATCTTCGGTTATGATGAACCTGCCTCTCACAAGATCCTCTGATTTCATCGGAGGAACCTTTGCCATAAAACAGCTATAGCGTATGGGACGATTCAGATGCAAAAGAACGGTGCGTTCACTCACGTAATACTCAACCCGGTAGTAGAGAACCAGCATCAGGAAGATGAGGAGGAAGATCGACCAGTAGGCCCATGGGGGAACGCTCCCCTCGGGCAGAAAGATCGCCAGGGCAAAAAATACAAGCAGGAGAACCCGGATCAGAATTTTCATGCTGATCACTATACCAAAACCACTCCTGTGATACCAGAGGGAATGCCGGGGACGATAAACATTCATAGGAGTGCTTGATTCTATACCGCTGTGGTAGTATCTTCTTTTTTATGTCGATTATCCCCCTCTTCCCCGACTCAGAAGAACTCTCCTATGACCATATACCTCAGATACAGAGTTTCCTTATAGACAACAGACATACGATAAGTGAATACTCGGTTGCATCCCTCATTCCTTTCACGCATAAGCGGGGCTACACCGTGAGCAGATATGTGCAGAAGCATGGAGAAGAGGCCTTCCTGTTCATTGGAAACGAGAAAGATTACCGTTTTGCCATGATTCCTGCAGGGTACCCGGGAAAACGCATCATGAACGAACTGAAGACTATGGTCTATGAGGTGAACACCATCGCCCGGGAGCTCACCGGTCAGTGGATGGGGGGAATGAAGGAAGATGGGTTTCTCTGTACACTCGAAGAGGATAGAGACAACGCGGATTATCTGTATGACAGACAATCTCTCATAGACCTGAGCGGTCAGGTTCTCCATAAGAAAATGGCTCATGTGAACCGGTTCATCAAGGATCACCCGGAACGCATACTGCTGCCCACTCATAT
>JAFGUP010000356.1 GCA_016938475.1 Sphaerochaetaceae bacterium
CAAAGTCAAGAAGACGGTATACGAAGGAAATGTCTACATTCAGGCGACGTTCAACAATACCATTGTGACAGTCACCGATTTGACCGGGAACGCAGTTTCTTGGGCGAGTGCTGGTGGTCTCGGATTCAGAGGGGCTAAGAAATCCACTCCATATGCTGCTCAGACAGCTGCCGAAACTGCTGCCAAGAAGGCTATGGACTATGGTCTTCGTGAGGTGAATGTATTCGTTAAAGGACCTGGAGTTGGTCGTGAATCAGCTATTCGTTCTTTAGGTGTGTTGGGACTGAAGGTCAGAAGCATCAGAGACGTGACTCCCATTCCCCATAATGGTTGCCGTCCGCGGAAAACCAGAAGAGTCTGATAAGGAGTAGGTGATAAGATGGCTAGATATACAGGACCTAAATGCAGATATTGCCGCGCAGAGAAGACAAAGCTGTTCCTCAAGGGAGAGCGTTGTCACACCGGAAAGTGCCCCATCTCCAAGAATGCAGGCACCCCCGGAAAGGATCCTCGCGCACGTTCGAAGAAAATGACCGACTATGGAATGCAGCTTCGTGAGAAACAGAAGTTGAAGAGAATGTATTGCATGCTTGAGAAACAGTTCAAGCTTACCTTCGACGAAGCGGCTCGTGTGCCCGGAAAGACTGGTGAGAACCTCATCATGTTGCTTGAGCAGCGGTTGGACAATGTGGTCTTCAGATTGCATTTTGCCAATAGCCGCAATCAGGCTGCCCAGTTTGTGAACCATGGACATGTACTTGTCAATGGTAAGCGTGTCGATATTCCCTCATACCGGCTGAAAGCTGGTGATGAAATCTCTATCGGTGCACATGGACAGAAGATGATCATCATCAAGGAAAATCTTAAGGAGTTCTCGAAGTCTGGTGTGTCACCATGGCTTTCTCTCGACCCCGATACCATGAAAGGGTCGTTCTTGGCGGTTCCTAGACGTTCGGATGTTGCCGAAGTCGCAGATATCAAAGAACAGCTGGTTGTAGAACTCTATTCTCGTTAAGGAGTAAACATGGCACGTAAAAACCTGTTGAAAGGATTCAAGAAGCCGAAAGGAATAACCTTCGAACATAGCTTGGTCGAGCCCGATTCGGGTAGGTTCATCGCCTATCCGTTTGAGCGTGGTTACGGTACCACTGTCGGCAATACCTTGAGAAGGATTCTGCTCTCTTCCATCCAGGGGTACGCCGTGACAGCCGTGAAATTCACCAGCTTCAACGAGGATGGGGTACCCCACCTCGTTTCAAGCGAGTTTGAGCCGCTTCCTGGAGTTGTGGAAGACATCCCCGATATCATTTCACGAATCAAGAAGCTGCAGATCAAATTGCCCGAGGATGTTGAAGGCACAATGCTTCTGATCGAATGCAAGGGACCCGGTGCAGTCACCGGTGCCAATCTTGAGATGAACAATGTTGAAATCATGAACAAGGATATGGTCCTTTTCACCATGATGGAAGATGCGAATCTTGAGATGGAGATGCAGATCGATTTGTCCAGGGGATATGTACCCGCTGAAGTGAATGAGAAGTATATCGAAGAGGTCGGAACGATTCCCATCGATGCGAATTTCTCACCGGTGACTCGCGTCAAGTATGAAATCGAGCCTACCCGTGTGGGTCAGCGCAGTGACTATGACAAGCTTGTCCTCGACGTCTATACCGACGGTACCATCTCTCCGGAGAACGCCTTGGCAGAAGCTGCCAAGATCGCTAAGGATCATTTTGCGATCTTCATCAACTTCGACGAAAGTTTGGTGAACAGCAGCGATGAAGTGGATGAAGAGGAAGAACGGATCAAGAAATTGCTCAACACCTCAGTCGAGGAGCTGGAACTTACCGTCCGGTCGAGCAACTGCTTGAAGAATGCGAATATCAAGACCATCGGTGATCTCACGAAGAAAACCGAGGAAGAGATTGCAAAGACAAGGAATTTCGGTAAGAAATCTCTGTCTGAGATCAAAGAGAAGCTGAAGGAATGGAATCTAAGTCTTGGTATGACCGATTACAGTGTCCTGAAGAACTCGATCAGAATACCAGGGAACAAGGAAGAAGAGA
>JAFGUP010000357.1 GCA_016938475.1 Sphaerochaetaceae bacterium
GATGATCACTTCATGGAAGACATCACGGCAAAAGCTGTAGCAACCGACACGTCAAAAGACAAGGCATAACCAATGGCAACCATATCATTCGACGCCCAATGGCTCACCATAGCCAACAGGGCGCTTCTTCGTATAGGCAGCAAGACACTGACATCGTTCGATGATGGATCGGCTGAGTCGAAGTACTGTACAATACTTCTTCCTCAGGCGATCGAGACTGTCGTTTCTGCGTACAACTGGAGAGACTGCATCAAGAGAGCACAGCTTGCACCACTTGCAGACGCACCGGTATTCGGTATCTCATACCAGTTCTCCCTTCCTGAGGACTATGCGAAGCTGAACAGCGTCTCTGCTGTCGATTCGGACGGCAATGAAGTCGAATGGTTTTTGGAGAATGGAGTGATCGTGTCTGACGCAGTGAGTGTGAACATCACATACACGGCAATACCGGGAGCTCCTGAGAACGTCTCCCCATCCACGAGAGATCTGATAGTCAAGCAGCTCGCATATCTGCTGTCTATCCCTATCGTCAACAACACAAACAGGACCAGCATGCTCCTGTCGGAGTACTCACAGACACTGTCTATCGCAATGAACAGAAACTCTGTCACACAATACCAGGAAGACACTTCGATACCATATTACGTTGATGAGGACAGGTGATGGCGAACTATACCGTAATCAACAACAACTTCGTGTCAGGAGAGATCTCCCCTATGATGGATGGTCGCATAGACAGTCCGAAGTATCTCACAGGCCTTGCAGTCTGTGAGAATTTCATACCGTCGTCACAGGGACCACTGATCAAGAGAGCAGGCACAAAGTATATCGGGAAGCTCGCATCTTCCGTGGATTCAGCACGTCTTGCCCTGTTTGAAGCCGGAGTGAATGGAAGATTCATCGTTGAGTTCACGGACCTGCTCATCAGATTCTGGACTGAGGATGGAGACCTCGTGCAGTCAGGCGAGTCTCCGCTGACTATAGTAAGCACCTACACGGAATCAGAAATCAGCGACCTTTCCTGTGTAATGAACAAGGGGGTGATGTACATTGTTCACCCTGATCATCAGCCAGCGAAGATAACGCTGTCAGCAGGGCCTTCCTTCACACTTACTACCATCACCTTCACCGGAGGGAGGACCTTTGACTCAGCAGGCTCATACCCTTCATGTCAGGCCTTTAAAGGAGGGAGGTGGTATCTCGCAGCTACCGACGATGAACCAAACGCTATATTCGCCTCACGGACGACAGACACTGCAACAGGAGACCGGTTTACTGACTTCACGTTTCAGGATGAAGACGGTACAGTGCTGCCGTCTCATGCTATCTACCTCCAGGAGACCGACATGTACGGCTCCAAGATCAACTGGCTGATCAACCAGAAAAGAATCCTTGCAGGAGCAGGATCCTCGATATGGATGGACAGTGGAGAGATCGCAACACCGGCAACGTTCGACATGGCTATCACCCTCTCAGGAGGAGCGAACAAGACCGAAGCACGAGCAGTCGGAAGCTATATCATCTACGCAGGACCCGGCGGAAAGACGCTGAATGCGATGCATTATAACTCAGAGAGCGACGGATACCTGAATGATGAGATATCACAGTCTGCTTCCCACATGCTCGACTCAGGGGTAAAAGATTTCGTTATCTCCCGTATGAGAGAAACGATCATATGGGTCCTCAATGAAGACGGAACTCTCTGCTCCTGCACATTCAACGCCACCCTCGGAGTGATAGGCTGGGCAAGGCATCCCTTGGGAAAGGGGTCTGACGGTCTGGATATGACAGTGCAGTCCATAGAGCTCCTGCCTGGAGACGACACAAAGGAAGATGTGGTGTGGATGACAGTGTTGAGGGCAGGCTCGATCTACATTGAGACAATGACCATATACTCTCAGGATATTTCAAACGACACTGTATACCTCGACTGTCACGCTTCACAGGCGCTATCACCGGCATTAGCAACCGTGACATTCACCTACCTTGCAGGAGAGACCGTCAGTGCGATTGCGGACGGAGCACTCCTCCCTCCTAAAACTCTCGATTCATCAGGCAATGTAACATACGACAGAGCTGTTGAAGATATATCGGTCGGATTCCAGATCACCGCAAAGATCCGTCTGCTCAGGCCGGAACTTCCATCAAACGGCACGAGCCAAGGCAAGAAGAGACAGGTTCAGAAGCAGGTCATCAGACGTTACAACTCGCTTGGAGGAAGAGTAGGCCTTGAGGATGACAGTTCCATGACAGAACTCCTGCCTCTCGTATCAGGTGAATATGTGTATGGATCATCATACGATCTTTTTACCGGTGACTATGAGGTTAATCTGACATCGTTCATCGACAACGACGGAAGGATATTCATCATATCCGATGAGCCGTTCCCCTTTAATCTGCTTGCAGTCATGACGACGTTCGGGATCACGGAGGGTTAGCACATGGGCTTATTCGGTCGCATAGGCAACGCATTTGGCAATTTTGGAACAAATTTTTCAAACGCATGGGAGTCTGTCACTAGCGGAGAATGGTTCTCAGACGTAGGAGACGCGGCAAATGACTGGGCCTCAGGGGTGTCTAGTGGAGTGTCTGACTTCTGGAATGATATCACCGGGCAGACTCAGGCAGGTATTGCAGAGCAGGAACTCGATATCTCCTACAATGAACAGTATATCCAGGCTCTTGGGTATCTCTCTGAGTACACTACAGGCCTTGAAACTCTCATGGGGTCTACCATACCTCAACTCCAAAGCAATATAGACGCCCTGACAATGGATATCGACCTGTGGGACGAGGACTATGCCCTCCAGACAGGTCAGATACAATCTCAGATCGACACATACGACGACCTGCTCTCAAATTGGCAGTCAACTTATGAAGAGAAGACCACAGCGGCCGAAATGGAAGGGAAATCACAACTGAACTCTCTTCTCTCAAACTGGTCAAGCACAGAAGTTGTTGCCTCAGAAAGAGGAGCAATGGGATCGGTTGGTCTTGTGGCAAACCAGCAGAAGCGCAATGTGATTGATTTCGCTGGATCGGATATGAAACTTGGCGGGGAAAACGGATTGTATGGGACATCCTATAACAACCTGATCACCGCATTGAGCAACCAGCATTCACAGTACGCAACGCAGCGTGATCTCCTGTCTTCTGGCCTTGACCTGACAACAATGACGATGCAGAACGAGCTTGAAGTGATGCAGAGCCAGCTCGGCGTCCTTGATAACTCGCTTGCCACATCGCAGGGACAGATCAGCTCTATGTACGGTCAGATACAGTCCGCATATCAGGCGGCACTCAGCGCAGCACAGGATGCAGGCGTCGACACCACCACAGACCCTGCAATGCTCGAATACAAGAAGTTCTTAGAGAAATACAAAGAATACGCTCCGACGGTATAAAGGGGTAATATGGCAATACGCACACCTTCTGTTGATTACAGTACAGTTGCTCAGGCAATACAGCGAGAAAATTATATCAATCAAATGGGATTGCAGAATAGGATGGCAGGATTGCAGAGCGATTCCCTTGATATTGGTCAGCAGAAAGTAGACCTGATGAACAGACAGGTAGACTACCGCATAGCTAAAGGAATGGTTGATGTGGCTGTTGCTGTTGCGTCAGGCGGCATATCGCTTATTCAGGGAGCACAGCTTGAGACGGCAAAGACCGATATGGTGTCAAAGTCAGCTCAGTTCGACGAGATGGTCACTGAAAGCATTCTGAATGGAGGCACAAACGTTATTCAGGATGCCGATGGAAAGTGGGATGTACAGGTTGACTCTACCCTCACCTCCTGGTATCAGAACGAGCTGAAACTCATAGATGAATCGAACGACACCAAGGCGGTCAAACAGTGGCGAACTCAGGCTCTTAACTCTATCTATGAAAACAAAAACTCACAGATCCTTGCAGGGGTGCTCAAGAAATCTCAGGAGACGATAGCAAGCAGTTCTGCACTGAATGTTTCGTCAGCAATGAAGTCGGACGTTCAGGTATCTATGCCGAACGAGAGGAGCTATCAGAATGGGATCGACTACTTCAAATCAAGGACCGATCTATCCCCTGCCGAAAAAGACCTCCAGATTGAACTCTACATGAAGGGAGTTAATGAAGAGGTTGAGAAGAAGACGATCTCCACACTGGCAGCAACTGTCGGGATGTCATCAGCGACACAGTATGCAACCTCATTACTGGACAAAGGGTACACAACAGATCAAGTAAACTCGTACATCGCATCAGCGCAAAAACTTGAGTCAAGCCTCTCATCTTCAGAGAGAGAACAGGTATCGGCAGTAATGTCACAGGGGCTCGCCACCGGTAAATCTTCTACGGAGTTATGGGCAGTTATCGAAAAATCCGTAGACAAGCTTCCAGAGGACAGGAAGAGAGAGGCTATCGAAGCTGCCAGTCAGACTCAGGCGGTGATGGTCGCTCAGAAGATGAACGCTATCTATGTTTCAGACGCTGACGCCACGGTGGAAGATCTTAAGAACCGGCGCGCAAACATAAAAGATGGCTCTTTAGCATACACAATGTTTTATAACCTTCCAGAGCTACAGGACACCTACCTATCAATGTATGACAAGATGATCGCAGCAAGAGAGAGCGCTGTCGGATCGGCCAGCTCTGATCTGGTGAAGCTGAACAAGGTAGCAGTCGACTCTACACTCGCTCAGTTCAAGAACGGAGACATTAGCGGTAATGATGCTATGAGTTTCTTTCTTACTGTCGGGGCAAACACAGAGGGCATCGATGATGACACATATGCACTAGAAGCCCTTGAGAAGCTGAAAAAAGATGTTGTGCCTGAGAAGTACAAGGATGCAGCAGACGGGATGATCCGTCAGATGAAGTCTCTCAACTGGGGCCTTGGCAACAAGAAGAATTTCACTGCCGAGGACTATGCAAAGATGCAGGAGTCTGCTACCTGGGCGTACGGCAGGATAGCAGACATCTTTATGAGTACTCCCGGAAACAATGTGTCACTGTCAGAGTTCTCGGAGCAGCTTGCCAACATCTCACGAGTGTACACCTCTGATATGCTCGATTCCATGTCAGCAGCGAATATACGATCAGGCAAAGCAACGGAAGACATGTTGGATCTTCAGCAGTCACTCGGAAGCGTGAATCCTGTCTACCTTGACGATAGTTCCGGGCAGATCATGTGGGCTTCCGATGAATACAGACAGGCGTTCGATAAGGTGGCTGGGCAGTTCGGCAATGAGCTTGCTGACAAAGGAGTCACAGTATCAGGGGCTCCCCACCCTCTTAACATGGACGGAGAGCTTCTCGCAGTTCCTCAGTTCATAGGGACTGAATCTGACGGAGTAAGAAGGCTCTACACGATAAACAGGGATCAGATTCTATCAAGCGAAGATGACGGCAAGACATGGCAGAACCGGTGGACCCTGGATGGTACAAAACTGGGAAAGACAAAATTCAATTCATCTGAACCAAAGGTGGAATACAATGATACGAACATCGACATCGCCTCACGGACGACAGGAGAGGCTCCTGAAGGAACAGGAGAGAAAAAGCGCAAGCCGCCCTACATCGTTCAGGATGCACCGAGCACTGTTCCCGTCACGAAGGAAGACGAGAGGATGGTCCTTGAGTCCGGCACACAGTCAGCAGACGCAGAGCCGAACAGACCGGAAGCACAGCAGGACAACCCTGA
>JAFGUP010000358.1 GCA_016938475.1 Sphaerochaetaceae bacterium
ACCACCTACACGGTAAAGAAAGACGGATATACGCCATTTACCGCTCAGGTATCTGATTATCCTGCATCCGGAGAGAATGCCAAACTGTTTGCGACCCTGACTCCTGTCACGTCCACCCCGCTCTCTCCGCTGACACTGATTGGCGCACTCTGCATTGCCGGCCTTGGAGCTGTGCTGCTTACCCGCAGAGAATAACTCCATTAAAACTTTTTTCCGCCAAAATGGCGTGAAATGATACTGATGCAAAGCATTTATTCACAGACGTGAAAGTATCTATAGTTGAAAACCAGACGTTCTGGTTTTCGTACCATCGTGGCGAATGGTTCCCACAATAGATTCACATCCCTCCTGTTCATCCGGAAGAACCAGAAGGAGTGAAAAAGACGGAAGTTTGCAATGAAGATAAGAACTCAGATGCTCCTCGTCAGTCTTGCGGCGATCGCGCTGGTAATTGGCGGTCTGTACATTGGTGCCGATTACTATCTTCTCTCGGGCACCGAGGAGATTGAGCAGAATTCTATTATTGAAACAGACAACCAGTTCTTAAAACTTCTCGAATACGACCTGCATCATCTCTCGGTTATGACAACGGACTGGGGATACTGGGATGACACCTATATCTTCATGGACGACTTGAACCAGGAATATATCGACTCGAATCTGGTCGATTCCACGTTCTATGGTACTGGTCTGAATGTCATCCTGTATTTCTTCCCCAACGGTACCTATGCCTACGGCAAGGCCTATGATCTCACGGAATACACTGAAGTTCCTGTCCCTGCGTCCCTTCTTGAGGATATTCAGATTCGAAAGCTCATCGGCAGCGGTAGTGTGCTGCGTATATCAACCGGACTCATTAACACTGATGAGGGGCCGATGGCTATTGCTGCGGTCCCGATTCTCACCAGTGATGAATACGGGCCGATGCGGGGAAGTCTGGTGATGGGTTATTACCTTGGCGATGCCCACATTCAGAAACTCTCTGAGTATATGCCGTCTCCGGTTGTAATTTATTCCATCGATGACCCGGCAGCGTTTGCCGGGCTTCCTCAGGATACCCTGAAATCTTACAACGACAGGGTCTGGATTGCGACCGAAGGCACCGATACGATCAATTCCGTCTTTGTTATCGATGATATCTTTGGAGAAAAGGCATTCTATGGCCGGACCTCCATGGATCGTGATATCTACCGCCTTGGCCTGACGGCGATGTATGGTTTCATGCTTACCGTCTTTGTGCTCCTGATAATCATCTATATCGTCGTTCAGATTATTCTGTATCGTAAGGTTCACAGAATAGAGCGTCTGACCGGGGATGTGACGTATATCGCAGAGGATGAAAACTACTCGGTACGTGTCTTTGAGGAAGGCAAGGACGAGCTGACACACCTTTCCGGTTCTGTCAACAAGCTCTTACGAACGATTGAATCCACGCTCACGGATCTGGCCGCCTCAGAGCGTTCGTTGCGCACCTCACTTGACGAGAAGAACGTGCTGCTTGGTGAGGTTCACCACCGGGTAAAGAATAACCTGCAGATCATTATCAGCATGATGGGCATGCAGCTCTTTGATGTAAAGGACACGGCAGCACAGTCGATTATCCGTGATGCCATCAACCGGATTCTCTCTATCAGTATGGTGCACGAACAACTCTATCAGGATGAGAGTGTCTCCACCATCAGGGCACAGTCTCACTTTGAAAAGCTTTTTGCAACGGTTATGCGTAACTCACCGCCGGAGGTGAAGGTGGAGCATACCATTGATTGTGGTTCGTGTACGATGGGTCTTGATCAGGCGGTGCCGCTCAGTCTTGCCATTCAGGAACTGCTCACAAACTCGCTCAAATATGCCTTCACCGGACGGGATGAGGGCAACATCACATTTAAAATGGATTGCACCGGAAAGGAGACAGTTGTTGTTCTCTCTGATGATGGTGCTGGCTTCCCTGAAGACCGCGATCCCTTTGATCGTAAATCGGTGGGCCTGTCACTGGTGCATGACATCGTCACCAAACAACTCAAAGGAACCGTTGAACTGACACGGGAAGGTGTTGGGACAACCTGGATTATCAGAATACCGGAAGGAGATACCATAAAAGATGACACAGAAAGTACTGATCGTTGAAGACGAACCGGCAATGGCGCTGGCGATTGAGTTTGCGCTCAACCGTTCAGGTTTTGATGTGGTGGGCAACGTGACAAGCTGCGATGCCGCGATTGAGACTGCACACAAAGCCTGCCCTGACATGATTCTCATGGATGTCAGGCTTGACGGTGAAGGAGATGGCGTCATCGCCGCAGAACAGATTCGGATGTTTGCACCGCTTACCCCGATCATCTTCATGACTGCCAACAGCGACCGTTTTACCGTTGAGCGGATGGATAGGATCCCCCGCACGGATCGTGTGGACAAACCCTTCGAGCTTACGACACTGATTGACAAACTGCGGGAATTATAAACGTCCTGCGACTCTTTTCACCCCCTTTCCCAATAGCAGTCGAAAACCAGACTTCCACTACTGTCTGGTTCACTCCGTATTGTGCCAGACTTTCTCACAGAATGTTTGAAGCATACCGGCACTGCCCATAGGAGATACACCCGTCGCCGAGCGGATAGGCTGTTGGGATGAGTACGGTCAGACCGTAACTATCGAGTTCCTGCTGTATTGTTGTGCGAATGGCCTCGTTATATGCCACACCGCCTGAGAGGGCGACGGTTTCATACCCAAAGCCTGCAGCGGCATCTCCTGCCATCTGTGCAATGCCACGGGCCAGATTGTGCTGGACTGAGGCTGCGAGTGTTGCTGTTGATTCTTTTCCCAGAGCACTGCGTGCCGTGGCAAGGAGGCGGCCCGTTCTGAGCACATCGGCACCATTCTCCCGTTCGATGCAGAGCTCCCAGTTCTGCGGGTTCCCTG
>JAFGUP010000359.1 GCA_016938475.1 Sphaerochaetaceae bacterium
GAACTAAGTACCGCTCTTATGCGGGAACACGTAATTCATAGCTATCTGTCCCGCTGATAAAGAGGCTGCTGACGGGAAGTTAACGTTTGACCACCGGGTGAAAACAGATTATAGTTCATAGCCATGGGAAAACAGAAGCGTGTTCCACAGGGCTACGGAGAACAGGTGTTCCAGCACCTGAAACATATGATCCTATCAAGGGAGCTCGCTCCGGGGGAAAGAATTCCTGAAGGAGAGGTGGCTTCTCTTTTGCATGTGAGCAGGACTCCGGTACGCGAAGCGGTAAAAAAACTCAGCGAATACGGACTTGTCGATACGGTACCGAGAAGCTTCTCAGTCGTGACACAGATAAGCCCCCACCAGGCAACAACTGTCGGAGAACTGAGAACAGCACTGGAGACTTTCGCTCTCAGTCTGGTATTTGAAAAGAACACAATCAACGAGAATCTTCTAACGCGTCTGAGAGAAGCCTGCGATGCCAGCATTCGTGCAGTGATAGATCATAAGGATTGGCAGAAAGCCTTTGAAAAGGATACTGAATTCCATCACCGTATCATCCGGGCAAGTAAGAACGAGTATCTCTGGGAAGCATATGAGAGACTGGACACGAGGATCCAGCTGGTGAGGCTGAACATGGATGTAGATGAAGAGACGTTCACCCGTGATATCCGTCAGCATTACGGAGTTATTGATATGATCGAGGCCGGAAGGAAGTCAGAGGCTGTGCATCTGCTTGAATCCCATATATACAACTCATTCACACTCTATCAGGTCAGGCGGGAGAAAACAGAGACTGAGTGAGCTGAATGACCACGTTTCGTTTCTGATCAGCCCCCTGTCAACTCTCTTCTGGATCTGACAGGGCATTACCTCTTGAAACCATTCTCCGTATACGGTATACGTTTAGTGTAGGGCAATCGGGTATTCCTCCTGACTTTGTGAACCTCACATGCAGGGACCCTGTATACAGTGCCTGCTTCTGTCAGCACTGCCAGAGAATCAGGATACCCAAAGCAGAGACCCGAAGGAGAACACAACATGAACATTGGATTCGTAGGACTTGGAATCATGGGCAAGCCCATGGCAAAGAACCTGATCAAGGCGGGACAC
>JAFGUP010000360.1 GCA_016938475.1 Sphaerochaetaceae bacterium
CCCTGCTGAATCATTTCGATCGGTGATTTATGCGTTGCGGCGATCACCCGAATGTCGATGTCGATGGTCCGGTCGGAGCCGATCGGCATGATCTGCCGCTCCTGAAGTACGCGAAGCAGTTTCGACTGCAGGTAGCTCGGCATATCCCCTATCTCATCGAGAAATACCGTTCCGTTGTTTGCCTGTTCGAACAGCCCCTTCCTGCCTTCCCTGAGGGCTCCGGTAAACGATCCGCTTGCATAGCCGAAGAGCTCGCTCTCGATCAGGCTGTCGGGGATCGCGGCACTGTTTACCGCGATGAACGGCTGTCCCTGCCGGGATGAGGCGTTGTGTATTGCCTGGGCAAGGATCTCTTTTCCCGTCCCGCTCTCGCCGGTGATAAGGACGGTGAGATCGGTTTTCGCAATCTTTTTCGCCTTGTTGACGATTACCTGCATATCTTTTGTGCTGCAGAAAATATCCTCGAAGGTATAGCGTGCCGTCTGTCCCTTCTCACGCAGTTTTCTTGTCATGTTCTGCTCGAGTTTTTTTATGTGGGTAACTTCCTGAAAGCTGAAATAGAGTCTCTGCTCTCCTTTGAAGTGACGTACCCGGTTGACCTCGAGATTGATGACCTTTTTCTTTACTTGAAGCAGGTCATCCTGAAAATTGCTGCCGTAGCAGGCCTCAAGTCCCATGTCGGGCAGCAGGTCGTGAAGAAACCTGCCTTCAGGCTTTCCGCGCAGCTCGAACAGGTCTGTAAACCGCTTGTTGCTGATGAGGACGATACCCTGCTCATCGGTCAGGACTATTCCGTCATGCGAGAGGCTCAGGACAAGGTCGAGCTCCTCGGTGCGGGAGAGAAGCTCATTGTAGTTCTCGATGATCCCCTCATTCGGACTCCATATATCCTGATAGTACGCATAAATATTTTGCTGGGTCTTTTTGTTGCTCAGGTGAAGCCTGCTGCTTACAAGAAGCAGGGTAGGGATATCGACGACCCGCCCTCCCACATCATGAACGTATTCAATATAAGAGGGGACGAGTTCAAGTTCAGAGGGAGTGACTGCATAGTGTATATGCCGGTAATCCTTGCCTGCTTCGAAGGGAATGAGGTTTACATGTTTGATCCCGATATGGTAGAGCGAGGAGATCGACTCGAGCACGGTCTCTATATTGTCATTGACTACAAGGACATCGGTTCCTTCGGGAATGCTGAACAGCGGATAGAGACCACTGCGTGCGAAGGTCCGCTTCGCCACGATGATATTGTCCTGCCTCGTGACATACTTGCGGATCTTCACCACCCTGCTGCCGGCCATGACCATGACGAGATCTTCGTCGATGGTGCTGCCTGCGGTAAGTTCGTCGATATTATAGCGGACTATGGTAACCTCATCTGCGAAGACCGCGAGCAGGTTCGCTTCGATGGTAGATCCAACGGTGCTTTTGCGTCCGCTTTTCTTTGCTGAATCGGTAATGACGGCAATACTTTGCATCGGCTGCTCACCCCTGAACCTGAGTTTTACTGTACCGTCTCATCCTTGGCTGCGTTTATGTTTGGCATGATTGTTGCTAGTAATCTTGCATGAAGCAGACTGATACCGCGATACAGCTTGATGATTTTCTCAGCAATCACATCCTGACAAATCTGGAAACTGATGAGAACTGGACCTTCGCCTGCTTCTCCGAGGACCTGCCTGATCGTGAGACCGACAGCTACCGGAAGAAGCTCTATCTCGTCGACCTGCAGCAGAATTCCTGCCGCGAACTAGAACTTTCCTTTGAGGCTGACGGATTCGTCATTTCCGGGGACTGCCTTCTGCTCAAACAACTTCACGACGGCAAAACTACCCTTTACCGGTATCGACTTGCAGATGCCTCGATTGAGGTTCTCTCAGTTATTCCATTTATTATAGAGCAGTTTGCCCTTTTTGAAAACTACCTCTTTTTCACCGCGGAGACTCTCGGCCGTGAATTCAATGACCGGGTAGTCTCCACAGTGTATTCACCGGTAGGCGAAGAGGGGCGGGCTTTCAACGGGGACGGGGTGCGGGGCCTGTTTCAGGCAACTGCCAGAGGCAGGGACATTACCCTCCTCACTGCTCTCGATATGGACGTGAACCTGATTGATTTCGATTCCCGCCTTAACCGGATTGTTTTCACTGCTTATCACAGGAGTCGGGTAAAACCCATTGAGTCTTCGATATACCAGTATGATATTTCAGGAAAAAATCTCGAACTGCTCGTCAATGAACGGTTCCGGGTCAGCTCGGTAACCTCCTTTTCTCCCGATGAAGTACTGTTTACCGCAGCTGATCTCGTTACTGGAAACCGGAATGACAATCACCAGCTCTACCGGTACCGGAGAGCATCCGGGAATGTAGAAATTCTCGGCGGAAAAGTCGACCGGAGCAATGAGTCTCCAAGTATCGTGACCGACTCCTATTTTTCTCAATCTCCGATTGTCAGGAAAACTTCCGAAGCGCTCTATATGAAACGAATCGAACGGGACCGAGAGATGCTCTACAGGGTTTCCTGCTCTGGGGAAATCACACCGGTAGATACCGGCCTGACTCTCATCGGCGGCTTTGCGGTACGGGAAAGGGGGGAGGAGAGAGATTTGCTGCTTATCGGGCTGAAGGATCTTCAGCTCAGCGAGCTCTACCGCCTGCAGGATGGCGCGCTCAGACAGGTAAGCCGAAGCAATGACCTCTTTTCCCGAAAAGAACTCGCAGTTCCTCAGCCGATCACCGTTACTTCTGAAGGATGCGAGGTGGACGGCTACGTCTACCCCCCGACCGGCTGGCAGCAGTCTCAAGAGGAGACGAAGAGTTTTCCAGCCGTGCTCATGATTCACGGCGGACCGAAAATGCTCTATGCTCCTGTCTACGCCCAGGATATACAGCTGCTCTGCAGCCGAGGCTATTTCGTGATGTGCGCGAACCCGAAGGGGAGCGACGGGAGAGGCGATGCCTTCGCCGATATCAGGGGTGATTTTGCTGAGCTTCCTTTCCGGCAGCTTATGGAATTCGTTGAGGCCGCCCTTGCCGCCTATCCTCAGATCGATGAAAAAAGGCTTGGGGTTACCGGCGGCTCCTACGGGGGGTATATGACGAATTACATCATTACCCATACCGACCGGTTCCGGACTGCGGTGTCTGAACGGGGTATATGCAACCTGATGACTTCATTCGCTGCCACTGATATCGGCTATCAGTTCATTCATGAGTATATGGGCAATACCGCCGCTCCCTGGAGCAACCCTGAGAAGCTCTGTGCAGAGTCTCCGCTTTACCAGGCTGACCGGGCGGTAACACCGACACTGTTTATCCATGGAAAGGATGACAGCCGCTGCAATGCGGTAGAGTCCGTGCAGATGTTCAATGCTCTGAACTATCATGGTACAGAGACCCGGCTCTGCCTCTTCGAGGGAGAGAATCATGGGCTTGTCGTGAACGGTCGTCCTTTAAGCAAGCTTCGCCGGTACGAAGAACTGCTTGGCTGGTTTGATCACTATCTTATGAAAAAACGTGCTGAAGGGGGAATTGCCTGATATGGACATATTGAATGAGCTGCTGCAGATAGACACTACTTCTCCCGAGACGATAAACCTGGCCATGGATACTGCTGCAGAGTACCTGAAGGCAGCAGGGCTTGAATATACGCTTCTTGATCAGAACGGGTTGAAGAACCTTGTTGCGGTGATCGGTGCCGGCGAGAAGACACTCGTACTTAACGGTCATCTTGATGTCGTATCGGGAAAACCTGCCCAGTTCATCCCCGTGGAGACCGACGGGCGTCTTTACGCGAGAGGTTCTGCGGATATGAAAAGTGGCTGCACAGCTATGATGAATGCACTGATTCGTCTCAAGGATGCCGATCTCGGCTGCAAGGTGATGCTGCAGCTCGTCCCCGACGAGGAGACCGGAGGGCGCAACGGTTCGGCTTTTCTCGTTTCTGAGGGATATATCGGGGACTTCGTGATATGCACTGAACCTACAAACCTGCGCATATCGATCCAGTCGAAGGGGATCATCCTGATGGATATCGTAACTCGCGGCGCTTCGGCACATGGTTCTCGCCCGTGGGAGGGCGAAAACGCCATTGTGAAGGCAATGGAGAATTATGCACGGATAGCAGAGCTGCCGGTGCTGAAGCAGGGCTCTGAACTCTATAAGACTTCTTCGGTGAATCTTGCCCTCATTTCCGGGGGCAATATCTACAATCGGGTGCCGGATGAATGTACGATCGGTCTCGATATCAGGTTTATCCCCGAGCTTAACTCGAATGAGATCCTTTCCGAGATTGCGAAGGTAACCGACGGTGAGATCGTGGTGAAGGCCGTTGAGGATGGAGTGAATGTTAAGCCTGACAATCCCTATATCCTGAAACTGCAGGAATCGATGCAGCGGACAGCCCCCGGACTTCCGGCCACCCTTGCCGCACAGCACGGCGGGTCGGATACGAGGTTTTTTGCCGCGAAGGGCATTCCCGCGATCGAGATGGGACCAAGCGGCGACGGCTGGCATGGAGACCACGAATATGTGGAGCTCGATTCCGTCCGACAGCTTGAGGACATCCTTGTCGATTTCGCGCTGCATTTTTCATAAGGGGCCGAGTTCATGTGAGGTTCGTGAAGTTCACGAGCATGGTTTTGGAAAAACAGGCCTGTACTGGTCTGAAATAATACATCTAGGAGTGAAAAATGAAAAACAAATTGGTGGCTTTATCCTTGATTTTCCTGTTCGCATCCCTCCTGCTCTTTGCAGGCGGGAATCAGGAAGGCCAGCAGGTGGCAAAGACTGATATCTCTATTGCCTTAAGCGCTGACATCACCTCATTGGATCCCATGGGACATAATGATACAAAATCAGAACGGGTTTCTTTTCTGCTGTTCAACCGTCTCTTCCGGCTGAATACGGATTTCGAAGTCGTCCCTGATCTTGCAGAATCCTGGTCTCAGCCTTCCCCGGAAGAGTGGGTGATCAAAATCAAGGAAGGCGTGCTGTTTCATGACGGAACGGAAATGACTTCCGAGGATGTGAAATACAGCCTTGACCGCTCCCGCGAGATGCCGAAAGTGCAGCAGGTTCTTAGTGAAGTAAATTCTGTTGAAGTGGTAGACACGTATACCGTGAAAATCACCACGAACTCGGCGTTCGCACCCTTCCTCTATACCCTCGTACATGCAGGAACTTCCATCGTTCCCAAAGCCTATGCGGAATCGGATGACAAATTTGCATCCCCTGTCGGATCTGGCCCCTATACCTTCGTGGAATGGGTTTCCGGCGACCGCGTTGTGCTTGCAAAAAACGATGCCTACTTCGACGCAGACAATATGGGTCAGTCAGCGCAGATCACTTTCAAGGTAATCCCCGAAGGAACTTCACGAACGATCGCGCTTGAGACCGGAGAGGTCGATGTAGTGGACGAACTTCCCACCATGGACATCGGCAAGGTTGAGGATGCTTCTGATCTTACCCTCTACCAGAAACCGTCCACGCGTATCAACTTCTTTGCCATGAATACCGAAAAAGAGCCCTTTGACAACATTCTTGTGCGTCAGGCGCTCAACTATGCAGTGGACAAGGAAGCGATCATCGCCGTGGCGCTTGACGGTGCCGGAGTGCAGGCTGATTCAGTCCTCGCTCCTTCCTTCCTCGGCTACAAGAAAGGCCCCTACAGCTACGATCCTGAACAGGCGAAAGCTCTGCTTGTCAAAGCAGGCTATCCCGACGGCTTCGAGATGTCGATCATGACCTCAGGTGATGAACGCAAGAGAATCGCAGAAATCATCCAGGCGAACTTCATGGATATCGGGGTGACCGCTTCCATCGAGATGCTCGAGTGGGGGACCTTCATCGACTCGGTCCTCAAGGGGCTTGAGCAGAGCCTGGTGCTCGGCTGGACTTCCAACCCCGACCCGGATGCAACCCTTACCCCGATTTTCTTCTCGGGCAATATCGGCGGCATGAACTTCAGCCGGATCAATGATCCTAAGCTCGACAGTCTGCTGAAAGCAGGACGTGAAGAGCTCGACCTTGCAGGGCGTGCTGAGATCTATGGCGAGTTCCATACCTATGTCATGGAGCAGGCCCCCTTCGTGCCTCTGTTCGTAAACAACAATAACGTTGGTGCGAACGCCGGTCTCAAGGGTGTGGAACTGAGCCCGCAGGGACTGTGGAATATCGAAAAGATTCATTATTAATCGTACCTCATCAGGGAAAGCCTTTCGGTTTTCCCTGATGTGTAGAGTTTTCAACACGGGAATGATGGTACCGCAACCTGTTGTGCATGTGCCTTCATTCTCGACATACCATGTTTTTTAGAGAGAGTGCATAGTGTTAAGATATATTCTGAAAAGAGTGCTGATGCTGATTCCGGTCATGCTCGGAGTCATTTTTCTTGTCTTCTTCATCATAAGTCTCACCCCCGGGGATGCGGCCTCCATGATCCTTGGAGACGGGGCTACCGAGGAGCGTATCATCGAGCTTCGTGATGACATGGGTCTCGATGATCCGCTGATCGTCCAGTACGGGCGCTATATGTGGGATCTTCTTCGAGGGAATATGGGCGACTCCTATTCAACCGGGCGTTCGGTGGCAGGTGAAATCGTGCAGCGGTTTCCCAATACCTTCAAGCTGACGGTGACGGCCATTTTCCTCTCCGTGCTCATATCCATTCCTATCGGAGTGATCTCCGCGACGAAGCAGTACTCGCTGTTCGACAATATCGGGATGATTCTTGCCCTTGTCGGGATCTCGATGCCTTCGTTCTGGACCGGCCTCATCCTGATCATCATATTCGCCCTGAATCTCGGCTGGTTTCCCTCAGGGGGCATGAAGGGCATTATGAGCCTTGTGCTTCCGGCTTTTACGCTGGCTATCGCTTCGACAGCCAGTATAACCCGTACCACCCGTTCTTCGATGCTCGAGGTGATCAGGCAGGACTATATCAATACGGCGAAGGCGAAAGGAGTCAGCAGGCGCAAAGTCATTACCCGGCATGCTCTCGGAAATGCACTGATTCCTGCGGTGACGGTCATCGGACTGGAATTCGGCATTCTGCTCGGCGGAGCGGTTCTCACCGAGACCGTCTTCTCCTGGCCTGGCATCGGGAGACTGATGGTGGAGTCGATCCAGCGAAAGGATACACCGATGGTTCTCGGCTGCGTAATCATCTTTTCGCTCTCCTTCAGCATCGTTAACCTCATCATCGATATTCTCTACGCCTATATTGATCCGAGAATCAAAGCAAACTATACATAAGGATTCAGTCTATGAGCACACCAACTACGACAACCTATGAGAAGCATACCCTGAATACCAAGAAAAAGAGTCAGTGGCTCGACGTCTGGAAACGGCTGAAGAAGAGCAGGACGGCAGTCATCGGCCTGATCCTGATACTCGTGTTCCTCATGCTTGCCCTCTTTGCCCCCTTCATCGCCGATTACGAAAAGGATGCTCTTGGAATGAATGTGAAGGAACGGCTTCAGTCGCCGAGTCTGACGCACTGGTTCGGGACCGATGAGTTCGGCCGGGATATCTTTGCGAGAATTGTCTACGGAACCCGTATCTCGCTGTTTGTCGGGATAATCTCGGTGAGCATCGCACTCTCACTCGGAGGGACTCTTGGGGCTATTGCAGGCTACTACGGGGGCAGAATAGACAACGCAATTATGCGTGTCCTTGACGTGCTGCTTGCAATTCCGACGATTCTCCTTGCCATTACCATCGTAGCGGCCCTCGGGGCGAGCATCCTCAACCTGATGATCGCCGTGGGAATCTCGAATATCCCGGGGTTTGCCCGTGTCGTCAGGGCCTCGGTGCTGAGCGTGAAGGATCAGGAGTATATAGAGTCCGCCCGGGCAATCGGTGCGCGCGACCATACCATTATCCTGAAGCATGTCCTGCCGAACTCAATGGCGCCGATCGTAGTCTTTGCCACGCTGAAAGTGGCATCGGCAATCATGGCCACCTCCTCGCTCAGCTTTATCGGGCTCGGCATTCAACCGCCGACCCCGGAGTGGGGCAACATGCTTGCCGGGGGGCGTGCTTATATCAGGGACCATATGTACATCGTACTCTCTCCGGGGCTGGCAATCGTGCTGACCGTGCTTTCTCTGAACCTCATTGGAGACGGTCTGCGGGATGCGCTCGATCCGAAACTTAAATAGAGGTCCTGCTGCAATGAAAGATCATATTCTTGAAATTAAAGATTTACACATACAATTCAATACTGATGAGGGGGTAGTGCAGGCTCTCAACGGCATTGATATTACCCTCGAGCGGGGTAAGACCCTTGGTCTTGTCGGGGAGACGGGCGCAGGGAAGACCACAACGGCCCTTTCAATCCTGCGGCTCGTTCCGAGGCCGCCGGGGGAGGTGGTAAGGGGCTCGATCATTCTCGACGGGATCCCGATCATGGAGCAGAGCGAATATGAGATGGAGAAGATCAGAGGGAAAACGGTCTCCATGATCTTTCAGGACCCAATGACTGCCCTGAACCCGGTTATAAAGGTCGGGGAGCAGATTGCCGAGGCGATCAGCATCCACCAGAAGCTCTCGAAGGAGAAGTCTCTTGCGAAAGCGAGAGAAGTCCTCGAGCTTGTCGGAATTCCCGGAAACCGGATGCAGGAGTATCCTCACCAGTTCTCCGGAGGGATGAAGCAGCGGGTCATCATCGCGATCGCCCTCTCCTGTTCTCCGAAGCTGCTGATCGCCGATGAGCCGACGACTGCTCTTGACGTGACCATCCAGGCGCAGGTGCTCGAGCTTATGAAGGAGCTGAAACAGAAGTTTCATATGGCCATGGTCATGATCAGCCATGACCTTGGGGTTGTTGCCGAAGTCTGTGACGATGTGGCAATTATGTATGCAGGCAAAATCGTCGAGCAGGGATCGCTTGAGGATGTATTCCTGCGTACAAAGCATCCCTATACCGAAGGGCTTTTCAACTCGATTCCGAACATAGATGACCGTAAGGCTGAGCTCATACCGATTCGCGGTCTTATGTCAGATCCCTACAATCTGCCTTCAGGCTGTCCTTTCTTCGATCGCTGCGACTATGCGATGGACATCTGCAGAACAGAAAAGCCGGTTAAGCACTCTTTTAGCGATACCCATTTCACCGAGTGCCATCTGTATACAGCTCAGCCTGAATTCAGCCTGAAGAGCAAGAAAACCAAGGAGTGATGAAAAGCCCATGTCTAAGATAATCCTGGAAGTGAAAAACCTGAAGAAATACTTTGACAGCCCGAAGGGTAAGCTTCATGCGGTAGATGATGTCAGCTTTGCCATCGAGAAGGGAAAGACCCTCGGTGTCGTAGGGGAGTCCGGCTGCGGGAAATCGACGACCGGACGGGTAATACTGCGTCTGCTCGAGGCGACCGACGGGGAGATTTTCTACAAGGGCGTGAATATCAGGAAGCTGTCCGCTGCAAAGATGCGGGAACTGCGCAGGGAGATGCAGATCATATTTCAGGATCCCTTCTCCTCGCTTGATCCGCGCAATACGGTAAGCGAGATCATCGAGGAACCGATCATCCTCAACAAGCTGATTAAAAACAAGAAACAGCGCTTCGAGCGGGTCCTCGAGCTGATGGATCTTGTCGGCCTTTCGAGACGTCTGATCAACACCTATCCTCATGAACTTGACGGTGGACGGCGTCAGCGAATCGGGATCGCGCGGGCCCTTGCGCTGAACACGGAGTTCATTGTCTGCGATGAACCGGTCTCTGCCCTTGATGTTTCGATACAGGCACAGATTCTCAACCTGCTGAAGAACCTTCAGCATAAGCTCGGACTCACCTATATCTTCATCACTCACGATTTATCGGTAGTCAACCACTTCTCCGATGATGTGGCTGTGATGTATCTCGGGAAAATGGTCGAAAAAGCCCCGGCTGAGGAGCTCTTCTCCCATCCGGTGCATCCTTACACCCAGGCACTGCTATCGGCCATTCCCCGTCCGACGCTCGATAAGCACGAGAAGATCATCCTGAAAGGAGAGATAACCTCCCCGATAGAGCCCGAACCAATTTGCCGGTTTGCCAACCGCTGTCGGTATGCGGAGGATATCTGCAGGAGGGAGGAACCGCAGCTTGAAACCGTTGAAGGGGAGCATGAGGTGGCCTGTCATCGATGGCGGGAGCTCGAGGGCTGAGCCGTGCAGCCACATTGTCTCTTTTTACGTTGAGGTAGACAATCAGTCACATCCTGGTAAGCACAGAAAGCTGCCGGCTATTATTGTTCGGTCAGTTCCCTCGTCACCACCTCCAGCGAGAGGCCCACTGTTTCAGTAACTGCATCGAGGGAAAAGGCTTTGACGTACAGCCGATGAGCCATTTCCAGGGCATGTTGTTTCCCCACAGCAGAGCGGTTCAGTGCCCTCAAGGCTGAACTCTCTCTTGCTGAGAAACGGTTGTAACAACTGAGAGGAGACCTGCAGACACTCAATGTCAATGAGAAGATCACAAACGTATCAGCTGAATTCGATTATCTGAGAGATGATATGGTGCGCTGTCTTCATGGACTGATCGAAACGAGATCCAATACGGCCACAGCATAATAGTGCGTATCTGAACTTCAGGTGAAGAGTTGTTGTCAGCTTTCTGCCTGATGTTTCTCTATCTCCCGGTTGATGAAAGCCATCAGAGAAGCGATGTCTTCTCCTGAGTTCTTTGCCGCATCCTTGAGTTTCGCGAATTTTGCTACTGTCTTGAGCATCACCGGGTTGTTGAGGTTGCGAAACACACTGTTGTGTTCAACAAGGGCATCCTTGATAAAGGGGTACCGTGTGAGTATCTCGGCTATGGTATCCTGTTCACTTATCATGAGGTGAACATACTCATTTCCCACGTGTTCGGCAACACGGGACAGGGGAGCATAAAGCAGTTTCCTTCCCTTTGTTTCCCGTATTCGCCCTGTGTTCAGCAGATGACCTATCGCCTGCCCGATCTCTCGAGATTCCCAGGAGGAGAAGACTCCATTATATCGTCCGAAGGGATGAACTGTTCCTTTCTCTCCCTTGAGATAGGCCTTGAGGGTGGCTGTGTCGAACCTTTTACCGTATCTGCTGACAATAGACAGAATCGGGTAGATGCCAAGATACGTGCGGTCACTGTTGGCCTCACAGACATCACAGCCGGTACATTCGAGGGTCGGTGAGTTGATGAGAGCAAGTAATCTTTCCCGTCGGCATGTGATGGTGGAGGTGAGAGAGGGGAGCAGGGCGTTCTGTTTCTGCTTCAGGTCGGAAGGGCTCAGCAGGATAACGGAGTAAGCCTTGCTGCCGTCCCTTCCTCCTCGTCCCGATTCCTGGAGGAATGCCATCGCATCATCGGGGAGATCGTAATGGATGACACTTCGGACATTCTTTTTGTCCACCCCCATACCGAACGCAGAGGTGGCGCAGAGGATTCCCGAGTCACTGTCCCTGAACCACTGTTCGACGGTGTCTCTCTCATCCTTTGCCATTCCCGCATGATAGCTGTTTATCGCAACTGACTCCATACACTCTCGAAGACGCTGTGAGGTACTCTCAGTTTTCCTGCGTGATCGAAAGAAAATGATTGCAGGACGAGAAGATGGTATGGCTAGTAAAAGACGAAGAGAGAGATCCTTGCTCAGGGTTCTCATCACCCGGTAATGAATGTTCTCCCGATCACTGCTTCCCCGTATCGTGTGATACCTCTCGTTCTGAAACAGATACCTGTGAATGACAGATGCATTCTTCCTATCGAGTGTGGCCGTGAATGCAAGCACCTGATGAGGCTCGATCTGTGCAATGTGAGAACCCAGATGCAGATACGCGGGACGGAAGGTAAGACCCCACTGGGCGATAACATGAGCCTCATCGACCACGGCAAGGGAGATCGGGAGATGGGTGATCCTCCTCCTTACCGACTCTATTTCAAGCATCTCACAGGTAAGAAGCAGAAAGGAGGCGGAACCTGAAGACAGGGAGGAGAACAGGGCTTCTCTCTCCTCAGAGGACTGTCCACCGCGCAGAACGACGGCTTCTTCCCCGAGAGCCTCGATTCTCCGCTTCTGATCGTTCAGCAGAGAGAGCAGAGGATAGACGATCATGGTGATGCCGTCGATGATAAGAGAAGGAAGCATGAAGCAGATACTCTTGCCTGCTCCTGTGGGAAGAATGACAAGGAGGTTGTTTCCTTCCTGAGCTTCTTCCTTTTCCAGAATCGTCCGAACCACCAGTTCCTGAAAGGGGTAGAGCGAGGTCAGAGAGAATCGGTTTCTGAGAGTGGTTACCATGAGATCCTTCATGTCATTGAGTACTCACAGAATGTAATGCCTGATTTATTACACGAGATATGATGGTCAAAGCAGCATGTCAGAAATGGAGCCAGTTTACTCTACGGCTGAGTAGAGAAAAAGATCGTAGGAGCTACAGGTCCCCCTGTGTTGATGATCTGACCCCTCCGGGATGAATTGTGACTTTGTTCCTTTATTATTTTTCCCATCACCCCTATACTCTTGTTTAAGGAGTTATTGATGGAATTTTTAACAACCGAATCATTTAAAGAAAAAGTATTCAACTGGGAAGAAACTCAGGAATGGAAATTCAGAGGTGAACTGCCCTGTATCATAGATTTCTATGCCGACTGGTGTGGTCCCTGCAAGATGGTTGCCCCGATTCTCGAGCAGCTTTCAAAAGAGTATGAAGGGAAGATCAATATCTACAAGGTAGATACTGAAGACCAGCAGGAACTGGCCGGGATGTTCGGCATTCAGAGTATTCCTTCGATCCTGTTCTGCCCGATGGAAGGTCAGCCTCAGATGGCTATGGGAGCTTTGCCGAAGGCTTCCTTTGAGAGTGCCATCTCCGATGTGCTGAAAGTAACGAAATAACATAGAGAACTATCTGCCGGACACATCAGCTTCAGCTGGTGTGCCGGAGATTCTCAGATACATACTCAGGGAGTGAGTGATACAGTCGTATCACCTTGTTTTTATGCCCTCATCTCTATTGAACGGGTTTCGTCTTGTCCAGACCGTCTTTTGTCCTTGGGGCATATACAGCAGATGCGTCCCGAAAAACTATTCGAAACGCATCTAGAATGTTCCTGAGAGCACATCTATAAGAATCTATAGGAATGGGAGACTCTATTCTACGATGGTGACCCAGCCATCCGGTCCCTCTACATCACCGAACTGGATACCGCTGAGTGTGTCATAGAGCTTACGGGTCACCGGTCCTGTCTCACTCTCGCTGTAGAAGACGTGGAGCCTGCCCTTGTACTCGATACCACCGATCGGCGTTATCACTGCTGCAGTCCCGCAGGCACCGGCTTCGGTGAACGCATCAAGACCCGTGATAGGCACATCACGTTCTATGACAGTCATTCCAAGTTTTTTTTCAGCAAGGTCCATCAGGGAACGCTTTGTGATGCTGGCAAGGATAGAAGGGGATTTCGGAGTGATGAACTCATTGTCTGCGGTGATGCCGAAGAAGTTCGCTGCTCCCACTTCCTCGATGTTCGTGTGGGTCGTCGGATCGAGATAGATACAATCAGCGTAGCCCTGATCTCCCGCTTCCTTATGAGGGAGCATCGATGCCGCATAGTTTCCTCCGACCTTGGCCTGTCCGGTACCATGGGGAGCGGCCCGGTCCATATCGGTCACGGAGAAGTTGACAGGGGTGAGCCCTCCCTTGAAGTATGGGCCCACGGGTACACAGAATACGCTGAAGATATACTTTGGAGCCGGTTTCACTCCGATATTGTCTCCCACTCCTATGACGAAGGGCCTCAGGTACAGTGTCGCACCGGTTCCATAGGGAGGTACCCACTTCTCATTTGCCAGAACGACCTGTTTACAGGCATCGATGAACTTCTCTTCGGAAACCTCGGGCATCAGGACTCTGTGACAGCTGAGCTGCATTCTCTGTGCGTTCAGGTCGGCTCGGAACAGACGGATCTTGCCGTCTTTTCCTCTGTAGGCTTTCAATCCCTCAAAGCACTGCTGTCCGTAGTGAAGGGCTGTTGAAGCTTCACTGATGTGAAGCAGGTTGTCCTCGGTAAGGATACCATCATCCCAGGAACCGTTTTCCCACACCGAAATATAGCGTTTGTCTGTTTTAATATAGTCGAAACCGAGAGTCTCCCATTGTGGTACTGTATCTGCCATAGTTATCCCCTTAAAACATTGTAGTGTGGAATCAATTGAATTCCTTTTGTATTGCATCATCATACACCAATATCATAAACGCTACAATTATCTTCTCTTTCACAGATTGATCGGAAAAGAAGATTTTTCATTTCACACTCATGACGTTCAGCAGTTTGGAACATGAAAGGTTCACGTGTGTGGAAGACACTGTCACCCATAGGTAAAAAAGGGTGCGTGACAGTGTTTCACCTGCTACAATGAAATGAAACGGTACGAGAAGGAGCTGCACCATGGGATTGAACACAGTACTGAACCCGCATCTATTCCAGGGAAGGAAGAAGGGCTCTCCCTATTTTGAAGGGTGGTATTTCAAGATGGCAGTGTCCGAGAAGGAGCATGCCGTCCTTTCTGTGATACCCGGTATATCCCGGGATGCTGATCCGGATAAATCGCATGCGTTCATCCAGGTGATAACCAGTCTCACACCACAGAGCTGGTACATCAGGTATCCGCTCGAATCGTTCCTCGCAGACGAACATCCTTTCAGTATCACAATAGGGTCCAACAGGTTTTCCCTTGACGGGATAGTCCTTGCGATCGATCACGAAGACCTTCATCTGCACGGGAAAGTGACTCACAGAGCGGTGCACCCATTCCCGGTAAGCTTACTGGTACCCGGGATCATGGGGTGGTACCGGTATGTTCCCTTCATGGAGTGCTTTCATGGTGTCGTGTCGACTCAGCATGGATTGGAAGGAGAAGTGAACCTCAACGGGAAGAGCATCGATGTTTCCAGGGGAACCGGGTACATCGAGAAGGATTGGGGGACCAGCTTTCCCTCAGCCTGGGTCTGGATGCAGTCGAACAGTTTCCCGGATTCGTCTGTGAGCTGTATGCTTTCAGTAGCTCGTATACCCTTTCTCTTCAGAACCTTCACGGGCTTTCTCGGGTTCGTGGAGGTCGACGGGAGACTGATTCGTTTCGCGACCTATACCGGTGCGCGGATACAGAAGTTTTCCTGCACCGATAACGAATGCACCGTGAGTATCAACACCGGCAGAGAGTTCATCGAGTTCAGTGCATCGCTCGGCAGTGCATCCCACCTGAAGGCGCCACGCCAGGGCTCGATGGACAGAATCATCACCGAGAGTGTCATGGGAACCATCGCACTGACGATCTACGAGAAGGATGGCAGTGTCCGCTTCAGTGAGAGCGGGATTCTTTCGGGTATCGAGCTTTCTGAGACGCAGGATCTTCAGGTGTGAGAGTTGCAGGCTAGGAGGAGCTGGTGAGTGATTACCCTTTCAGTGAGTGAGTATCCACTGTGCGATGTCTTCGATCACCTCAGGTTCCACCTTCCTGGCAATACGGTACTCCTTCCTGATATCCTTCAGTGTTCCGTAGACCGACTTCATGAATAGATGGTTGAGATCGGGATACTCTTTGAAACTTACCGTTTCCTTATCGCTATATAGCTGCTGAAACTGGAGGAAATCCTGTTCGAGTGAGACCTGAGCATCCTTCTGTCCCTGAAGGATCAGCACAGGCTTTTTTAAAGATTGCAGATACTCCTTCACCGGGTGTGCTGCCATCTCCTTGAAATACCATGCGCTGATACCCCCCATCACCTTTTTCGCTTTGGCTTCCGCTTCGCTCATCTCTTCGATATCCAGGAAGGTCTTTCTGAGCTTTGCCATCTGCTTTCTGGCAAGGATCTGAAGCAGTCGGGGTAACTGATCGATGATGGCTTCGTTCTGGCTCATCATGACGTCACTCAAAGTGCGGGGCGACCCGGCAGCGATGATGATACCGGCAAAATCTCCTCCCTCAGCGTCGATACAGGGTGCAAGCATGCCGCCGAGTGAATGACCGAATATGAACACTCTGTTGCTGTCGATCCTGTCATCAGCCTTGAGCAGCTCTGAGGCCAGTACGGCATCGTCGATCGTCTCGGTCTTCACCGTCTGTGTTTCCACCGGAGCCTTTTTCATTGCCTTGCCATAGATCTTTGTGCGCTTATCATAGCGCAGGACCGCAATCCCTCGTGCAGTGAGACCTTCACTGATATCATAAAACGGTCGATTCCTGAATATCGTCTCATCCTTGTCGGTAGGGCCCGATCCATGTACAAGAATAACTGCCGGTACCGGTACAGAGAGGTCCTGCGGCAGAGAGAGGATTCCCTCAAGAGGATAGGGCGTATGTTCGCCAATGACAATATCCTGTTCCATCTCATCTTCTCCTGAGCAGTATCATAGTACGAAGATGGCCGTTCGTACACAAAAATGTTACCGGATGCCATTTCTGTCAGAGCCAGCGTATAACAACATGACGGCTTTCACAGGCAGCTGAGGAACCGGTCAGTCCTGTGCGATCGAACGATCTTCAAGGCGACGGATGTCGAGTATCCTCACCTGATGGTTTCCTACCGCCTCGATGATACCCTCTTCCTCGAGCTGACTGAGCTTGCGGCTGAGCGTCTCACGTGCAAGGCCCAGGTAGTTGGCCAGCCCCTCACGACTCAGGGGAAGGGAGATGAGGGGATACCCGTCCCTCACTGTCCCGTAAGAATCTTTGAAGTCAACAAGGAGCGAGGCCACCCGGACATCGGCATTCCTTCCGCCCATGCTCTGCAGGACACTTTCAAGACGACTCATCCGCTTTGCCATCGCTTCGATGATCTCCATGGCTATCGTGCTGTGTTCACTGAGCAGGCGGGAGAACTGGCTCTTGGAGAGCATGCAGACTCTCGTCTCTTCAAGAGCCTGAACCGAGTAGGGGACCTTCTCGTCAGTGAACAGGAACCTGGCTCCGAAGTAGTCGTTGGTGGGAAAGATATAGAGGATCTGCTCTCTTCCGTCACCCGTTGTCCGATACGCTTTTGCGCTTCCTTCGCGAATCACGGTGAACCACTGCCCCTTCTCACCCTCTCTCACGAGCAGTTCGCCTTTGTGGAACACGGTGTGTTCCATCTGTTCTGCCAGTGCGTGGATGAACTGAGGTTCTAGTGAGGCGAACAGGGGAACGTTCCGTATACACTGATCACCCCTGCACAGACTGCAGACATCCGGTTCTTTCATACCTTCTCCTGAATACATGCAGAAGATGTGATTTGAATCACATTCATCCTGCTTCGTTCCATGGTACATCAATAACGACACAGCAGTCCACCTGCTGTGTGAACGATTACTCTGGAGGTATCGTATGAACACGACAACACGGCGCGGGATCGACACCCGCGGATATATCAAGGAACATTACACTCCCTATGACGGGGATGAATCCTTCCTCACTCCTCCCACCGACACTACGCTGAAACTGTGGGAAAAGCTATCAAGCCTGCTCGCCGTGGAACGGGAGAGGAAAGGAGTCTATGATATTGACGAGAAGACGATCAGTACGATCGTGAGTCACGGGCCCGGCTATATCGACCAGGACCTGGAGAAGATCGTGGGTCTGCAGACAGATGAGCCGCTCAAACGGGCAATTATGCCTTTCGGTGGGATTCGTCTGGTTCACACTGAGCTCAAGGCATATGGTAAAACTCTCCCCAATGAAATAGATACGATCTTCACCTACAGGAAGACGCACAATGACGGAGTCTTCGATGTCTACACCGAAGAGATGAAACGGGCCCGGCATTCAGGGATCATCACCGGCCTGCCGGACGCTTACGGACGCGGAAGGATCATCGGGGACTACCGGCGTGTCCCGCTGTATGGAGTCGATTATCTGATAGCTCAGAAGAGGGATGCACAGGCAGCACCCCTGTACGGTCCGATGAGTGAGCAGATGATACGGGAGAGGGAAGAACTGAGTGAACAGATCAGGAGCCTTGAGGAACTGAAAGAGATGGCCGCTTCGTACGGATTCGATATCTCCCTGCCGGCCTCTGACACCAAAGAGGCCATCCAGTGGCTCTACTTCGCCTTCCTCGCTGCAACCAAGGAGCAGAACGGAGCTGCTATGAGCCTGGGCAGGGTTTCGACCTTCCTTGACATCTATAGCGAGAATGATCTGAAAGAGGGAATCTACAGCGAACAGGAGATTCAGGAATTTGTCGACCACTTCATCATGAAACTGAGGATCATCCGCTTCCTGCGGACTCCACACTATGATGACCTGTTCAGTGGAGACCCGACCTGGGTGACAGAAGTCATCGGTGGTGTTGGTCATGACGGTCGTCATCAGGTGACGAAGATGAGCTACAGGTTCCTCCATTCTCTCACAAACCTCGGCCCTGCCCCTGAACCCAACCTGACGGTGCTCTGGTCCTCTCGTCTTCCACAGCCGTTCAAACGCTACTGTGCGCGGATGTCCATCGAGACATCCTCGATACAGTACGAGAATGATGATCTGATGCGGTGTGACTGGGGTGATGATTACGGGATCGCCTGCTGTGTCTCTGCCATGGTACTGGGTAAGCAGATGCAGTTCTTCGGTGCACGGGTCAATCTTGCAAAGACTCTCCTGTATGCGATAAACGGAGGGAAGGATGAGCTCAGCGGGGAGCAGATCGGTCCTGCACTCGCTCCTCTCAGCGGAGAATATCTTGAGTACGAACAGGTGATTGAGCGGTATGAGCAGATGAGTTCCTGGCTCGCACGGCTCTATATCGACACCCTGAACGTTATCCACTACATGCACGATAAGTACAGTTATGAACGCCTTGAGATGGCCCTGCATGACGAGAGTATCCTGAGGACGATGGCAGGCGGGATCGCGGGTCTCTCGGTGGTCACCGACAGTCTCTGCGCCATCAGGTATGGGAATGTGAAGGCTATCCGTGATGAGCGGGGTATCGCTGTGGATTTCAGGATCGAAGGAGAGTTCCCCACCTACGGAAATGACGATGACAGGGCTGATGCCATTGCCGTCAGCCTGGTCAGAGGATTCACAGAGAAACTCAAAGGGCAGCTCACCTATCGGCAGAGCCTCCCGACCCTGTCGGTCCTCACGATCACGAGCAACGTCGTATATGGAAAGAAGACCGGCTCGACTCCCGACGGCAGAGGAGCCGGAGAGCCGTTTGCTCCCGGAGCAAACCCCATGCACGGACGTGACAGGAACGGGTCTGTTGCGAGCATGAAGAGTGTTGCGAAGATTCCCTACGAAGCTGCTCAGGATGGGATCAGTTACACCTTCAGCATCGTACCCTCCACCCTCGGCAAGAACATCGATACACGGATGAGCAACCTTGTGTCTCTTCTTGACGGATACTTCGCTGAAACGGGACATCATATCAATGTGAATGTGATGGATAAGGAGACCCTCCTGGATGCGATGGGCCACCCTGAGAAGTATCCTCAGCTCACCATCCGTGTCAGCGGCTATGCGGTCAACTTCATCCGTCTGACCAGGGAACAGCAGCTTGATGTCATTCACCGCACGTTCCACGAAACACTCTAGGGAGGGCAACATGGGTATAGAAGGTTATGTGCATTCAGTCGAGTCTATGGGGACCCTTGACGGACCGGGTCTGCGCTACGTGCTGTTCCTCCAGGGCTGCCCTCTTCGCTGTCGCTACTGCCACAACCCTGACACCTGGAAGGCAAAGGGCAGGGCACTCAGTGACTCGCAGGAGGTGGTGGACACGATCCTCTCCTATAAGTCGTTCATCAGAGACGGGGGAGTGACTATCAGTGGAGGGGAGCCGCTCATGCAGAGTGAGTTCTCCCTCGACATCATACGCAGGTGCAGACAAGAGGGGCTTCACACGGCACTTGATACAGCAGGGAGCGTCCCTCTCGAAACATCGAGAGAGGTGCTGGATGAGGTGAATCTCGTCCTTCTTGATATCAAGAGTCTTGATGATGCACAGTGCAGGGCTCTTACAGGAGTGGGAAACACGAATACGCTGAAGACACTCGAGTACTGTGAATCGATTAACAGGAAAATCTGGCTACGCCATGTGCTGGTTCCCGGCTGGACTCTTGACTCGCAGCGTCTGGAGGTGCTTGCTGATTACCTTGGGCAGTTCAGTTGCATCGAACAGGTGGAGCTTCTTCCCTATCATTCGATGGGCAGGAGCAAATGGGCTAAGCTGAACCTCGTGTATACGCTGAGCGAAGTGAAGGAACCTGGACTGACTGAGCTCATCGAGGCCAAGGAGATCTTCCTCCGTAAGGGCATTCCTGTGATGATGGATACCTCTCACCTTGTCCCTCAGGCCGTTTGACCGAAAGAAAGTACCTGCAGGAATAGTTTCTTCTGCAGGTATGCCTGGGAGAAGACCTCGTCAGAGGGTGATATCTCTGGTGTGGACGAACTGTATCTCCCTGTCCCGGTAGATGCCTCTTTTCTCTTCAGGCAGAAGGGCCGCAATGCGCACCATGATCTCCTGCATCAGTTCCTCCCGTCCCTGGGCACTCAGACGGGAGCCCGTATCGATGATCTCGTAGGGTGTTCCGACAGCGATATGCAGGGGCGTTCGTTTCAACGGCCAGCGGTACGATTTTCTGTCCTCGAATCCGTACGTGACGATCGGTATGATAGGCGCTTTCTCCCGGTATGCGATATAAGCGACTCCGCTCTTGCCTTCCTGAAGGACTCCGCTGCGACTTCTTGTCCCTTCAGGAGCGATTGCGAGAATATCCCGGTTTTTCAATACGTTGAAACATGCGTTCATCGTCTCTCTACCCATCGCATCCCTGTCGACAGGGATCGTCTTCCATCGATGCATGATGAACCGGGTGACGGCATGGTCCCAGAGCTGTTTCTTGGCCATTGCCACCAACATCCTCGGTCGCATGAATACGTACAGCAGGGGGGCATCAAGAAAGTGAGTGTGATTGGCGGTAATGATGAGCGGGCCTTCCACCGGTACCCGGCTGAGGGGGTAAGGGTCAAAGCGATAGAAGATTCTAAATATTCCTCGTATGGTTCCATTGATGATCGGGTCGATGATATTCATAGGTAGAACTATACGGTGCAGAATTAAAAAGGTAAACAGTTAATCGTCAGTATGTTTCTTCCTGCGTGTCAGTGAGAGGCCACCGAAACCGCTGATGATGGCTATGTAGAACCCTGCATCATACCACCAGCCGGTGTTGTGGGTGTCATAGATCCTCACATTGTCATTGAACAGTGAGACGATCAGTGAGAGGGGAGCCATCCATCCGTGCCAGATACCCATGAGGAAGCCGGCCGGTTTTTCGGGAACTGCAGAGGCCGCCTGAGGAAGGCATGATGTGATGAAAAAAACACTGAGGATGATGAACAGGACCATGAATCGTTTCATCTGTCACTCCTTATGATAACAGTACAAGGGAGATTGCCATCAGCAGCATCCCTCCAATAACACCACCGATTGCTATATGGTGCTCTCCATATTCTTCTGCCGTGGGCAACAGCTCGTCAAGAGATATATACACCATGATACCGGCCACCATGGCGAACACGATACCGAAGGTCACGTCATTGAACACGTTCCTCAGGAGGAAGTACCCGATAAGGGCTCCCACAGGCTCACTCAGACCGGACAGGAATGAGAGGTAGAAAGCTTTCTTCCGGCTCTTGGTCGCGTAGTAGATCGGCGCCGAGACAGCAACCCCTTCAGGGATGTTGTGTATCGCGATGGCTACGGCGATGCTGATACCGAGAGCGGGATCGGTCAAGGCACCGATGAAGGTCGCCAGCCCTTCGGGGAAGTTATGGATACCGATGGCCAGGGCACTGAACATCCCCATTCGCAGCAGCTTCTTATCATGTGCAGCAACATCTCCGGTGATCGCTTCGGGGTGATTTGCCATCTCGTGAGGGTTCTCGTAGTTCGGAATGAGCTTGTCTATGATAGCTATCAGGGCGATTCCACCGAAGAATGCGATGGTTGTCAGCCAGTAGCCGGTTCTTTCTCCAAGAACTCCTTCGAGAGCTTCTTTTGCCTTGAAGAAGATCTCTATCATCGAGACATATATCATAACTCCTGCAGAGAACCCGAGAGATAGCGCAAGTATCTTTGGGTTGAACTTCTTGCTGAAGAATGACATGAGCGAGCCCACACCCGTTGCGAGCCCGGCAAATACGGTAAGGCCGAAGGCAAATAAAACATCATAATTATCCATAACAGGATAGTAGCAAAAAGGAGTTGTGGCGGCAATCGGAAAAGAATAAAACATTCTCATCCTTGTACCTTTCATGTGCATGCAGTATCCTGTGTATACTAAGCGTATGGAGGAACTATGCATAAAGCAGATGGACAAAGGTACATTCAGATGAAATATCGGAAGGTCGGCAACAGCGGCCTTGCTCTTCCTCTGGTCTCTCTCGGCCTGTGGCATAATTTCGGTGGGATCACTCCCTACCAGACGGCGAAGGAGATGATCTTCACAGCGTTCGATTCAGGGATCACGCACTTCGATCTGGCGAACAACTACGGTCCGCCGCCGGGCAGCGCTGAGGAGAACTTCGGACGGATTCTTCACGAAGATCTGGCACGTTACCGGGATGAGATGGTGATCTCGACCAAGGCAGGCTACCGCATGTGGCCCGGTCCGTACGGAGAGTGGGGGAGCCGGAAATATGTCCTGAGCTCTCTCGATCAGTCACTGAAGAGAATGAAGCTTGATTATGTCGATATCTTCTATTCACACAGATTCGATCCCGACACTCCTCTCGAAGAGACGATGAGTGCCCTGGAGACAGCCTACCGGTCAGGGAAGGCTCTGTATGTGGGAATCAGTTCCTACTCAAGCGAGAAGACCCGCGAAGCCTATGAGATTCTCTCATCGATGGGTATTCCTCTTCTTATTCATCAGCCGAGCTATTCGATGCTGAACAGATGGGTGGAAGAGGATCTTCTGGCAACACTTGATGAACTTCATGTGGGCAGTATCTGTTTCTCGCCCCTCGCGCAGGGGATGCTGAGCGATAAATATCTCAATGGAATACCCGAGGAGAGCAGAGCTGCGGACAAGGATTCTGCCCTCAGTCAGGAACTTATCACAGCCGAGAATCTTGAGCGTATCAAGGGCTTGAACGAGATTGCAAGACAGAGGGGGCAGAGTCTCGCTCAGATGGCTCTCTCGTGGGTATTGAGGCGTAAAGAAGTGACCAGTGTTCTCATCGGTGCACGTAACTCGTTCCAGATTCGCGAGAACATCGGAGCCATCGACAACCTCGAGTTCTCAGATGACGAACTATCCCGGATCGACCAGTATGCTGTCGAGGGGAAGATCAACCTGTGGAAGGCTTCAAGCAGCCACTGATCCCTGTTCCCGTTCCCACAAGGCAGGCGACGTCCTGAGATGCTACAGGTAGTGTCTCAGGCCGACGCTCATCATGACGTAACTGCCTTCAAGGCCTTCACTGAGAGTCTCATCATCAGGAAGGAGCAGAAGCATCCCTCCTCCAAACTCACTGAACCAGGCATTGTGTTCACTGAAGCGGTATTCGAACCCGGCTCCTCCGCCCACCTCGATAATGAAGGGATCGGCAAAAGGATTCAGTCCGCTTGTGAGAATGATTCCTCCCTCACTTCGGGCAAACCCGTAGGTGATGTGCTGCCGGTCGTGGTGGCTGAGGAACATCACCCTCACAGAGAGCGTCAACAGGTCAAGTTCAAGTGCATGTTCATCAGGAAGATAGAGATTCAGCCCTGTGTGGACTCTGAAGCGGGGATTCTCTGATGCTCCCACGGGCAGAGCCAGCTCTATTCCGCCTCCGCCTTTTCTGTTTTCGAGTGTCGCATAGGTGGCGTAGGATACACCGGAGGTGGCATTCAGTGCGCTGAGAGCGGTGAATGTGAGAAGGATGATCGTACATATTTGTGTCTTCATGATCACACCATACCCGAGAATACTCGATTCTGCAACGGATTCAGAAAGTTTGCACTGAGTGGATGTGAATTCTCTATGAAGGAGTACAAAACCGTTTCTGTATCCGGCGAACGTATGGTACAGTAACTATACCAAGAGTTGAGGAGAGTACATAATGAGAAGGACAACAAGAATTTCTGCTATCCTTGCGATAGTCGTTTTGAGTTTGGTGGTGGCTCTGCCGTTGAGCGCTGAAGGCGTGACAAGTGTGAAGGTGCTTGGATCCGATATCCCTGAATTCAAGGTCGAAGGGGCCTATACCTATACGATCGATATGCTTCAGGGGGAAGGCATGCTGACACAGGGTAATAACCTGAAAGTGAAGACCGTTCTGGGTGTCTCTCCGATAGCATCGACACTCTCTGTCGACGCAGTACTCACCCCCTTAGCAGTGGCAGAACTATCTCTTGGAGGCGCAGTCGGTACAGGCTGGGATTTCAGCCCCCTAGGCAACGAAGGCCTGCGCATCGGTGCTTCGAATGATACTGACACCTACGTAAGTGATTCTCTTGGTGGAGCCTACCTGAAGGCGAGGGCAGGTGCTGCACTCCAGTTCGATACCGGAGCGGTGTTCGAAGGCGAGTGGAAGAGTGTTCTTATGAGAACCTATCAGGAGATGTCGTATCAGATGTACACAGGAGCCGACAGTGATGACTGGTGGGAGTATGAAGCCAGCGGTGCACGAACCAACGATTTTGAATATCGGGCTGAATATGTGGTAGGCTACCGGGTGCCTCTGGTGGTGAACCTTGTCGCTCTTATGCTCGAAGTCGAGACACGGGGTCTCACTCTGGATACTCCACAGGACACGACCTACGTACTCGGTCTGCCTGTCAACATGAGCTTCGATTGGGGTCTTGATGTGACTCTCATCCCGCAGATCAATCTTCATGAAGAAGGTGCTGATATCTACAAGCGCGTAGCTGCCATGGCTACCTATACCTTCTAGAGTTTACAGACCCGGCTCTACCTGAGAACTACACCATTCCTTCGTTTTTAACGAAGGAATGCATTGTGCCGGACTGTGTTATGGACCATTGAACCTTCACCTGGAAGTCGACCTGTACTCCGGCATCTTCGAGTAATCGGGAATGGCACAGGCCGACAGATAGGTATGAAGGAGTGCTTCAAGCTCTTCGAGGCGCCTGGTAAGCTCGATCGCTCTTTTCTCAGCATCCTCACTCACGAGGTAGGCTATGTCTACTCCCAGACCCTGAGCGATAGCATTGAGGTTATCAATCTTGGGGAATCTTCCGTAGGTCTCTATTCCTCCGATATATCCTGTATGAAGGTTCGAACGGATCGCAAGTTCTTCCTGCGTCATATGCTTCTCTTTCCGAATTTTTCTGATGTTGTCGATGATTCGTTTCTGTAAAGCTGTTCGGGGCATATCTTTCTCCTTGTCTGTATTAGGTATACGGCCACTATAGCCCAGGTGCATCACAGAGAAAATAACCATTTAGTAGCAATAATGTCACGGATCAGAGCAGTTTGACGCTTGTTGAAGGTCTGTAATTTATTATATTACAGCAATCTGTGTGTTTTAACTATTCAGAATTACACAAATCATAATTTTTGTAAAAAAGACTGAAAGAGCAGTCTCCGTACCCGGGAGCTATAGCTCTTCTCTCTTGTCTGAATGATGCAGTAGAATCTGTTTCCGATGCTGTAAGACCGGCCGGGTCGGCTGTACGGTCGCCCCGGTGTGTAGGTCATGAAGTGAGTTTCTTCAGGTACCAATAGACCCACGAGAAATGCCCGAGTTCCCGTTCGGACGTACCCGAGTGAACTGTGGCACACAAGGCGACTCGAGCAGACCGGTATGTCCCGATACGCTGATGATAGTGTCTCTCTCACGCGAATAGCAGCCTGTCTTATACGATTATCTCATGTACCTGTAGCAGCACGTGATTTTCAGATTATAGAAACTATTGGGAACTAACACAAAAACGTTTCCACGAAATTGAAAACTGTTCAACGTATGCTCTGTGTATGGCGAAATGCGAATTTGCATGATACGGTTCTAGATTATCATCGTCCGACTCTTCAGCCAACCTGCTTTCAAAAGAGATTGCAACGGAACCGGGGAGGGAGTAACTTTACATGGGAGATGTTTCCCTTCACCTTCAATGAATTCCAGCAGACGGCAGGGAACCCCCTGACGATAACGGCTATCGCGCACAGGGATGCCATCATTGGTGCCTCTGATCCGTACGTTGAGCCGGGAGGTGAACCCGAGCGGTAGTCTCTTGTGGAAAGCACCTTGACTCCGATCTATTTCTAGAATCCGGTGAACGATGTGATCAGCAGTGATATTCTGTTCAGAGACACTCATTCTGTCCAGCTGAGAAGGCTCGATCATATCCTGATGAACAGGTATTCCCAGCTCATCACATTCAACAAACTGAACCAGCGGTTTGCAGGGGAACGGAACATAATTTCACTGCTTCCGATCAGGCGGGAGCGACAGGCAGCAGTTTCTTAAAGGCTGGGATGTTTATCTTTATACATCGCCTTGTCTGCCTGCTTCAGCAATTGAGCAAGACTGAGGTCATTGTCTGGATCATACTCGACCGTGCCGCACGCAAGAGATACTTCGAAAGGGAAATCACATTTTTTCAAATTCTCCTTCAGTCTCAGAATCATGGCTTGAACAGTGTCTATGGTGGTATTCAATGCAACGACCACAAACTCGTCGCCGCCGATACGTCCGATGATATCAGAGTCCCTGAAGGTATCGATCATCACCCGGGCAACTGTGACAAGCACCGAGTCACCCATATCGTGGCCATAGGTATCGTTGATACTTTTCATCCCATTCAGATCCATGAACATGAGAGTAAGCCCGCCACCCGACCGCTTTACATGTCTCAATTCCTGCTCAGCGGCTATAGTTACTCCTCTTCTGTTGAACAAGGCTGTAAGCGGATCTGTCATCGACAGTGCTCTCAACTGTTCTTCAGTTGCTTTCTGCTTTGTGATATCCCGTGCTAGAATCAATAGTAACGGATTCTCCCCATCGATTGATCCCAGTAACTTTGCTGAGACTTCACCATGGAATGTCGAACCATCTGAGCGGACCAGGGTCACTTCGGAATACAGACGCTCCCCTTTTTGTATGGCATCAATAAGCGTTGCTTCCATCTTCTCCTGTTCAGAAGGCTCCACAAATGAGCCGATCCACAGGCCCTGCACCGCTTCTTTGTGTTGATACTTGAAGAGCTTTAATGCTTTCTCATTGAAATCGAGTATCGCTCCTTCCAGAGTGGACAATACGATGGCATCAGGGGACAATTCCACAATTGATTGATAGAGGCTCATCGTCTCTTGCAACTGCTGCTGTGTCCTGCGAATCTCCGTGATATCTCTCACAACCCCCATGGAGAACCCATGATGCCCTAGCGTGCCGGGTTTGATCTCGAGTAATCCAGTAGAACCGTCCTTCCTGATGATCTGTACAGTTATCAGAGATGAAGGTTTTCCGGATTTTTGATAGGTCTTATATCTTTGTAGCATTGTCTCTCTATATGATGGTTCGATGAAGTCCATGAAGGAGCGTCCGATTATCTCATCGGGGCTTTCACTGCCCAGAATGGTGGCCAATGCCCTATTCACATAGACAAAAACCCCATCCGGATTGGTTTCATATATCCCATCATTCAGGCTGTCTGCAAAAAATTTGAATTCCAGGCTCCCTTGCGTACTTGTGAGTTTTTCAGTTGAGTTGGCCGGTACATCATTCATCCAGTTCTCTCCATCGTATCGTCATCAGTCGACTCAAGACGTTTCCATTCCAACCAGGTTTCCTCATCGTACGGTCAGCATTCTCAGGTGTCAATAAATATATCAAAGAGATGTCTAAATCACATCGGATGCTAAGAAGGTGCCTCGTTTTGTCTCGGTTTTCGGATGAATGTGTGTGATTTTTCAGGTATTCATGCTAAGCGTTGTAGTTTTCAATACAAGTAGATTCCTTTTTATTGGCTAAGTCCCTCTCAAAAAGGAGATTTTTTTCACCTTTTCGTGTCTACTTTCACGATAGCATCAGTTTCTCCCCAGACCGACGGGTGCCGGGAACGTGAAAACCTTGCCCTGACCAGCGAAGCCTCTCCGCGATATGCCGGTAGGGGTATCCGTGACGGCTCATCTCGTGGATTCGGTTTTTCTGGCTGTCGACGTTTTTTGGCAGGTCATCCGGGTAAAAGACTATTCAATGTAGAATAGAAAAGTAGGGAAGGGGGTGAGGACAAAACACAGAACGCGGGAGACTCTCGAGTATGAACATCTATTTCTGAATGACTGCCGAACTCCCGGTGAGTCGCGACGAGGACTGAAAGAGTTCTTAGAATTCTTCAATACCGAACGAATTCACCAAGGATTGGATTACCAGACACCGGATGCTATGAATTATGGAGCATTCCCTGTGAAAGGAATCAAGAAACGGGCAGTTTTATGTTCGTAAGATTTTGGACTGACTGTCTAGACAACGGGTTCAGGTTATATCGCCTCCTATTAACACTCTTTCTGTGTGATGGATAATTTACCATCAACACAGGGCATTTTCAGTTAATCACTTTGATGTGATTGAGAGGTTTCCGGTTTGTAGTCGTGTATGTCAGGAGGGCTATTATGGATCTCTCGTGATCAGCGTCCTGCCTCTGAAGGGGACTGTGGTGATCGGTGTCTGATAGAGGTCGGAAAGACAGCGCTGGTTCAGGAC
>JAFGUP010000361.1 GCA_016938475.1 Sphaerochaetaceae bacterium
ATATCGACATGTTTCCCCGTGAGGCCTCCTCTCAGTACATTATCGCTACTGCTCATCACCTCGACGGCATGACCAGATACGTATGCATGAAGCATCCCTGGGCGGACCTGCAGCGCTTCCCCGGGGCGCAGATGAACAAGACGGAGAAGAAACGGTGCGTACGCCATGATGTCATCGGGATAGAGCTCGAGCAGTCTGTGTGCTATCTGCTTTGCAGAAAGGAAAGGAGAGTCGACCACCTGACGATCCTCTTTCACGTACTGTTCAAGCTTCTGAAGAAACAGTCTTCTCTCTTCTGTATCCAGGTGAAAAAGGGTGGTGAACAGTTGTTCAAGGTCTTCACAGGAGTTGAGCACATCGGTTGCACCATCGAGAATCTCACCGAGGAGAGAGATGCTTTCTTCGATGTCACGGAACCCCGCCAGTGCAGTGACCTCATCAAGTGCGAATAGCACCTCATCCTTCTGATACGGATCAGCATAGGTACGATATTCCTTCTCTGATGCCTGTTCGCGGGAGAAACCCTGCTCAGCTCTCAGTGCATCAGGATGAACCTGAAGACTCAGAGGAGTCTCGATAGAGAGCACTTTCAAGAGGAAGGGGAAACGGGTACCATAGCGGCTGAGATGTTTCTCTCCGAGGACCTGTTCGGCGTGTTCAGCGATATACTCATTGAGGGGTTCTGCCGTCTCGAGAAGGGTGTTCATACCGTTGGGGTGTGAACCCATCCACAGTTCAGCCTGCGGCCTGCCGGTATCGCTCCTGCCAAGGAGAGAAGGGATGTAGGAACTGTCCCCCCATGCATACGGTTGTATAACACCCCGCAGTTTCATCATGTCCATCTTTCATCCCCCCTCTGTCTGTTTCCTGAGAGTATACCAGAAAAGAAGAACCTTCGAAACAGAGTGCTTCGAAGGTTCTCGTTCAAACAGAAAATTCAGTATCAGCCGTCTATGCCGAAATTGAATCTCACGGTAAGAGCATCCACCGGTCTGTCGCCGATATTCGCTCCGAACTCTCTCCAGTAGTAGGCTGCATCGATGTGGAACAGAAGCAGATCGAACCCTGCTCCGATCGACATGTATCCCTTATTCAGGCCGAACCGTGCGTCCAGCATTGACAGGATCCTCAGTTCGGCACCCGCTATCAGGTGATCCCAGACAGCATCGGGATCATCTGCCAGAGTTTCCTGAAGCGTAGCTACATCAACCAGGTCGACCGAGATCGTCGGTCGCACCAGGGAAGAAAGACTTCCGAGGGGGATGTCCCATCCAAGACCGAGATCGAGCGACCAGGGCACTTCGATCGTCAGCTCCGTGCTTTCACTAGAGGTTCCCGTATAAACCGGCTCTGCTTCCACAAGAGCGAGCATCTCGTTCAGCCAGGTACCGGCTTCACTGTACTGATACATGGTGTACACGCCATTGAGGTTACGCGCCACGGCACTGAGTCGTACTCCCAGGGGACCGTTCACGTTGACACCGACATCGACCGGGACTGCATATCCTGCAGCCAGCTGGTTGTCTTCAAGGAACTGCTGCAGTATGTCGGAGCCTTCACTGAAAGCGCTGTTTATGATGTTCTGAGCACCGATACGCTGTGTGTAGGCTGTGTAGGTCGGCCGCACGACGGCTCCTGCATCGACTGTCAGCAGATCATCGATGAGAGGAAGGGAGAAGGCGATTGCTACAGCTGCTGAAGCGTTGATCTCAGCAATAATATTGGTATCGGCTCCTACATCGATATTGTGAAGTTTTTCCTGAAGATCAAGAGAGAGGCCGAAGCCGCCACCTGCGAAGCCCATCTGAATGTCAGTGGTAAGAAGTTCACCCTTGGCAGCCACAATGGTATCAAGGTAGGCAAGTGCGGTTGCCTCTCCGGCATTCCCGTCCAGTACATCCTGAATGATACCTTCATCTATGATGTTCTTCACGTTGTACGCACTCAGCGAGATACTCGGCATGGAGAGTGCAAACCTCTGCTGTGCAAGATTTGCCGGGTTGATGTATATCGATTCCAGACCTCGTGAGGTTGCCAGTCCGCTGCCTCCCATTCCTTCACTTCTCACACTCGTGGGTGAGAAACTTTGTCCTTCATTAAACAGAGAAGGGAAGGTGTACGATGCTCCGACTGATGAAACAGCCAGCACCAGTATCATACATGTTATTAAAAAGTTCTTCGTTTTCATACTACTCGTCTCCTCCCGATGCCTGATCATGCAGGAACTGAATGGCATCCTGAATCGCTTCGGTGATGAAATCGTTATCGGGTATAGCCCTCGAAATATTGATCAGGGTCTCTTCGAACGCTGTAATTGTCTCGCCAGATGCCGGTTCCAGCACAGCTGCATACAGTACGTTCATCATCTCCTCGATATAGGCTTCTGTCAGGAAGTCCCACTGTGCACCTGTCGGGGCTTCATCACTTCCGCTTTCCAGGTACAGGTGAACGAGATTGAACAGCTCACGCATCGATGGATAGGCAACTGCATCTAAAGTGTCAGGGTCATCGGGAAGCAGATCATCATTCTCGGTCACAAGGATACTTGAAATATAATAGAGAATATCGGACAGTCTCATCTGATACGATGATCCCACAATAGAGGCAGCTCCCTTCTCTGAGGTCGCCCTCAGCTTTCCGTAGTCGGATTTGACCGCATTGAATTCATCCACAGAGATATCTCCGCTCGCGTCGGTGTCTGTTGCAATGAAGTACATTTCGAATACCGGTCCCGCGATATCAAGGATGTCGGCAAGATCATAGCCTTCCTCTTCAGGAGCGGGCTCCCGACTTACGGCTGATCTCACTCTCTCTTCCAGCATCCCTTCGAGAAGGTCTCCCACAGCACCTGTCACGTCGAGGTTGCCGATACTTGACGTCTTCTTGATGAAATCAAGGAGGATCTGAGTATCTCGTGC
>JAFGUP010000362.1 GCA_016938475.1 Sphaerochaetaceae bacterium
CTGTCCCCGGTGCTCGACAAAAATAGAACGGATAGTTGTTGGACAGCGTTCGACCCATTTTTGCCCCAATTGCCAAAAAGATCGGATAGGAGAGAAAACTAGGCAACCCTAGTTTTCTCGTCCTTCCACACCACCGGGCATACGGACCCGTACCACGGCGGTTCCAGAATTCGAATCACACAACAATGTGAACCCTCGTATACCAATCGCTGAAGAACTCATAGCCATGAGCCTTCAGAACTTTCACTTTTAACCACCAGGAGACTTTGTAGTATCCGGACAATGCCCAGACTTTCTGCCTCGCATTTGCAACCATAAGCGCGTCGTGGTGATTCGCACCACATTGCCTGAAGAGCTTGTATCGTGAACGGACCCGACGATTCTGCCTCAATATTATGGCTCGAATCTTATGTCTCACCCATTCATCCAGCACTTGCAGTTTCTTCTTCGCGAATGCCATTCTGAAGTAGTTCACCCATCCCCTGATGAGGTATCTCAATCGAGCTTTCCGGAACTCATAGCTCCATCCATTGTTCTTGTTCAGTACCTCTTTGAGTTTGGTCTTCATCTTGTCCAGGCTTTTTCGGTGGATAGTCAGCTGTATCGTTCCTTGCCGTTTGGAGAATCCATGTCCCAGGAACTTCACATCGTTCGTAATGTAGCGAACGACACTCTTTTCTCGGTTCACTTTCAGTTTCAGCTTCTTTTCAAGGAACTCCGTAATGCTTTCCATCACCCGCATCGCTGCCCTCTGTGTCTTGCAGAATACCATTAGATCATCAGCATAGCGGACGAACTTGTGTCCACGCCTTTCCAGTTCCTTGTCGCAGTCATCCAGCATAATGTTGCTCAGTAGCGGTGAGAGAGGACCGCCCTGCGGTACTCCCGCATCCGTCGGTCTTCTCACCCCTTCTATCATGACGCCCGCTTTAACGAACCGATAGAGCAGCGATATGACTCGCCCATCCGTTATCGTCCTGTTGACCATCTGTAGCAGCTTGCTCTGCTGTACTGTGTCGAAGAACTTCTCCAGATCCAGATCCACAACCCAGACTCGTTCCTCCCGTGCATACTCAAGGCACTTCCTCAGTGCATCATGAGCTCCGCGGTTCGGTCTGAAGCCGTAGCTCGTTTCACTGAACCCCGGTTCATATACTTCGCTCAGTACATTGGTGATTGCCATCTGGACTCCCCGGTCTGCGACCGTGGGTATTCCCAGATTCCGCTTCTTGCCGTTATCCTTGGGTATCTCTACCCGAAGCACCGGTTGTGGGGTGTACCGCTTCTCCAACAAGTCTTCTTTCAGTTCTCGGTAGTGCGTCTCGAAATACGGCACCAATTCCGATGCCTTCATCCCGTCGATGCCACCTGAGCCGTTATTCCGTGCCACCTTGCTGAATGCCCGGTGCATGTTCTCATAGCTCACGATCCTGTCGAATATCCTGCTGGTATCGATACCCCTTCGATTGGTAATGGTCCCCTCGTATCGTTTCTTCCCTGGCAACTGTGACGCTGTATCAGTACTGTTGCCTTCCGGGCCATCCTCCTGATACAGTCCTTCAAAGTGAAGTTGGCTGTCTTTCACGTTGTCTTGAGATACTCCCATATTCGGGTCCCTCCGTTCTGGTTCGGTCCTTCCCAGAGCTTTCCTCCAGTACTATGACCTCTGCTGACTTCTCACAGCAAGCTTTACTCCGCCCATCATCAGCGATATTGCAGCCTAGAGCGTCTGTGAGACCTCCCGAGGTAAGATGCTTCTCTTTCCTCCCATGTAGCCACTGGATTTACTGCCTCAGATTCCGTGCAGCGTTGGACTTTGTTCTGTTCGGTACACTCATCCATCTGAAACAGCCTCGTATCCAGTTCGTGTTCCTTGGCTCAGGATTTTGCTTCCGACTTCCTTCAGATTCCACCTCGCGATGGACACCCTTGTCTTCAGCTAGTGGTAGGCACTGCAACCCCCACAGAGGACTTTCACCTCCTAGATAAGCATCATGCTCGGCGCACCGAAAACAGCCGCCCGTTTTACCGGGCGGCTGGAAAGTAAATTCAAGTTGAACTATTTCTTGTTGTTCTTGACCATGTAGTCGGTAAGGACTTCATCCAACCCTCTACCGTACATCACGATCGGACGATCAAGCATTGTGTATCCATCTCCGCCTGCTGCCATGAAGTCGTTTGTTGCCAACTTGTAGGTAGCATTGCGATCGACACTCTTGCCATTGATCAGCAGTCTCTTGATTCTGTTGCCAGGATCGGAGAAGCGGCTGTAAACGATGGTCAGGTTATCGGTCTGCGGGAATCCACCATTGCTTTCCGGCAATCTGGAATAACCCCATTCGAGAGCATCGTACAGATCCTGACCGGTGACTTCA
>JAFGUP010000363.1 GCA_016938475.1 Sphaerochaetaceae bacterium
ACGTCAACCCGACCTCCACGGGCACCATGTCCGTCGTGGCCTGGGCCCGGGACCATATCGCCTACATCGGCAGCATCAACGTGACCGGTGTGGGGATAGCCGAAGGCGAGGTTCTCACCTTTGCCGTTAACGCCACCGGAGCCGTCTATCCCAGCCCCTCCATGAGCAGCGCCGTCATCCCCTTCAGCCTGGCAAGCTCTGGACATGCAAGGGTCGACGTGTACGATGTGTCCGGAAGGATAGTGACCACCCTGGCCGCCGAGGAAATGGCGGCAGGGCAGCACAGCATGGTCTGGGATCTCACCAATGGCAGCGGCGTTCCGGTTCCCTCCGGAATGTACCACGTGAGGATCCAGAGCGGCGACTGGACCGGAACCACCAGGCTCATCGTAGCCAGGTAGGCGGAAGCTGATAATGAAAGAAGGGCGGGGGCGACCCTGCCCTTCTTTATCTCAGTACTAGATCTGTTAGAAAACCTTTCCAGGCTTCAGTAGCACAGGATCCATGTCCGTTGCTCTCCGACAGTCAGGCGGGAAAGTACTTGAAGCGATGGTCAAGAAGAGGGATTAAGAAGTACCTGCCACAATCCCAGCAGCGATACCTTCGGCCCGACTGTTTGCATGAAGAGCCGTCCATTACTAAGAGCATATTTCACAGCATTGAAAGAACTCCTTGACTTCAGTACCCCCCCCCCGTTTATTCTATCTGTGGTTATAAAAGGGGTGTTCGATTACATTCATGAGTAGAGCACGATCCAAACGGAGGGGGATCCAATGCATGTACTTGTATTCGCATTGCTTGCGACGGTTACTGTCAATGAAGTTACTCTCGATACTAGTATCATCGAGAACACCGAGGACCAGTGGATAGCGCCGGGATACCGGATTGCTGACGAAACGATCCTGGATATCGGTGAATATGGTTCACCATTGTCTTGGTCCGGAGATCGTAACACTGTAGGCTTCCATCCCTTCTTCGTCGACACTCCCGATGGTGAGAAGTGGAGGATAGTCCTTGCCTATGAGGGCGAGATAGTAGTGCTGCAGGAGGATGAGTCAGAAAGAAGATTCCCTTTCTCCGGTGAGATCAGGTCCATGATAAGCTCGGCGAACGGAAGATATGTCCTGTTTGCACCCAAAGCTGAAGAGCAAACCCAGGAGGAGATTGCGTGGAGCGGATATTCTCCGCCCGAGCATCGAGTAGTCCTGCTGGATACCGAAACAGGAGAACAGGTTACCGCCACCGGTATAAGCGGCGGCGTCCTGATCGGGAATGACGGTTCGTTAGTTGCCATAAGACGCAGTGCCATCAATTTCTATGACAGCGAACTGAACCTGCTGGGAACGGCATCGAATTGTATACCGGAAATGGGTGGTTGGGCCAACGGCTACGCATCCGACGGTTCACTGCTCGTAAGGGTCAATACGGAGGATTTCAGCGACCAGGAGAGCCGCATACTCCGAGCTTGCGACAGATACGGGAACATTCTCTGGGTCACCGATCATGAGCATTACGGTAATCCCATGGTCTCGGAGCATGGGGAGTATGTTTTCGTTCTCAAGTCCGAAAGCCTGCTGTGCCTCGACGGCAGGGATGGGAGACTGCTCTGGGAGCAGTCACACCCTGATAGAACAGTTTATCTAACTTCCGCATCTCTAACAGGCGCAGCCTGTGCTTACCCCACAGACCTGACCCCGGCAGGGGTGAGAGAGAATCCATTGCGGGATAGATATCTGATCACTGGAAGGATAGGATCTGATGATACAGCCAGGATAACGAGAGTACTGTTTCAGTCAGAGCAAATCAGATCCATGCAACCTGTATCAGTAACAGGAGAAGGTTTCTCACTATGGAGAGTATTTATTGGACCAAGATTAGATCTTTCAAATTACAGACTCTGCGCGTTTTCGCCCGATGGCGCGCTGATCTTAACCAGAAAAGTAAGTGATGCGGGTTCGCAGTACCACATTACTACTCGTACCGGTTTCGTGATCAGTTCAAACGGTCCAAGGCTGCTTTGGTTCGATAACCAGGGTATTCACATCGTTACTCTCCAGGAGGAAGGAGTCTCGGAATGAAATCCTCAAGGCTCCTTCCAATCCTCATACTGCTTTGCTGTTCGGTTGCAGTCCAGGCCACTACCAATCCCGAGAATATCCCTCTTTCATTCCCCTTCTTCCAGAGCGGACAGATTTCCGGAGCTAGGGATGAGTTGATGGTTGGGTATGGTGATTACACAACTACTATTGCCAGTGAAGAAGGTTTACACATGGGGATAGACCTGTATCCCGAATCTGCTGCCGATCAAGTGTTGAATCCCTTCGATGCAACGATGTACTCCCTCGGAGCGTTCTATACCGATACTGTAGATGGTCCGTATACAGGCTGCCATATC
>JAFGUP010000364.1 GCA_016938475.1 Sphaerochaetaceae bacterium
CTCAGACCTGTGTAATCGGAGACGAGGAACTTGCCGGCAAGAGGGTGGATGTCGTCGCTACATTGCTGATAGACACCTTCACCCGTTCCCACGCATCACAGAATGAAACAACTTTTCTTCTCAATGGGAATGAGGTCAGGAAGTCCAGAAAAGTCAGTCTGAACGACACTCTGGAGGTCACGTGGGTCACCGAAGAAGAAGGAACCATCACTGCTCAGAATATCCCCCTCGACATTCTCTATGAAGATGCACAGATCATCGTGATCAACAAACCCGTCGGCATGAGTGTACATCCCGGAGCGGGTGAGAAAGAGGGGACTCTTGTCAATGCACTTGCCTATCACCTCAAAGAAAGCTGGATAGAAGAAATGGCTGATGAACGCATTGAGCAGGACAGACCGGGAATCGTGCACCGGCTTGACAAGCCGACCAGCGGCACCCTTGTAGTAGCCAAGACTCGAGAAGCTCTATTCGATCTGAAGAAACAGTTCAGAAAGAGGATAAGCGACAAATATTATATTGCAGTTGTGCGTGGAAACCTTCTTCCCCCCCTCGGCACGATAGAGAACTTCCTTGCACGCGATGAACACCACCGGACCCGTTTTGCCGTCTCAACGCGCGATGAAGTCGGAAAACATGCTGTAACCGAATACGAGGTCCTGAGACAGTACGCTGCCTGCGCTCTGGTGCGCATCCATCTGGTAACCGGACGCACCCACCAGATCAGAGTGCATATGGCTTCTCATCATAATCCCATCGAAGGCGATACCCTCTATGGAGACAGACGTTCTCAGCTTCCGCTGATGCTCCATGCACTGACCCTCTCATTCCGGCACCCTGTAACAGGTGAGAACGTACAGTTCACCTCTCCCATGCCGGACAGGATCAGGGAGTATCTTCTGACTCAGAGGTAAAAAGGATTCAGGTGACTATCGAAGGATGGAATACCTGATCAAGGTCATTCGTGCTTGAAGCATCAATGAGATCCATGTTGAACAGTTTCTCAATTTTTATCGTACTGAGAGTACCGTGACCGGGGAAGATCACGAATCGTTCATCAAGGGTGAGCAGTCTGTTCTTGATGCCCTTGAGCAGGAGTGCTTTCTCGACAACTCCTGAGGTGCTGCCGATCCTACCTGCATGAAGGACATCTCCAGTGAACAGAGCATTACCGATTTTGAACACGAAGGAGTCGATCGTATGTCCTGGGATCTGTATCGCCTCGACACTGATACCGCTGAGACTCATGATCATTCTGTCCTGAAGAGGTTTGGCCTCATCATGGTCCAACATAGATGGATTACCTGTATAGACAGTCGGATTATAGATCTTTTTTAGAGTGCCCAGCCCTTGTGTGTGGGAAGGGTGTCGGTGTGTCAGCAGTACATAAGCTACACTATAGTGGTTCTTTTCGACTCTGTCGATGATCGACAGGTCGATATGTCCCGGATCAATCAGAATAGCGTCCCCGCCATTTTCCGGTCCGACGAGATACGTATTCGAATACTCGGTGAGAGAAAAGTGGCTGAAGATTTTCAGAAGAGCGCCTCCTCGTAGTTCGAGTACTTGAAAGATACGTTCTGACGTGTAGAGTATCTGAAATCGGTATTCTTGAGGTTGCAATCAATGAAGTTTGTATCTTCAAGGTAGGCGTTGCAGAAGGTGGAATAGTAGAGGTCACTCGTTGAAAAGTCGCATCCTCGTCCCTCTATACCCATGAAATTGGTATGAATCATGATCGAATCAGTGAAATTGCAGTTGATCATCGTCGAGCCTGCAACCACGGTATGTCGCGAATCGTTCTCAGTGAAGTTACAGTTCTCGAACAGACAGAAATCAAAAAAAGTACTGTTGATGACCGAATGGGAGAAATCGACGTTCTTGAAGGTGCAGCGTGCGAAGTTGCACATATTGACATGCGTATGGGAAAAATCCCTTTCAATGAATAGCGCATCGGTGATAAGCATATCCCGGTGGGAATGACGGTCACTGAGTGCCTTGTCGATGACAAACATGATCTTTTCCGGGTCACGCGAGTGTTCGAGACACGTATAGTGATCTTCCACTGCATATTTGTGACATCCGGGATGGCTGCATGGTATCGAACGAAACATACAAGCAATGTAGCACTTAGAAGGATGAACTGTAAAGTCACAGCTGTTGAAAAAGAGGAG
>JAFGUP010000057.1 GCA_016938475.1 Sphaerochaetaceae bacterium
AAAGATCTCCCGGGGAAACCGGATATCATACTGCCGAAGTATAGAACTGTGGTATTCGTCCACGGCTGTTTCTGGCACCGTCATGAGAACTGCAAATACTCCTCCATCCCGAATACTCACACGGAGTTCTGGGAGGAGAAATTCAGGCGTAATGTCGAGCGGGATCAGCAGAACATTGCCGACTTAGAATCGCTAGGCTGGAAAGTTGTTGTGGTCTGGGAATGTGAAGTAAAGGATCACTCCTTTGAATCCTTTCTGCTGGAATCAATCCAGCACCGATAAAAAACCCCTCCGAAGAGGGGCGCGTTCTTGGTATTATACCCGATTAGCAACACCTGAAGAACAACTTTACAGGGTTTAAGGATACCCTGAAATGATTTACCAGTAAAGTAGGAATTAGCCTACACGAACTCTCCTCTGGATTTCACCCATGTACATTTTCTCGATCTTCTCCGCGACAGGTCTCAGGTTGTTAGCATAGATGTGTGTGTAGCCTTCCTGAACTGCATTCATCCCCTGATGCTCCCAGCTTAGGTACTCGGCAACAAGAACATCGTACACTCCAGCAAGCCTGAGATTTGTGTTAAGAGAATGCCTGAGGACGTGTGGAGTCATGGATTTCCATGCCTCCGGTCTTTCCAGCTTCAGTGCAAGAGCATGAGTTCTTATCGTCTTGAACCAGGTGTTCAATGTAGGAGTGGTAATTCTGAGAGGTTCGTCGGAATCAGGGTCTTCTTCGAAAGCCTCATGAAGAACAGTCGCAACAGTCTCACATAGAGGTATCACTCTGATCTTATCCCACTTCGGTAGCCCTACTACTTTCATGAGATCGTCTTTGAAGGCCCTGTCCACGACAAGCACATCGCCTTTAAGTTGTTCGGGATTGATCGCAAGGACTTCCGATCTTCTCATCCCGGTCATTGCAAACACGGTGAACAGCCGTCGGGCTTTCTCGTTCGGAAACACTTCAGGGTGACTTAGAATCAGTTTGATATCTTCTGCAGGTAGAGCGGTCCGGGTCTTCGTCTTGTACTTGATATCAGGCAATCCCATAGCGGGGCTCATGGCGATGATACCGTCGTCAGCGGCCTGACCGAATAGGGATTTAAGTAGTTTGTAGATTTTCACACTCTTGTTGGATTTGCCATACTCTTTGACGATATGAAATGCTGCATCTTTTAACTCCATCCGTATTACTTCACACAACGGCTTATCGAGAATCTTTTTCATTCTCTTGGAGAGAACCGTTTCCAGTTCCTTTGCATAGGCTGCAATGTGGGATGCATATCTCTCGGAATAGTTTGTTGCAGTGACAGAGGCCTGTATACGTTTCGGATTTGTAGAAGGATCCTGATAGAGCTTGATAACGGAGCGTAAAGTAATATCCGGACTTATCCCTGATCTCTTCTGATCGATGAACTTCCTGATGAACTGCTGGGCATCAGATTTACGAAGCTGACCTGTGGACTTCTTGTATCTTTGGCCATTGGAGTCAGTGTACTTGAAATAGTAGATTTTACCGATCTTGTACGGCGAAGGGTAACTTGTGGTCATAGAATTCCTCCTGAATTCAAGTTGGGACCACTTTGGGACTAGTCTACCCAAGTGGACCCACTCTTTTTTCTAGAAGAATCCTTGCTTTTCTTTCCCTTGCAAGCAATTAACTTATAGCGCCCGACGGGAATCGAACCCGCCTCTTCAGCTTGGAAGGCTGAGGTAATACCACTATACCACAGGCGCAATCTATCAACATACACTTCTCATGTACGGGTGTAATTTATAGCTGAAATCTTCTCATGCGTCAATAGGATCGGGCAAATAAAACATGTTTAGCCCCTTTTTACATTTCTTGCCGTCTGCGCTATACTGAACCTTAGTAATAGAAACCAGATAAAGAGGTTGTATGATAACAGAACAACGGTATATCGATAGTATCCTCCACGTATCGCTCCAGCTGAGAGAGGGCGAAGCCCTATCGGTCAACAGCACGGACAGAAACATGGAGTTTGCACAGAAGATAGCTCAGAAAGCGTCGGAGATCACGAAGATACCTGTGAAGATAGTGAGCATAGAAGAGGGGGTGGTGAAGGATGTCTTTACTGTCGACCCCGTTCACAGTGACATACTGAAAGAGGACTCACAGGAGAAGGTGCTGCTGTACCTTGCAGAACCCCTTGATATGACTCTCCTTGAGGATGCGTCTGTGGGGCAGATTGCCGGCAATCCTCCTCTGCTTCAGCAGGCCGGAAACCTCTGCCCGCCGCAGATGGACCGCCCCGTCGCCCCGTTTGCGGTCGCTCCTGTGCCGACCACTGCCTGGGCACGGAGACTCTACCCCTCGAGCACAGCTCCCCTCGACACATTCTGGTCATTCCTCTCATCTCTCTACCCGCTTTCCGACACGTTTCTGAATGATTGGATCGATACCTTCAGACACCTTGTCAGAGTTGTGAAGACGATCAATGCAGCAGAGCCCACTCACCTGGTCATCGGGCAACACGAAAGTGAACTCTCTCTCGGTCTGCTGCCGACCGCTCAGGCAAGACAACCCCTGCATCACCTTCCTCCCGACAGAGTTTTTCTCCCCCGCATCACCTCAAGAGGCATCTCGTTCCTTCCCGATCCATCCCGCGTACAGGGTTCATTCAGTGCCTCACGTCAGTTCTCTCTTCTCGGTCAGGAGGTCTCTGACCTCACTCTCACCTTTGAGGAGGGACAAGTCACCGATCTCACTTCCTCGCAGGCTGCTGATACTGTCAGGCAGGCTCTGGCAATAGACGGGAATGCAGGTAGAATCGGTCAGTGCACGCTGGTGGAAGAACCACTTGATATACGCAACCTCCCCTCCCCGGTGCCGAAGGAGTTCATGGAAAGTCTCTCTTCTTTCATCACCCTCGGCGGAGGTGAATCAAACCACCTGAAGGATCTCGAACTGTATGAGAGTGAGCAGGATCTTCAGGACAGGACGGGCATGAATCTTTCACTTCTCAAAGCAGATATCCCGTTCGGAAATAGTACTACAACAGTCGACCTCGTTAATCGCGAGGGCACACGCATCCCTCTCATGAAACACGGGAAATTCATCCTCACCCAGGAGTCACTATGAAATCATTGAAAACCATGAAAAGCCAGTATGCACAGATGATTATTGAAGCCGGTGTCGCTTTACACAAAGGATCCTGTCTGAGAATCAAAACGGGTAAGGCAACCTACGGGTTTGCCAGAGAGCTGGCCAAGCATGCCTACTCTGTCGGAGCAAAGTACGTCCTCATCGCCATAGATGACATGGAACTGTTGAAAAGCAGACTCATTGTTCAGGATGATGAAGATATCACCTATATCCCCTC
>JAFGUP010000365.1 GCA_016938475.1 Sphaerochaetaceae bacterium
ATTGGATGTGAATATCGTCGAAGCTCGCTCGTATCTTCTGGATATGAGCTGAAAGAAGCAATGAGCACCGTGATCATCGAAAGGAAGGTATCCCATCTCATCGACGATCAGAAGTTGAAATTTGGCCAAACCACGTATCTTCTCTTCGAGCTTCCTCTCCCCGTCCGCCTTGGAAAGATCCTCGACCAGGGTCGAAGCGTTGGCAAAATGTACTCTGAACCCAGCCTCTGCTGCTGCAATTCCGAGTCCGACGGATAGATGAGTCTTGCCCACGCCGGGAGGTCCGAGGAATACTACGTTCTCGGCGTTGTGGACGAACTTGAGGGAAGCTATCTCGTTGATGACAGCCCTGTCAATGGAAGGCTGAAACTCGAAATCGAACTTGTCGAGCCTCTTCTCTACAGGAAAACCAGCTATCCTCATTCTGTATGCCAGCGACCGTGACTCCTTGCTCTTGACTTCTTGAGCTACGAGGTGATCCAGAATCTCTATCATGGATTTACCGTCATTCGCCGCAGCTTCGAGATAGTTGTCGAGGATCGACTCAAAGGTCATCAGCTTCAGCCGTCTGAGATTATGATGCAGCCTTTCATACTCGATATGGCTCATCGCTGATCACCCTCAACGAAAGCATCGTAAACCGCGAGGGATCTATGCTCCACATCGGGATCTTCGAACTTGAGAATGTTAGATCCCTTGATCGGATGCGCTGAGTTCTGCTTCAAGATCTCGGATAGAAGTCCTTTGAAGTGGTCTTTGTTTCGCGACACTCGACCTCGACCTGGGAGGATCTCGTGGGTGCAGACCTCCTCTGAACCGACGAAGACGGTGAAGGAAGTGTCGGATATCCGGAGAATGGAAGTCCTTCCCGCAAACCGATACGGCACTGAGTAGCGGTTGCCGAGATATGAGATGTATGCGTCTCTCGATATCTTTCTCGTCTCCTCCCTGACGTTGTAGTAAGGAGGAGCTTGATCGATATTTTGGAGGTGAAGCGACTCCTCTTTGAAACGATCTTGTGGTATCTCATAGGTTGTTCCATGGACCGTCGAGTTCACCCTGGATAGCCAAGCTTGGAGCTGGGAATTGATATCAGAGAATGATCTGAACTTGCCTCCCATGAAGAAATCCCTCTTCACGAATCCCACCGTGTTCTCGATCTTTCCTTTCGTCTGAGGTCGGTAAGGACGGCAAAGGCGGGGTACAAATCCGTAATGTGTGTAGAAGTCTTCGAACTTCGAATTCCAGTCCGAATCCGAGGATTTGAGTCCTCGTTTCAGGACGATCTGTTTCATGTTGTCGTAGAGGATTTCCTGGGGATAACCTCCGAAATACTGGAACGCATTGAGATGGCACTGGATAAGGGTGTGAACGTCGACTCGGAGGGTGAACTCGGCATATCTCATGCGGGAATAGCCGAGGACCATGGTGAAACAGTATAGCTTTCTCTGAGTACCGTCGATCTCGACATAACCGCATTCTGCCCAGTCGACCTGGGCCTGGACTCCGGGCTTCGTCTCGTAGCGATATACTGCAGGAACACCAACCTTTGGTCTCGTCTCTCTCACATAGTCCTTTACGATCGTATATTTGCCCTCGAATCCTTGTTCTTGGATCTCACGGTAAATTCGAGCTGCTGTAAGGGGGTATTCTTGGAGACGTTGGTCTATGTACTCCTTGTAGTCGTCCAGTTTGCTCGGCCTTCTTGATCTCTTCTCGGGTGTAGGAGGAACTTGAGAATGTATGTACTTGCGAACCGTCACCCGGCTATGGCCTGTTTCTCTTGCGATCCCGCTTATGGTCCAACCCTGGTTGAATAAATCTCGCAACACGAAGAACTCCTCCATGTCCAGCATCAGCAAAACCCCTGAGTTTCAGCTCAGGGATTAGCAGGTGGACAGTTTTATTCCGCCATAATTGGACAGATTTACACCGCCGTTGACAAAAGATCGGACCTGCGAGCTGGAGCTTAAAAATGCCTGGTTTGAAGCTATCCTCAACGATACGACGGACACCGTCCTTCGGGACACATTTCTGCCTGCGAAGAGC
>JAFGUP010000366.1 GCA_016938475.1 Sphaerochaetaceae bacterium
CGGATTCTCATTGACCGGGAGAAGGGGCCGAAACTTGCCGGTTTCATCAAGACTATCGGCAAGGAGAAAGTCCTTCCGATCCTCGCCAGGTATCTGTGACCGAAAACCTTTCTCACTCTGTAGCAGCTGCGCTGAGTTGAAGCCGGTTGCTACAGGATCTTCGACAGAATCATATCCTTGCGTCTCCACCGGGAGACTGCCTTTACCCTGAGGTCAAGGGTAAGTGAGAGGGTGGGGAAGATCTGCTTGATCTCCTTAAAGGCCGCTACACGGATCTTCTTGATATTCGCCCCACCTCTTCCTACAAGAATACCTTTCTGACTCTCTTTCTCGACATTGATCGCAGCCCGTATCCAGATCGACTTATTCTCTTCATCATGCTCGATATCGATGACTTCGACAAAGATGGCGTGGGGAATCTCCTGCGACACACTCTGAATCGCTTTTTCCCGTATGATCTCCGATACTCTGAACTCCAGCGGCTGGTCGGTGAACTCCTCCTCTCCGTAGTGCAGCGGACCTTCGGGAGAGAGGCGGAACAGCTCGATCAAGAGGTCATCGACACCCTCATCGGCTGAGGCACTGATCTGTAAGAGAGCAGCAGTATCAAGAAGGTCTGTGATGAAGGCCTTCGTCTCTGCCACCTGTTCAGCTGATGCGATATCTGTTTTGTTTACAGCTGCCACGACAGGACGTTTCACCTGCTTGAGAATCTCGATGATCGCGCTCTCTTCCTTCCCTCCGCTGCGGGTCGCATCAACGATGTACAGGACGAGGTCACATTCATCAAGAGCTTTGAGCGCTGTCTGCTGGAGCTTCAGGTTGAACTTCTGATCGTTGAGGTGGTAGCCGGGAGTATCGGTGAGGATCAGCTGACCCCTCTGGTCGGTGTAGATACCGCGGATTGCATTGCGAGTGGTCTGGGGAGTCTGAGCCGTGATGGAGACTTTCCGTTCACAGATGGTATTCACCAGAGTTGATTTGCCGGACGAAGGGCGTCCGATGATTGATATGCTTGCACTTTTCATAGGTGAAAGAACTATAGGGGGTGGAAGGAAAAAGGTAAAGAGTCAGGATCCCTGACAAGCCGCATCATCTGTAGGTACCGGGCACTATGATGCAGGGGGAATCGATGTGTGATTTCATAGATGAATAACAGTCTATTCACAGAATCCTTGTACCTGTCATGTATAGATAGATGTATCTCAAATAAGGAGATGCATGTGTATGAAGATCGTATATGGCTGTAATGGAGAAGGAAGAGGACACGCTGCACGCACGGCGGCACTCTGGCCCCTGCTGAGAGTCCATCACGATATCACGGTGTGGGCTCCCGAGAGTATCGGTTCCTTTCTTCATGAAAAGTGCAGCGGGATACAGACTCGGACTATTCCGGGGCTCCATTTCGCTCACAACGGACACCGTATCCTGTACCTTGAGACCGTGAAGAAGAACCTGCCGGTCATAGGCAATCACAGGAGGATAGTCACCGACCTTGCCCGGGAGATGAAAGAACACGGAGTGCAGGGGGTTATCAGCGACTATGAGCCACTGACAGCGATGGCTGCAGTGAAGGCCGGTATTCCCCTGATCAACCTCAACCATCCCGCTGTCGTACTTCGCACCGCTTCACTCAGGATGGATGCTATCAGTGCCAAGATCGTCTCTTCCATCATGAGTCCACCGGCTCAGAAGAATCTGATCTGCTCCTTCTATGATGGTGATGTCGGTCCGATCCTCCGTGAGGAAGTGAGGAACGCTGTCCCTTCCAGAGGCGATTACGTTCTCGTATACGTAAAACCATCGTCATCAGATGCGGTGAAAAATGTTCTCAAGGCGTTCGGCGATATCGAGTTCCGCTTCTTTCCCGACCCTGAGAGGGACTTCGTGCAGTCGCTCGCCGGATGCAGGGCTATCATAGCACCGGCCGGTCATCAGCTGCTCTCTGAGGCCCTCTACCTCAAAAAACCGGTCCTTGCCATCCCTCAGGAGAAGCAGTACGAACAGCGCCTGAATGCCAGGATGCTCAAGGCCAGCGGATGGGGGAGGGGGACGGACCTGTCCAATCTGGAGAAGGACCTGAAGAAGTTCCTTGGAGAGCTTGACAGCTACCCGAAAAAAGCGAGTCCCCTGTACCGGTTCAGGACAGATGACTATACAGAGGTCACAGCCGCCTTGATACGTGAGTTCTTCGAATCAGAGAGACAGAAGGAAAAGCCTTCGAAGCGGGTATCCTCGGATTTCTTCACCTACGTCCCTGAGAAGATACGCTATCTGAGAAGTCTGTCAGCTTAGGACCTTGCACCTGCCTCACCGGGGAGATACCGGGTGATCGAAACATCACTGATTCACCAGTGACTGCAGTGAGATGGGATCAAAAACCTCTTTCAGGTTCCCCCTGCTTCGTGTAGTCTGTGATTATGATACAGGTAAAGAACACGGACCAGCTGGCAGGAGTCACTATCTGCGGGGATTATCGGGAGCTCTATGAGCTTGTCGAAGCACTTCATGATATCGTCGTGCATGACTGGGATGAGCCTGATGCCTTCCATGCACGGTATATCACCGTCTCTCTGAGAATTCTCGGGATCGCCTATGATATCAGGCATGCATACCAGGGAGACCGGGAACTCATCCTTGTCGATAACGGGGTCGGTGACCACCCTGGAGAGCATCTAGACTCTTCCCTGCCGCAGAAGAATGTCGCCTTCTGCTGTAATATCCCGTACCCGGAGATCATCGCGGCGACGATGATACTCAATGATCTCATCAAGCTGAGAGCCGATGATAAGAGGCCGGCGCGTGAGCGTTACAACCCGTATCACAAGGAGATCATCTGGGATACGAGTGTTCTTCTGGTCCGACAGCTGCAGGCAGGATTGCAGAGTGCTGTCGCTGAGGTGCTTACGGGAACTTCCTATACCAGATGGATTAATCTTGTGACACCCGACTCTATGCTTCTCAGTGATATCGTGACAATCCCGGGAGTGTTCATCGATACTTGGAACATCCGCTATCTCAGGATGAACCGGGAACAACGTGCGAAGAAACTCCTCACGGTGACCAAACGTTTTGCCGAACATGCATGGGATGATGAGGCGAGGGCCTTCCGGGCTGCTGTGGACAGTGCGAAAGAAGAGTATGGATGTGCAGAGGGCGATCTGAGGTGGAAAGACATCAGCTATCCTGAGGATATCGAGTGGTGATTTCACCAGTTCCCCTTTTCAATTACTCCGTTCCCTACTATACTCACAGATGCCTGCTGCGAGTGAGACTCGGTGGTGTGTACGCTTTCAGTACTAAAATTGTGATGATGACCGGATCGTACGATAAGGAAAAATGAACCAGATGGAAGAAAAAGAGACAAAAGAAAAAGAGACTGCAGCTAATCAGGATAAGTTCCTGGAGACCCGATCTGTGATGCTTACCGGTGAGATCAACATGGAATCAGCAGAAAAGGTAATCAAACAGTTATTGATACTGGAAAAAGAAAGTGATGAGCCAATCCGGATGTTCATAAACTCTCCAGGTGGAGACGTCAACTCCGGTCTGGCTATCTACGACATGGTGCGGTTCATCCGAAATGATGTGTTCATGATCGGCACAGGTCTGATTGCCAGTGCAGCCACACTCGTGCTGCTTGCAGTCGATGCTCCCTACCGTCTCGGACTGCCCAATTCGACCTACCTGATCCACCAGCCGATGAGTGAGATGCAGGGAGTGGCCACTGACGTGGAGATCTATACGAATCAGCTTGAGAAGACAAAAGAGCGACTCAACAGGATAATAAGTGATCAGAGCGGTCAGCCGCTTGAGATCGTATCACGGGACACCGACAGGGACTACTGGCTTGATGCCGAAGGGGCCCTGACATACAACCTCATCAGCAAGATCGTGCACAAGAGGGATGAGCTGTAAGAGCAGAACATGGCACGCACCAGGTATCTATCGGATGCTGAGAAGCGATTAGGACAGAAATACCTCTATACGTCCGAGATTTATAACGGTCTCGGCTTCAGTATGCTCGGTGACACGATTGTCTATATTCTTGCTGTGCGGTTCGGTGCCTCAAATCTCGCTCTCGGGTACATCGCCAGTGCGATGTATATAGTGGGTATCGTTCTTCCTATCATGGCCCGTACCTTCCGGGGACGTAATGTCGTGAAGGTGCAGACCCTTACCTGGTACCTGCGGGGACTTGTGTCTCTGGGCTACCTTTCTCTTATCTGGGTGCAGGGAAATGCGGGTGTCACCATTCTCCTCATCGTATACACACTGTTCTCACTCATGCGGCTGGTGGGTGTGGTGATGTATGATTATACCTTCAAGTCGATCACGACAAACAGGACGCGAGGGCGTGTGATCGGCAATGCGAACGTTGCTTTCCAGTCATCAACAGTCTTTGCCCGCCTTTTGAACTTCATCGTCACCTCGATTCAACTCTTTTCGGGTGTGATGGGCCTGATCGCTCTTCAGATGTTCGGTGTCATCAACAATACGATAGCAGCCCGCTATCTGTCGAAGATCCCCTGCAGAACGAAGGTTGATTACCGGAAGGGAAGAACCCTGTTCACTGTTCTGAAAGAGTCTATGCGTGACAGCATCTCCCGCTCCCGGCTGCTTGTCTTCTGGTATTACATGTCGGTAACGGTCATCATGGGCATGAGTATCGCGTTCCTTACCAAGGTGGTCGGCCTGGAAAGCAATATCATCTTCCTGTACACCATCGTCATATCAGGTTCGGTCATTCTCGCAGGCAGTTTCTGCACTTTCTTCAGTGATCGCCTCGGCAGTCGCCCTCTGATCATTGCAAACGGGTTTGCCCTGATGGTCACACTGATCGGCTGGATGATTATACCTGCCTCTGGCGATATAGCGCTGTTCTTCGTTCTCGGGTTTCTCAGTAACTTCTTCCTGGCAAACGTCAATATTCTCATCCGGCGTCTGCTTGCAGCGGTCATCCCGGACAATGATCCGGTAGGATTCAATTCGATGACCAACTTCATGATCGCCTTCTTCGCTCTGTTCAGCGGTCTTGCCGGAGGCTATCTTGCAAACCTCTCGGAGCATATTCAGCTGTTCGGCCATGGCTGGGGAAATGCCTATACCTTTACCTTCGCTCTTGCTCTCCTGTTTTCTCTCCTGGCTCTGATCAGTACTGCATCCCTGCATGAACAGGGTGCCCTGTCAGCTAAGGCTGCTGCCCAGTTGATGTTCTCTCTGCACGGCCTGAGGGCTTTCATTAACATCGACCGACTTGAAAAGGAGAAAGACCCTCTCAAGCGTAAGAGCCTTCTTCTCTCACTGGGAAAGAATCTTACGGGAGTCGCTACAAGCGAGATTCGGGCGACTCTGGCAAATCCGTTCAGCAATGACAGGGCGGAGGTGATCAGGGGGCTGTTCGACAGACCTCGAAGCTCACTCGTGGATGACCTCATAAGCGATGCTTTCTCGACCGATTCCTATACACAGAATGAGTCGATATATGCTCTGGGAGCCTACCGCAATAATCAGAAAGCCGAGCAGGCTCTCAGATATCTCCTCGATAACGGCAGCAGTCTGTCACGTTCGAATGCCGCAAAGTCGATAGCCCGCGTTACCCGAACCGATGCGTATCTGCAGAAAGTCGAGCAGATGAGTGACTCGGCGCAGACGATACTCGAAGAACTGAACTATCTCCTCGCACGTAATATCATGGACAGGGAAGGCACCTTCTTCAAGGAACTGTTTCTCTCGGCCCGACAGGGCAGGGGAGCCCGCTTCCGCCAGACCCGGTATGCACTGATCGCCTATTTCCTGAAGAGCACACCCAACCTTGGAGAACTGTTTGAACAGAAGAATCTTCTCAGTCCGGATTTCCTCAGTGAGTTTCTCGAAGAGTCCCGTGATGTGTCCGAGATAGATCAGCAGCGTCACGCGATTGTCAGTGCTTTTAATAATCGCGAATGGGAGCGTATCTGGAGTATCTGTTTTTCGATGGTGCGCGATATCGACATCAAGGATGCTCGTTACAGTAATCTCCTGAAGGGTATTCTGAAGGGACAGACCCTCAGTTATCAGCAGACCGACAGTGAGGATGCTCTTGCTGTTCTTTACTTCTCCTATCAGGTCAAGAAAATCTCTCTCGACGGGAAGTGATCTGTCTGTGAAGCAGGTATTTCTCAGTGATGAGAGTTACCACGCTATGTACCATTCTATTCACCATCTTCCTCACTACCTCATTCTCATGCTCTGTAGCAGATGAACAGAGTGCCGGGGATCTTATTATCATTTCCTATAACGTGCAGACCCTGTTCGACACGGTCGACGACGGAGATGAGTTCGATGGATTCTCCCTCGCACAGGGGTGGTCTTCGTCTCTGTACCAGGAACGGCTTCACCGAGTCTGTGCAGCCCTGATACAGTATTCACCCTATCATCCCGATATCATCATCCTGCAGGAGGTGGAAGGTGAGAGAGTGGTAGAGGACCTGATCGATCATGACCTCGGCAGGAGGGGATTCACCTTCTACGCCTCAACGTCCTCATCAACATCCTCCATAGAAGTTGCCATCATGAGCCGGTATCCGATCCTGGAAAGTCATATACACTCGGTTGAAGGTTTTCGGGATATCCTGGAGGCGGTGATCGATGTGAATGGTGAGGCAGTCAGGGTCTACTCCCTGCACCTGAGAAGCCGCAGGGAAGGGGAACTGGAGAGCGAACCCGAGAGGATCGCTCAGATACGAGCATTGAAGGGTGTGATGGACCGGAGTAGTCTCACGGGAAGGAGACTCCCTACCGTGATAGCCGGCGATTTCAACCAGAGTGCTGATCAGCATGACAGGATCCAGGGGGCCTACCAGAGTGCTCTGATACCATCCGATGCTCCCCTCAGACAACAGTGGGAGGCAAGTGGGTCTCTTGTCATCACAGGCAGCTACCCTGCATTCAGTACCTTCTATTCCTTCTACCTTGATGAACGTTTCCCGACAGTATCAGAGGCAGAAGGCTCCTATCACTATGATGGACTGTGGCTGAGTTACGACCAGATCCTTCTCAGTACCGGGTTCTTCGATTCTGCGGGGTATCGGTTTTCAGACGGTGGAGTGATCACCCATCCAGCTCTGCTTGATGACACAGGAACCCCTGAGCGGTACCAGGTGAGAAACCATACTGGCACCTCTGATCATCTGCCGGTGTATGTTCGCTTGGAACGTGTCTACTAGGTTTTCGGAAACTGCAGTTCGTAGAAGATCTGTTCGAGTTCCAGAGCAATATTGACGTTATGGATTACAGGTTTCAGCCCTTCTGCATCGGCAACAGGTTTGAGCGTGATAGGGGAGAAGTTGAGCACACCTTTTATCCCAGCATTCATCAAACGCTGGAAACTGTCGCTTGTGGCACTTTCGGGTACAGTGAGAATCGCCACATCGACCTGGTGTGAGCTTACCACTTCTTCTAGACGACTCATCGGATAGATCGGTACCGGATGAACGTTTTCGCTGTATACCAGAGGGTCTGTATCGAAGCCCGCTATGATCCTGATCCCATCCGGTTCAAAACCGTTGTAATGCATGAGAGCCCGGCCGATCCTACCGCATCCGACTATGATGATGTTCTGCGGTTCATCGGTCTTCCCCAGGATCTTCCCGAGAGCTGCGATAAGAAACAGAATGTCATATCCACCTCTTTTCTGGCCGTATATCTCAAGGAGAGAGAAGTCCTTACGCACGATTGCTGCAGAAACGCCGGCAGCATCAGCCAGGTTATGGGCGAATACTTTCTCCAGGCCGAGAGATCTGAGACGGTTGAGTATCCTGTAGTATCGGGTGATACGGATGATCATGTCATGGTTCATTGGGCACCTCGTTTATGTGAATCATTATACAATAAAAACAGAAATATGCAATAAACTTAAAAATAAAGTGAAGAAAAGCTCAGAAAAGATTCGATAAATTGGTATTTATTGTTGAAAATATTTTGATTCTCTCTTATGATAGGTTTCTATAAAACGGGCTCTGGAGGTTTTCATGGCAGCTGGTAACAATGAGAATGCATTTTCAAGGGAACTGATTTCGTTCATAGAAGCATGGCGAAACAAGCCGGGTAATCTGATCATGGTCCTGCACCGTGTGCAGGAAGAATTCGGATATGTCTCCCGTGAATCGGCAGACACTGTCGCGTACATGCTCGATATTCCTCTTGCAAAGATATACGGAGTACTTTCCTTCTACCATTTCTTCAAGACAACAAAACCGGGAGACCACAATATCCAGGTGTGTCTGGGAACTGCGTGCTACCTCAAAGGCGGAGATATGCTGGTTGAGGAACTTGGGAATCTTCTTGGAATCGGCGTGAACGAAGTGACCGAGGATGGGAAATTCAGTATCGAAGGGGTTCGCTGTGTCGGCTGCTGCGGTCTTGCTCCTGTACTCACCGTCGGTAAAGAAGTGTTCGGCAAGGTGACCAAGGATCAGCTTCCCGGGATCATCGCACAGTTCAGCTGATGCATGCCTCGATCTGTGATCTTCTTGCCGATATCGTGCAGAACAGCATAGAAGCCGATGCATCGTTGATCCGCATCAGCTTCATTCAGACCGACGATAAGCTTTCGGTTAAAGTGCTCGATGACGGCAAAGGGATGGATGAACTTCAGCAGATCAGGGCTCTTGATCCGTTTTATACTGACGGACATAAGCATGCAGCGAGGAAAGTGGGGCTCGGCCTTCCGTTCCTCAAGCAGATGGTTGATATGACCGATGGGACATGTACCCTGAGGTCAGAAAGGGGAAAAGGGACCGATGTGTCTTTCACCATCGATCTTTCCCACATCGATGCCCCGCCTGTCGGCGACATCGCAATGACCCTTACCGGACTGTTCTCCTATCCTTCGGATAGTGAGATCATCTTCCGCAGAGCTTTCTCTCGAGGTGGAGAAGGTGATGAGTATGAGGTCGAAAAGAGCGGACTTCTCGATGTTCTGGGAGAACTGAACACAGTCGGGAACCTGCTGTTAGTGAAAGAGTATATGCAGTCGCAGGAGGCTGCTATAGAGGAAGTGCACCACCGGGTCAGGTAGATGACTCGTTATTAGATGAGGAGGCTGGCATGGCTAAGATGACGTTGCAGGAGCTCAGGAAGCTTCGTGACTCCAAGAAAACAGAAATCCAGAAGCGTGATCTCAGTGGCAAAGAGACACAGATCATTGTAGGGATGGGGACCTGCGGTATCGCAGCAGGAGCCAAGAATGTGCTCGATACATTCCTGACTCAACTCGAGATCCATAATCTGAACTCGGTTGTCGTCACACAGACAGGATGCATGGGACTGTGCTATGTCGAACCGACCATCGAGGTCATTGCCCCGGGCATGCCTTCGGTTATCTATGGTAAGGTCGATGCTGAGGTAGCCAAGAAGATCGTTGAGGAACACATCATACATAAGAGAATGGTCAGTGAACACGTGTTTGACAGACCTTCAGTCGATATCATCAAGGATGGAGGCAAATAATGGCATATAGAAGCTATATTCTTGTATGCGGCGGTACCGCCTGTGAATCGAGCAAGGCCAATGCAATCTATGAATCTCTTCTGAACGAAGTGGATGGACAAGGTCTGTCCGAAGAGGTTCAGGTCATCAAGACCGGTTGTTTCGGGTTCTGTGAACAAGGCCCTATCGTCAAGATCCTCCCCGAGGATTCGTTCTATGTGCAGGTGACTCCCTCTGATGCCAAGGAATTGGTTGAGGAACACATCGTCAAGGGCCGTGAGGTCAAACGCCTTCTCTATGATAAGGAAGGCAGCAAGAAGCACGCAAAGGTCGAAGATATCAAATTCTACCAGAAGCAGTTTCGTATCGTACTGAGGAACTGTGGATTTATCGACCCAGAAAATGTTGATGAATATATCGCTCGTGAAGGGTACAGTGCACTGGAAAAAGTCCTGTTCGAGATGAGCGGTGATGAAGTCATTCAGGAACTGAGAACAGCAGGACTCAGAGGCCGTGGTGGTGCCGGCTTCCCTACCTGGATGAAGTGGAACTTCACGAAGCAGGTGAAGGACGCTGATCAGAAATACATAGTCTGCAATGCCGATGAAGGTGACCCCGGTGCCTATATGGACAGATCTACACTGGAAGGTGACCCGCACTCGGTGTTAGAAGCGATGACCATCGCCGGTAAGACCGTTGGTGCTAACCAGGGGTATATCTATATCCGTGCCGAGTATCCTCTTGCAATTCACCGCCTGGAAGTTGCGATGGCGCAGGCCCGCGATTATGGGCTCCTTGGAAAGAACATTCTCGACAGTGGATTCGATTTCGACATAGAAATCAGACTTGGTGCCGGTGCCTTCGTCTGTGGTGAAGAGACAGCACTCCTCGCATCCATTGAAGGTGAGCGGGGAATGCCGGTTCCTCGCCCTCCGTTCCCGGCTGTAAAAGGGCTGTGGGGTAAACCGACGGTCATCAACAACGTGGAGACCTGGGCAAACATCCCCGTCATCATCATGAAGGGCGGCGACTGGTTCAGCCAGATCGGGACACATGATTCATCGGGTACCAAGGTTTTCGCACTCACCGGTAAGATCCGTAACTCGGGACTTGTGGAAGTTCCCATGGGAACGACACTTCGTGAGATCATCTATGATATCGGCGGAGGAATCGCTAACGACAAGAAGTTCAAAGCTGTTCAGACCGGTGGTCCCAGTGGAGGAGTTATCACCGAAGAGTTCCTCGACACACCCATCGACTTCGGTTCACTTCAGAAACTTGGTTCAATGATGGGTTCCGGCGGTATGATCGTCATGGATGAAGATGACTGTATCGTTGACGTGACGAAATTCTATCTTGAGTTCAGTGTCGAAGAAAGCTGCGGTAAATGTGCCCCCTGTAGGATCGGAGGACGTTCGCTGATGAATATCCTCGACAAGATTACAAAAGGAAACGGTACGATCGAGGATATCGAACAGATGAAAGAGATCGGTCATGCGATGAAACAGGCATCTCTGTGTGCCCTCGGTCAGACCGCTCCCAATCCGATTCTATCGACTGTGAAGCATTTCGAGGCCGAATACCTTGCTCATATCAACGACAAGACCTGTCCTGCCGGTAAGTGTAAGAGTCTGATTACCTACAATATCCTTCCTGATTTGTGTATCGGATGTACTGCATGTGCACGAAAGTGTCCAACAGCTGCAATCACTGGTGAACGGCGTCAGGTGCACGTGATCGATCAGGCTGCGTGTATCAAGTGTGGAGCTTGTTTCGAGACCTGTAAATTTGGAGCCATCGAGATCCGCTAGGATTTCTGGGAGAGGAGGAATACCATGAGTACCGTTCATATGAAGATAAATGGAAAACCGGTTGAGATCGAAGCCGGACAGAATATTCTGGCAGCAGCGAAGAAGGCGAATATCAACATCCCGACGCTCTGCTACCATCCGGACCTGCCTGCATGGGCAGCCTGTGGGCTGTGTGTTGTCAAACAGGAGAATTCGCCGAAACTTCTCAGGGCCTGTGCAGCTCCTGTTCAGGAGAACCTCAGTATCATCACCCATGATGCTGAGCTGTACAAGATCAGGAAGACTGTCATCGAGATGATTCTGAGCACACACCCCAATGAATGTCTCACCTGTGCCCGTAACGGCACCTGTGAACTGCAGCGTTTTGCTGCCGAGTTCGGGGTACGGCAGCAGCCCTACGAGCAGAGGATCGTGAACCTGCCCAAAGATGAATCGACTACATCGCTCGTGCTTGACCCATCGAAGTGTATCAAGTGCGGACGCTGTGTACAGGTTTGTCAGCAGCAGCAGGGAGTGTATGCCCTTGAGTTCATCGGTCGTGGAGACCAGACGCTCATGTCTCCGGCAGCATCTCTGCCACTCAACGACAGCCCCTGTATCAAGTGTGGTCAGTGTTCAGCTCACTGCCCTGTCGGTGCCATCTACGAGAAGGATGAGACTCAGGATCTGATCTGTGCGATCAATGACCCCCATAAACACGTGGTGGTTCAGATCGCCCCTGCAGTGCGTGTTGCCCTCGGTGAGGCCTTCAATCTTCCCGCAGGTACCATCACTACCGGTAAGATCTATGCTGCTCTCAGATCCCTGGGAGTCGATAAGGTCTTTGACACGAACTTCTCTGCAGACCTCACCATCATGGAAGAGGGTAGTGAGCTCGTTCAGCGTCTTACCACCGGCCACGGAGCTATTCCCCAGATCACCAGCTGCTGTCCTGCATGGACCGACTATATGGAGAAGTACTATAGTGATATGATTCCTCACTTCTCATCGGCGAAATCTCCGATGATGATGCAGGGAGCAATCACCAAGACTTACTATGCCGAGAAGGCGAAGATCGACCCTGCAACAATTTTTTCTGCCGCTATCATGCCATGTACGGCGAAAAAGTGGGAGATCGGGCGTGATGATAACATGCAGGCTTCCGGCTTCAACGATGTAGACCTCGTTCTCACGACACGTGAGTTCAGCCGGCTCATCAAGGCAAGCGGGATTGATTTCCTTGCACTCGAGGATGAGATGGCCGACTCTCCGATCGGTGCCTATACCGGTGCTGGTACGATCTTCGGTAACACCGGTGGTGTCATGGAGGCAGCTCTGAGAACAGCCTACAAGCTGATAACCGGCGAAGAACTCGAAGACGTCAATGTCACAGCCGTCAGAGGTATGGAAGGGGTCCGCTCGGGCGAGATAGATATCAAGGGAACCAAGCTCAAGGTCGCCATAGCACACGGAATGGCAAATGTAAGCACTCTTCTTGAAGAGATCCGGGAGGCAAAAAGAGAGGGCAAGGATGCACCCTACCATTTCATAGAAGTGATGGCATGTCGTGGCGGATGTGTGAGCGGAGGCGGTCAGCCGTATGCATCAACCGACGATATCAGGGCACAGAGAATTGCCGGAATGTACAATGATGATGAACGTTCTACAATCAGATGTTCACACCAGAATCCTGAGATCAAGCAGATCTATGAGGAATATCTGGGAGAGCCGCTGAGCAAGAAGTCTCATCACCTGCTTCACACAACCTATACGGAACGGCCTATTTACAAGAGATAGTATTTCCCATTATAACGGGAGAAGGAAGCAGGTGTGTTCCACACCTGCTTTCCTGCGTAAGGGGGGTATCCTCTTCTGTATGTTATTCGAAAGGAGTGTAAATTGATGAAGGTTAGTAAATTCGGAGGCAGTTCGCTGTGTGATGCTGATCACATCAGAAAGGTGGGACAGATTCTCTCTTCAGACCCATCGAGAGTAGTCGCTGTAGTATCAGCACCGGGGAAGAGACACAGTGATGATATCAAGATCACTGACATGCTCTACACCTGTCAGTCTCTCGTAGCGAAAGGAGGGTCCTGCGAGAAAGAATTTTCCATCATCCGCGACCGTTTTACTGAGATAGCCAAAGATCTCGGAGTCAGTCACGACATCACAGAGGCTCTTGACGAGGTGTATGAGAATATTTCCAACGGTGCCAGTGCTCACTATGCAGCAAGCAGAGGTGAGTATCTCAATGCTGTCCTTATCTCCCAGTTCCTTGGCTGGAAGATGATTGATGCTCAGGATGTCGTATTCATCACTGATGAAGGTACTGTGGATGAGAAGACCTACGATGCGGTGGCTTCTGTGCTTGAAGAAGGGCAGCACTATGTTTTCCCCGGATTTTTCGGTCAGGGCAGTGACGGTAAGGTGAAAGCTTTCTCTCGTGGAGGCAGTGATATCTCGGGAGCGATCGTCGCTCGTGCTCTGGCAAGTAAAGCCTCCGGTGGATGTGTCTATGAGAACTGGACAGATGTCTCGGGTATTTCAAAGGCTGACCCGCGGGTAGTGCGTGATGCGAAGGTAATCAAGGAGATGACCTATCGTGAAGTAAGAGAGCTTGCCGCAGTGGGCTTCAACGTCTTTCATGAAGATGCCATCGCACCTGTCAGAGAAGCAGGTATCCCGATTCAGGTGAAAAATACCGGACGTCCGGAGGATGAGGGGACAGCCATCGTCGCATCGAGAGATGTTGAACAGGATCCCATTATCGGTATTTCTGTGAAAAAGGATTATGTCAGGATTGGGGTGCACAAGGTTTTCCTTCTGAAGAATCCACAGACAAGGATCAGGATCGAACAGGACCTCAGAGATGCCGGTCTGGCACTTGATTTCTCTCTCCAGGGAATAGACGACCTCACCTGGTATGCTCAGATACACGCAGGAGTGGAGATTGATCCTGTCATACTGGTTGATACACTCAAAACAAAGTACTCACTCGAGTCCATGAGTGTTGAGCCGGGGTTTGCAGTCACGGCTGTAGCAGGAGAAGGTCTGAAGAGTCAGAAGAAACGACTTTCCCATATCCTCCCTGCCCTGATGGACGATGGAGTGGAAGTGACCTTCACCCTCTTTGATGCCACCCCCCTCACAGCTCTTTTCGGTGTCAGAGAATCAGATGCGAAGAGAGTGATTCACACGGTCTACGACGCGATGTTCCGCTAAGGATCAGGTTCCTGACCACATCAAGGCCCTTCTGCATAATGATACTGCAGAGGGGCTGTTTTCTATTTGTCTGTCAGAATGGATCTGTATGAGTTTATTCCTGTACCACGTGTGAAGGGAAATGGTGTGCTAGAGCTTTTAGTGACAGTACAGCAGTGTTCAGCATCGAAGCATTGTACGTGGGATAATCGGGTGAGAGCAGGGGCAACGTGTAAGAGGATAGAAAAAGAGACTGCCGCACTGCAACAGTCTCTTTCTTCTTTCTTTTTGAATATTCTGTGTTTACTTGATGACTAGTTCAGTCTCATAATCGAAGAATTTAACTTTGCTCATTTCAGGTATAAACTGGATTTCCTGATCCACGGCCAGCTGGATCGAAGGCTCGATCTTACAGATGACCTGGTGAGTCCCGATCGTGACATATACATGTGTCTCTGATCCAAGAGGTTCGATGACACTGACCCGTCCGTTGATAGTCTTTCCTTCAACAACATCCTTGGAGTATTCAACGTCCTCAGGACGGATACCGAAGGTCACTTTCTTACCGACGTACGGTGTGAGCAGCTTTTTATTATTTCCGTCGAGAATGACTGTGAAGTTACCTTCATTAATAACGATATCATCTCCATCCTTGGTTACATCAACAGTAAGGAAGTTCATGGGAGGTGAACCGATGAAGCCGGCTACAAATTTGTTGTTGGGTTCGTTGTACAGTTCAAGCGGACCACCGATCTGCTGAATGATACCGAGTTTCATAACAACAATCTTATCAGCCATCGTAAGAGCTTCGACCTGGTCGTGAGTGACGTAGATCATGGTTGCTTTCAGTCTGTTATGAAGAGAAGAGATCTCTGCACGCATCTGAACTCTGAGCTTCGCGTCAAGGTTCGAGAGTGGTTCGTCGAAGAGAAACACCTTTGGGTGACGTACGATAGCACGCCCTACAGCAACTCTCTGACGTTGACCTCCGCTGAGTGCCTTCGGCTTTCGGTCGAGGAGCATCTCGATATCGAGTATCTTAGCAGCCTCACGAACACGCTGATCGATCTCGTCTTTGGGGAACTTTCTGATCTTGAGTCCGAATGCCATGTTGTCATACACACTCATGTGCGGATACAGGGCATAGTTCTGGAACACCATCGCGATGTCTCTGTCTTTTGGCGGGACATCATTCACCAGTCGTCCGTCGATGTAGAGCTCTCCGCTCGAGATGTCTTCAAGTCCGGCGACCATTCGTAGAGTGGTAGATTTTCCGCAGCCTGAGGGGCCGACGAGTACTACAAACTCTCTGTCCTTGATTTCGATGTTAACCGAATCAACCGCTTTTACGTTTCCGTCGTACACTTTGCAAATGTCTTTCAATTGCACAGTTGCCATAAAAGCCTCCAATGAATTTATTTTATTACCTTCGATTGTAAGGTCCGCATGGGCTAAAGTCAATGTTTAATTGATATGTGATGGTGAAGAAACTAAACCGAATAAGAAAAATCCCAATCTTATCTCAAATGAATATTTCCATGAAGAAAGAGATGTGTGGTTTAATAGAAGGTGAAG
>JAFGUP010000367.1 GCA_016938475.1 Sphaerochaetaceae bacterium
CATCTACACCAGGGAGCGTTATACGGGAATCGTGTTCACTATCGACGTGTAACACCCACGATTGATACCGGTGCCGACCTGCCCTGCGCAAACAAACGGCCTGAACCTGGAGCCGGTATCATGACATGTGTTCACATAATGATTCACGACACCTTTGACATTGTAGGAAATTCCTGACATAGACCGATCTGCCCGTGACAGTCGTGCGATTATTCGCCTATACTGCTGTGAATGCTTCACTTGAACTGTATTTCCATCAATATCCTTCCTGCAATTCTGATCATTATCACTCAGACATATCTTGGAAGGCCTTCCTTCCGCTTCAGACCGACGACAACACCTGACATGGTGATCTTCTGCTATATGGGCCTCTCTTTATTCCTCCTGCTCCTCCTGGAGACTATCAGAAAGCTCATCACATTCTGGCCTGAATCGGTGAACCGTTCAGTGCATACATTCATTTACGTTCTCTATTTCTCACTACTCTACGCTCCTTCATCTATCTATCTGCTGTATGCGAGCTACCACCTGAACGGCAGTATACACAGAATAAAGAGTATCCTGAAGTTCCTCATTCCGGTAAACATTGCCATCCTCCTTGTGTCAGCATCTGCACCCTGGACAGGGTTTCTGTACCGAATAGATGAGCGTAATACGTACATCAGGTCGACGGGGTTCTTTATCTTTATCACACTTCTGTTCCTTCTTACGCTCATAGGAATACTCTTTGTCATGTCAGGGAAAAAGCGCCATCACATAAAAATGATCAGGACTCTCCTCGTCTTCCCTGCCATCATCATACTGGCAGGGGGCACTCAGATCCTGATCTACGGCATCTCCATTGTGTGGCCCTTTTCAATCATGTTCGTGGTAATAGCCGCCATGAACATCCAGAAGAACCAGAAGCATATCGACCATCTCACAGGCCTGTACAACAGAAGGAGTTTTGATTACTCCCTCTCCGTGGAAATAGAGCGGAGCAGACGGTACGCGTCCCCTCTGAGTCTGATCCTGTTGGACATCGACCATTTCAAGGCTATAAATGATGAATACGGACACAGTGTGGGAGACCAGATCCTTTCACAGATTGCCGGGATACTGACGATGGTGGTGCGTAGCACTGACTTTGCAGCCAGATGGGGTGGAGAGGAGTTCGCCATCCTGATGCCTGAATCTGTTCAGGAGGAAGCTGCTGCGGTTGCTGAGACACTCAGGGCCCGCATCGAAAATTACACGTTCGTGAACGATATCAGGGTGACAATGAGTTTCGGTGTTGCACAGTGGCTTAAACTCGGATCGAAGAGTCTGTGGTTCAGACGAACGGACCGAGCCCTCTACCGGGCGAAGAGATTCGGCCGGAACAGAGTGGAACAGTGTCTGTGGATATCTGCCATCTCTGCCAATGATACGCATCTGCACTGGAAGAAAGAGTATGAGACCGGTTACAAGGAGGTGGATAAAGAACACCGACGACTGATAGCCATCGCATCCCGCATCCTCCGCAGACCTGACAGCCCGAACAAGCTGAATCAGTCAAAACTTGATCTCAAAGAGATCCTGCAGACCCATTTCACCCATGAAGAGAAGTTGATGCGCCACTATGACTACCCGCAGAGGACCCAGCACATGAAGGTGCATCAGCAGCTTCTGGAACAGTCTCTTGAGGCCTTTTCAGAGATTGAACGGGGGTTTTACGAGAATTTCCACTTCTTCCTGATCGAGGATCTCCTTATCCGGCATCTGTTCGATCTTGACCGGCACCTCGCCGAATTCCTCAAGCGACAGACTCCTGCCCCCGACTCCCTTTTACAACCCTGAGAGCAGAGGCAACAAAGCTGTATCCATACCGGTTATTATACGTTGACACAATCGATGGGCATCCCTATGATACCTTCATGTGCGGAATAGTAGGATACCTGGGAACGAAGAATGCCACTGACATTCTCATTGATGGACTGAAGAGACTCGAGTATCGAGGCTATGACTCTGCTGGCGTTGCAATACACACCGGACAGGCTCTGACCGTCCTGAAAGAGGCTGGACGCATCAGCGTTCTTGAATCACTTCTGACCGAAGCGAAACCGGAAGGAACCAGAGGGATAGCTCACACCAGATGGGCCACTCACGGCTCCCCGAACCAGCTCAATGCGCACCCGCACACCGATATGAATCACCACACAGCGGTCGTACATAACGGAATCATCGAGAACTATCTCGAGATCAGAACCTGGCTTCAGGACAGAGAGATATTCTGTGTGACAGACACCGACACTGAAGTGGTCGCCCTTCTTGCAAACACACTCTGGAACGGGAATCTCCTCGACACCATGAGAGAGGTCGTCAAAAGACTGAGGGGATCCTATGCCCTTGCCCTGATGCACCACGCACATCCCGATGAGATCGCTGTAGCCAGAAAGGACTCGCCCCTGGTGATCGGAGAAGGGCTCTCGGAGATGTTTCTTGCCAGCGACGTGACAGCGCTGCTGCCCTACACGAGAGAGTTCCGATTCCTTGAAGATAACCAGATCGGCATCGTCCGTGAGGACGGCGTCTCCATCCATGATAAGGACGGAAAGCCGGTGACGGTCGAAAAAACGACCATCACCTGGGACAGTGAAGCGGCGGAGAAGGGAGGCTGGGATCACTTCATGCTCAAGGAGATGATGGAGCAGCCTGTGGTGATCAGAAACACGATCGGGAGCAGGATCGCCGATAACCGGGAATCGATCATTCTTGATGGCGAGTGTACCAGCAGTGCCTATCTGGAGCATATCGACAAGATCTACATCACCGCCTGCGGCACGGCCTACCATGCGGGTATGGTTGCCAAGTACCTGTTCGAACATATGGCAGGTCTGCCGGTGGAAGTCGAGTTTGCCTCGGAGTTCCGCTACCGTGAGCCGCTCATCAACGCCCGAACCCTTGTCATCGTGATCAGTCAGTCAGGAGAGACGGCCGATACCCTGGCAGCCATGAGGGAGGCGAAACGACGGGGAGCAAAGGTACTTGCCATCGTGAACACGGTGGGTTCCACCATCGCCCGTGAGGCCGACAGTGTGATCTTCACCTGGGCAGGCCCCGAGATTGCAGTCGCCTCGACGAAGGCCTACATCGCACAGCTTTCGGTGATACACCTCATCGCCGTACACCTTGCGACTGTAAGGGGTACGATGAGTCCCTTCGAGATAGAACAGTATCTGGACGAACTGGAACAGATCCCCGATAAGATTGACTCGATTCTTGCACGAAGGGATGAGATCAAAGCCCTTGCAGCGAGATTCGCACACGGGCGCGATATCTTCTTCCTCGGACGTGGTTTCGACTACAACATAGCCCTTGAGGGATCACTGAAACTGAAGGAGATTTCCTACATCCACAGTGAAGCCTATCCTGCCGGTGAGCTGAAACACGGTACCATCGCACTTATCGAGGATGACACGTTTGTTGTAGCGCTGTGCACCCAGAGTCCGATGGTGGAGAAGATGATCAGCAACATCAGGGAAGTGAAAGCACGGGGAGCAGTCGTTCTTGCAATAGCGAAGGAAACTCACAGGGAACTCACAGAAGTGGCAGACATGACCCTCTTCCTTCCTGACACGCCCGATGCCCTTGTCCCGATCCTCGCCATCGTTCCCCTTCAGCTGTTCGCCTACTACTGTGCGATAGAAAGAGGCTGTGATGTGGATAAGCCGAGAAACCTGGCAAAATCGGTGACGGTGGAATAGGTTTCTCAGACTACCGGAAAGAAATATTCAGAATCTTCACTGTCTTAGCATGATTATATGCTCTCTGACTATCAGTCATCTCAGATGAACAGCCGTATAGTTTCAACCTGAAAACAGAACGATATCAGAGAATCTCTTCACATCGCCCTCAGAATCATAATGCGCTGAAGGGGAAGAAAGGAATAGTGAATGAAACAGCAGTCCTGTATCAGCAAAATACCCCTTCTTTTTTCCGCTTACCCTCTTGAGAGCATTACCGGAAAACGGCGGCAGTTCAATCCACTGAAATGATTGTTTCAGAATTTCCAGCCATCGACTGGTAGTCTGAGGGGTCACCCCGATATCTCTTCCCAGTTGCGAATAGTGTATTTCCTACGCACTAAGAGCCCCGCATAATTGGGAAAACTGGGTAAACAGCGCCAAATCAGAGATATTTGCCATAAGCCGCACATCCCGTTCAATATATGTTCTAACATACGAATCATGGAAGCCTGG
>JAFGUP010000368.1 GCA_016938475.1 Sphaerochaetaceae bacterium
CAGACAACGCTTCCGGAAGTCACCTTCACAAGAACCGGGTATACCTTTGCCGGATGGGCGACCACGGCAGCAGGAAGTGTGCAGTATACTGATGAAGATAGCTATACGATGGGAACCTCTGATGCAACGCTGTACGCGAGGTGGACACTGACATCCTATACGATAACGTATACGTTGAACGAAGGAACGAATCATGAAGACAACCCGTCTTCCTATACGATCGAAAGTAGTTTGATCACGCTGAATGACCCGACACGGGACGGCTACAGCTTCTCAGGATGGTATAGTGATGCCGGGTTTGAGACATCCTTATCGACGATTCCAACCGGATCCACCGGGGATGCCAGTTTCTATGCGAAGTGGAGTGCGAACAGCTTTACCGTCACCCTTGATCAGCAGAGCGGGAGTGGTGGAACTGAATCGGTGAGCGCGACATATGATGAGGCGATGCCGTCTTCCCTCACTGCACCCTCACGATCAGGATATACCTTCGGCGGCTACTATGATGCAGTGACCGGAGGGACTCAGTATTACAGCTTTACGATGACGAGTGTGAAGGACTGGGACAAGACAGTTGATACGACGCTCTATGCGAGATGGACACCGATATCCTATACGATAACGTATACGTTGAACGATGGAACGAATCATGAAGACAACCCGTCTTCCTATACGAGCGAAAGTAGTTTGATCACGCTGAATGACCCGACACGGGACGGCTACAGCTTCTCGGGCTGGTACAGTGATGCAGCGTTCGCCACAGAGGCGTCAACGATTGCTGCCGGTTCTGATGGTGATAAGAGTTTCTTTGCGAAATGGACGGCTGACAGCCATAGTCTGAGTTTTGATGCCAATGGCGGTGTCGGAACGATGGACTCGGTGGATCTGGATACCGATGAACAGTCAACGCTTCCGGAAGTCACCTTCACGAGAACCGGGTATACCTTTGCCGGTTGGGCTAAAACTGAAGATGGAAGTGCGGAGTATGTTGATGAAGATAGCTATACGATGGGGACCTCTGATGCAACACTGTATGCGAAATGGACGGAACTTACCGTAGGAGGTCCCGGCCCAGCTAGGGGCTTGATATTTTATGACAAAGGAACTTACAGCGATGGATGGAGGTATATGGAAGCAGCACCGAAATCGACAGAATGGACGAAAAAAACATATGGTGCTTATGAAAATTCTGTAGGCTATCCTTGGGCCATAGGAACAGAAATTGGCACTGGAAAAGCGAATACCGAAGGCATTTACAGTTGGATCGAAGGTCAGACAGCCCTTCCGCGCCGTGACGAATATATAGCAGATTATGCAGCAAAACTCTGCTTGGATCTTGTGTACAATGGCTATAGTGATTGGTTTTTGCCGTCAAAGGATGAATTGAATGAGATGTATACGAACTTACACGCGCAGGGGAAAGGTGAATTTACAGGAGGATCCAGCGACTATTATTACTACAGCTCCTCTGAATATAATAGATATAACGCGATGGCTCAGGACTTCAGACAAGGTTACCAGAACGACATGATGAAGGATTCTGAATTTAGCGTTCGTGCAATACGGGCTTTTTAACAGTTCAGCTTTCAACCCAGGTGAATGGGAGAGGAGGCAAGGGGCTTAAGCTCCTACATTTTACACAATGAGACATATACTGAATGTTCTGTTAAAGTCTACGTGAAATCGGCTGAACGAAATTATCCCTCACAGACAGAGCGGTGTTCAGATGATAGGAGCGGATAGCGTCTGGTGGGTAGCGAGATGCAGGTTAATCAGGAAAGGTACGCATCTGGTTTCCCTAGAATTCTCTACAGGTGCTCTTTGCCCTCTTCGAGATGAGAGTGCCAGGCGATTGCGTAGAGGGTGAGCTCTTCTATTGATGAGAAGCTGAGTTTGAATTTGATGTTCTCGATATGGGTGCTGACTGTACTGTTGGTGATGTGAAGCTCTTCTGCGACTTCTTTGACATTGCGGCCTGTGGCGAGAGTGTTCATCACTTCTATTTCTCTCTTCGTCAGGAGCTCATAAACCTGTAGGATAGATAATTCTCCGGGCTGTCGTGTCTTGGTCGGGGTCTGACTGGTCGGTGCGAGGAAGATGTTTCCTTCATGCACTGCATGAATCGCTTCAATCAGATATTCTGAGACCTCATGTTTTGATAAAAAGCCCCGGGCCCCAAGACCAAGGACCTTCCTGACAATACCGGGACCCGTGAGCATCGAGATGCTCAGGATCTGTGTTTTGCTCCTTTCTCGTATGATTTTTTGAATAATGGTCAATCCCGTGTCACGTGATTCCATATAGAGATCCAGCAGTAGGATGTCAGGGTGCGTTTCTTTCACCAGCATGAGGGCCTTTTCACCAGAGGCGGCCTCACCGATAACAGTCAACTCTGAGTCGGTTTCAAGTATCGCCTTGAGCCCAACCCGGACAATATCATGGTCATCAGCTATTGCGATCGTAATCATGTCTCTTCCTCGTTCTTATTTGTATCAGCTTTTCCGAACGGGATCTCTGCCTGTACTATGAAGATTCCTTTCGGTCGGATCGATGTATGCAGACGACCGCCGAGCTCAGTTATCCGCTGGCGCATGATCTCGAGGCCGTGGCCTTCTTTTCTGTGGTCACTGAAGAGATTGGATCGGGCTCCATCATTCAGTACCTGCAGATATAGGATATCCTCCCCTTCCTGAATGGTTATCGTTATATAGGTAGGCTCTGCGTGCCGGCACGCGTTCGTGATCGCTTCGCGCACAACGAGGTAGATCTGCTCCGCCTGTGTATTCCATGAATCGTTCGGTACGTAACATACTTCGGTATGTACATCGATGCCGTATGTATAAGCTGCATCTTCTGCCATCTCCGCGATGGCTTCTTTGAAGCCCACCTCTATCAGCCGCGGTGAGCCGAGTCCATCCAGCATGTTCCGTATCTCCCTGTTGATGTCCTGTGATACATCCCGTAGCCGGCGAATAGTGTTCTGGTCTTTGGAAGAGGAGAGGAGCAGGGACTCTGCCAGGAATTCCATGCCGTAGGTCAGCTGTCCAAGTCTGTCATGCAGATCGTTCCTCAGTTTATTCCTGATCCGGGCATCTTCATGTATGATGAGGCTTTTTGCTCTGTCGGTTCGTTTCTGTGCATCCAGACGTAACCGTACCAGAAAGAAGCTGTGAATGATCGCGAAGATGCAAGTTGCTATAGGTACAACTAGATAGTCATATCGTCCGAAGAGTACGGCATTCGCATCATGCACTATCGCGTACAGAAGAATGCTGTCTCCCGCAAGGTGCGCGATGTTCCACCATGAGATACCCCCATCATGCAGGGATGGGATGATGTTCTGCACATGGCGGTACAATAGAGCGCTCATGATGCCGAATACGAAGACATAGAATGGGAAGCTTATGTAATAGGAAACGGTGAAAGGGAGGAGAATGGTTAGAAGGGAAAGGGCGAGGGAAAACCAGAAAAAAATGAGTAGCTGAGGTCGGATATGTTCTTCCAGTTCTTTATAGGAGCGAAAGAAGAAGGCTGCTGCAAGGTAGTAGAAGATAAACGATCCCTTTTTGACGAGGATATAGTCGATGTCGGGAAGAAACATCATAATTGTGTAGGTGTTTCTCATGAGATTGCCGACTGCAACAGCCCCTACCGCTGCCGCCAGACAATAGATCATCCTGCCTTTTTCGAGCTGCAACCCGAGGGTCAGATTATAGAATGCCACGAACACAAGAGCACCGAACATCGTAAGGTCAAGGGCTGTGGCTCCAGCGTGCATGCGTTCGAGAAATGGATCACGCGCGATGAATACCGGATCCCAGATGCCTGTCCGTGGATGAACAAAGTTGCTGATTTGCACCGAAAGCCTGTTCCAACCAGCGTGAGGGGTAAGAAGATAGACCCGCCCTCGGGCAGAGGGCTGTGCCAGTTCGGGTGCTTCTCCGTATGTTCCCTGCTCCCCTATGAGAGTATCGTTGAGCAAAAAACGGGCACTCGTGCTCACATTCCGTGTGTAGAGGTTGTATTCCCGGTTCGCATCGTCAGGTTCAAAATATATATCCAGAAAGAATGTCCCATATCCCTGATCCCATGCTACTGAGGGTACACTCTGAAGACTCGCCGCATCATCAGGGTTCCGTTTGAGAAGCCACTTTCCATCCAGCGTGTAGATCTGACGTGGGTTCCCATCCGCTGGCCACACAGCCGTACCTTCAGTGACCGCAAGCGTGTGTGCGTTGCTGGGAAATGGTTTATATGAAAGGAAAGTGATCAGAACAATCATGAACACGGTGATCATCACACTGAGACCTGTTCTTCTTCTGCTCTGTAACGCGTTTCTTTTCATCACACTGGCTATCATATCCGATACCTGAGCTCTTGGCGAGTCAATTTATGTTCGTAGAGACACCTCCGCGCAGGGATTTCGTGCTTCAGGCAAAGGAGGCTGTCATTATCCTCTTATTCACCGAATGAACCCTGATTGCACTTCTTTTCGTATCGACATGTCTTTGTCCATGTCCTGCCCTTCTTCGAGTAGGGGTATATGAACATAAGACATTAGACACAAAATAAATGGAAGAAATGCAATGTTTTCATAGTTGGATATACAATAAATATATCCATTATGTATGGCTTTAACAGGGTTTAGAGTGTAAAAAATGGAAATAATTCATTTTATTTAATTGAAATAATTGTTTCAATATTTTTTTCTCTATTCTCTGAAAAAGATTTGACATAAGTTTTGTTGATATGTATTATTATAACAGCATGTGTAAAAAAGAAGGAAGATGTATGAAATATATTAGTATCACGGTACTTCTGGCACTTTCCCTGTTCATGGTGTACTCCACTCCGGTTTCGAATGATCCTACACTGACCCTCAAGGCCTCTGTTTCCGGAGACTTGTTCCATGGGTTTTCGACTGTCGACAGTACGAATTCCAATACGGCACGTCAGGTTATCACATCGTCACAGGTCGGCGATCAGCTGAAAACCGGGATTGATATGGAGTCTTCACAAGCTCAGGACGTCGGCTTTTATAATATCCTCACCACCAGTGCAAACCAGGTAAAGGTGACACTGAAGGTGTCGCCGATGAAAGCTGTACTGGGAACAACGAGTTATTATGTTCCCTACCTTCTCAGCTATGAGGAATCACACGGGACAGGGAATGTAGATGTTGACGGGAACGGTCAGATTGGCAGCGATACGCTATCTCCCTCCACGACAAATCCCGGTGATGTTTCAAAGCAGATTCTGCATACTGGTAGTCATGGTCTCAGGTGGAAGACCTTCGCTCTATCGGTAACATTCAACGGTGATGAGAACGAATCCTTTGGTCTGCCTGAAGCGAATTTCTCAGGTACGGTTGTTGCTCAGATCACAACCTTCTGATCTGAAAAAGGTTGTTTGTTCAGAGACCCCGAATCTTCAGAATGAATTCGGGACCTCTTCAGATAGGTCCTCTGTCTCGTGGTATACGCAATCAGTGTAAGGATCAGGAACATGCTCTTCTGGATACGGTACTGTAGGAATTCTCCTTTTTCCCCCGATCCATTGGTGAATGTGCTCGAGTGCGGCATCTTCCTATCAATCATCGTCTGGTTCGGTCAGTTTCTGCGCCTTACCAGTCAAGGAGTTTCTTGTCCCCGCTGATAGCCTGGATGGGGGCGATGTTCTGTGCAACTTCAACAGTTCCCATATATTCTTTTTTCTCGTTTCTTATCGCGAAGTATCGGATGTGTACATACACTTCACCCAGGTGGAGGTAGAACTCGGCCACATCCCGCGCACCGCTCTTAAAATCGTTCACGATCCGCTCGACGATGTGCACACTGGCAGGTGGATGACAGTTTGCGACTTCTCGTCCGATGATGGCGAGGGTTCTCGGGAAGATCCTCTCACTTGACTGACTGAAGTAGGCTACCCGGTCATTCTTATCTACGAAGGTGATATCGACAGGCAGGATGTTCAGCACAAGGGTGAGTTCTTCGGGGGTGAAATGCCCGCTCGGTAGCGTGATGAGTCCTTCGGAGAGTTTGGCTTGTACCTCTTCGCTCTCTTTCTCGGGTTCCCAGGTATGTTCTGATTCAACATAGGAATCGGCGAACTCGTCGATCCCATCTGCAATGGTCTTCCACTCATGCGGTGTGAAGATCTCGGAGACCATAGGGATGAGGATGTCGTTCTCCTTGATGATCATCTCGGAGATCTTATCCTTCGCAGCAGCGAAATCCGAAACGAAGGTCTCCCGGGTGGTTTCATCGGGACGGCCGGAGTCCATCAATCCATCGAAGGTCGCTCTGAGCGACTTGACCATACCGCGGATCTCATCATCAACACCCCACATCACCTGAGGGGGGGCTGTGATCCCGTGGTTCTCCATCAGAGGGAACCAGAGGTTCTCCTTTTTTGCATAGTGGGAATCAAGTTTCTTCAGATCAGTCAATCCGTCCGATAAGCGCTTCAGTGCAGAGATATCTCCACGGGAAAGTGCTGTGATATCGGCTTCCAGTGTCTCAAGCAGGTGTGAGATGTGTTCATTCTCCTTCTTGAGGATCCATGCAGGATGACCGAGCGTCTCATCCATCTTCTTCGCACCATGGATGTCTGCAACAGAACCATGGACAAGTGCGGAGTGGACGTCACAGAGCCTCTGGACCTCTTCAACGCTCACTTCACCCTCTTCGATGAGTTTCTTCTCGGCATCGGCTATCTCATCGGCACCGACACCCTCGAAGGCCTCGGCGAATTCCTTCTTCACCGCTTCAAACTCTTCTCCACTGTGAAGTTTTTTGATCATATCTTTGAGAAGAGAACTTCTCGTATCGCTATTCTGTATTTCTGCACTCATGTCGTGTCTCCTATCCATTCCTGATAATGATAGCATACAACGGACAAAAAGAATATTCAGTTGCAATTGCAACTGAATGTGTGTTTCTGCAGATCAGGCGAACAGTGATTCAATCTCCTTCTCATACTGTTCTGATATCTTGTGACGCATAATTTCCTGTTTCGCCGAGAGCTGTTCTCCGACTTTGAAGGAATCGGGAATCAGGGTGAACCGGTTGATTAGCTCGAACGACTTGAAACCGTTCTTCGAACTGATCAGTTCATTGATCTCGGCCTGAATGAGGGCTCTTACTTCATCGATTTCCACCACATCCTTACGTGTCATGTAGGGAATGCCCTGTTCCTTCACGTACTGTTCGATCATCTTGCTGTCGGGAACGATCAGTGCTCCGAGGTATTTCTTGTCCTGACCGACGACCATCACCTGTTCGATGTACTCGCTTTCTCTCAGACGGGCTTCGAGCGGGACCGGTTCGATATTCTCTCCACCGCTGAGGACGATCGTGTCTTTCGCTCTTCCTCTGATGCCGTACTCGCCCTTGTGGGTCCAGATCCCGATATCGCCTGTATTGAGGTAACCTTCGTCATTGATGATGGCGCTGGTGAGGTCGGGTCGCTTATAGTAGCCTTTCATCACCTGTTCTCCCTTGACCCAGATGACACCTTTCTCTCCCGGGGCTGCTTTTTCCCCGTTCTCCTTGATGATCCGGATATCGGTCTCGGGAAGAGGGGAGACGGTCAGAGGGACCTGATGGGACAGTTCGCGCAGGCCTATGACCGGTGCTGTCTCGGTCAGGCCGTAGCCGTCAAGGAGTGTGACGCCGATTGCCTTGAAGAATTTGTCGATCGAGGAGGGAAGAGAGCCCCCTCCCGATACACCTGCACGGAAGCCGGAACCGAACTTCTTCTTGATCGTCTTGAATACAAGGATATCACCGAGGTATTTCAGAGGGAGTGTGGGTATGAACATCAGAAGTCCGAGGAGCAGGTCTGCCGGGTAGAACCTTCGAGAGAACTGGGGCTTGCGGTTCTGTATACGGGCGATTGCATCAGCATGAACTGCTCCGATAAAGACGAAGAAGTGGAACAGTCCTCGCGCAACCGGCGATTTACCTTTCACGTTCTGGTAGACGCCTCCTTTGACTGCCTCCCATATCCTCGGTACCGAACCCATCCATTGAGGGTTGGTTCTCTGCAGATCGAGGAGCATGATCTTTCCGATGGGTTTTGAATACACGACGGTTGAAGCCTGTGAGAGGATGACATACTGCAGGATGCGCTCGAACGAGTGCCAGACAGGCAGTACGCTGAGCCATCTTTCACCCTTCTTGAGGTCAATGACCTTAGGGATCTGTTCCAGCTGGAACAGGAAGTTTCTGTGGGTGAGCATGACTCCTTTGGGTTCACCGGTCGTGCCGCTGGTGAAGATGATCGTAGCAAGGTCATCACCTTTACCCATCTCTATCTCCCTTTGAACAAAACCGCCATCATCCTTGAGTCGTTCCCGTCCGGATTGCAGAACATCCTCGATCGTAAGAACCTTCAATCCTTCCGGGGTGACTGTCTTGTTTTTGCTCGCATGGTGAAAGGTATCCATGATAATCAGGGTCGTGAGTGTGTCAAGGACCGGTGCAAGTGACGAAACCTTTGCCATCTGCTCTTCGTTTTCTACGAAACAGAGACTGCATTCACTTGTTTTCAGGATGAACTCCAGTTCATGCGGCATCGCGTCTCTTCCACGGGGAACATCGATCGCTCCCAGCGAGAGGATAGCCGTATCGGCAAGGAGCCACTCCTTCCTGTTGTCACTTATCAATCCGACATTGTCCGACCGTTTGACCCCCAGAGCACTGAGTCCGGCTGCGAGCAGTTCGCTGTCACTGGTGAAATCCTTGTAGGTCACAGAGAGAAATGCTCCCTCATCATCCTTATACATCTGCACTGCTGTGTCGGGGTATTGCGTACTCATGACTCTCAGCAGTTGTGGAATCGTCGTATACATGTTCTTTCTCCTTTTCGCCACCACTTTCACCTACGATGGACATGTGACCGTCAGAGATGTTCTCTTCGAGTCATTGTTTACAAACATATTCTTCTGTGTCAGAAAAAACCGGCTGCGATCTAAAGAATCAACCATTCCGGTCCTCTATTATTGACACTAAAAGGTTCAGGTGTCAATATAACAATATCTCTTGTGAAGGAGAAAGAAGAAATATGAGTAATCAAGTCATTGTCGATGCCGATAGATGCAAGGGGTGCGGTATATGTCCGTCAGTCTGCCCGAAGGGCTGTCTTCGTATCGGCACGGAGATAAACCTGCAGGGGTACGAGCATGTCGAGGTGGTTCCCGGTTCTGTGTGTATCGCATGTGGAATGTGCGTCCTTGCCTGCCCTGAACCGAGGGCTTTGACGATAGTGAAGCATACGGAGGAAGAAAAATCATGCACAAGCGCCTGATGAAAGGGAACGATGCAGCGGTTTATGGAGCGCTGATGGGAGGATGTACCCATTTCTTCGGGTATCCTATTACACCTGCAAGTGAAATCGCTCAGACTGCCTCCTACTATTTCAGGAAGACAGGAAGGACCTATCTCCAGGGGGAAAGTGAGGTCAGCGTGATCAATATGCTGTACGGAGCCTCCAGCGGGGGAGCCAGAGTGATGACTGCATCAAGCGGGCCCGGAATCGCCCTGATGGCGGAAGGCCTCAGCTATCTGGCCGGAGCGAGACTTCCTGCAGTGGTCATCGATATGCAGCGTGCAGGACCCGGTCTCGGGAATATATGGCCGGAACAGGGGGACTATGCGATGGTCGTGAAGGGCGGAGGTCAGGGGAACTACAAGAATATTGTCCTTGCACCAGCTAGTGCACAGGAGATGTTCGACTTCACCAAACAAGCCTTCACGCTTGCTGAGCGGTATCGCATGACAGTCTTTATTCTTGGTGATGCCTATCTCGGACAGGTGATGGAATCGGTCGAGATCTCCGGGGAACTAGAACAGAGTGAGCGGAAGGACTGGGCCCTCTACGGGGACAAGGAAAGCCGTAGGAATCTGATTACCTCGATCTACATGTCACCTTCTGATATGGAAGCTCATAACGAGCTTCTTCAGAGACAGTATGCGAAGGTCGAGAGGGAAATCGTCGATTACAGTGAGACTGACACTGATGATGCTTCTCTAATTTTTATCACCTATGGAATCGTATCGAGAATCTGCCATGGAGCGGTGAAACGTCTGAGAGAACTCGGCCTTAAGGTCGGCATGCTTCGACTTAAAACACTGTTTCCCTTCCCGAAGGAACGGTTGAAGGAACTGGCGAGAAAGAAGATAACCTTCGTTGCTGTCGAATTGAGTAACGGCCAGATGGCTGAAGATGTGCGGCTGAGTGTTGACGGTCTGACGAAAGTACTCTCATTCAATCGCATGGGCGGTGAGGTGATGAAGTCGCAGGATCTCGTGGCCTTTGCCACTGAATATCTCAAGGGGTAGTGGATATGGAACAGATCAAGACCAGTGATGTTTTGTATGAAGAGTTCTTTCGGAAAGATGGAGATAAGAAGATCACTCATTACTGTCCCGGATGCGGGCATGGCACGATACAGAAGATGATAGCACAGGCCATAGAGGATCTGGGCATCCAGGACCGTGTCGTCTTTCTCTCTCCGGTTGGTTGTTCGGTATTCAGTTACTACTACTTTGACACCGGCAATATCCAGTGCTCCCATGGCAGAGCACCGGCGGTCGGTACCGCCTTCAAGCGTGTTCATGAGGATTCGATCGTGATCAGCTACCAGGGGGATGGAGACCTTGCCGGTATCGGGACAGCCGAGATCATTCACGCGGCAAACCGCGGTGAGAACATGAGTGTGTTCTTCATCAACAATGCGACGTACGGAATGACGGGAGGTCAGATGGCTCCAACGACGCTTCTTGAGGAGAAGACCCTCACCAGCCCGTTCGGACGTGACAGGAAGCGTGACGGGGCTCCCATCAAGATGGCTGAGATGATAGCTACTCTCGATGAGCCGGTTCTGGTCTCCCGTGTGGCGGTCTCGAGTACTAAAGAGATGCTCAAGACAAAGAAGATGATCTACAAGGCCCTCAAGAATCAGGTGGACAACCTCGGTTTTTCCTTTGTGGAGATCCTGAGTGCCTGCCCGACCAGCTGGCATGTGAGTCCGGTTGAGGCAAGGGTCCATATAGATGAGACACTGAGCACAGTCTTCCCGCTTGGCACCTTTGTTGACAAGGCAGATACGGTCCTCCCCTATGGTCCTTCTCTCTTTCCGTTTCTCAGTGGAGAGGATTTTCTTGTTGCGATAGTTGAGGGAGGAGAGCTGGCGGAATGTGAACAGGCTCCGCTGAAGGACGAACTTGCCATCATGGTAGCGGGGTTCGGAGGTCAGGGGGTGCTTTCGGGAGGAGTCTCTCTTGCCAATGCGGCGATAGCCCATCAGTTGCAGGTCTCCTGGCTTCCCTCCTATGGCCCCGAGATGCGTGGAGGAAAAGCATCAGTCACGGTAGTGATGTCTCCGGATGAAGTCTCTTCTCCTCTTGCCGAGGATATAGACTGCCTGATAGCGCTGAATTCTCCTTCGCTCACCGCCTATGAACATATGGTGAAACCTTCTGGGACAATCCTGGTCAACTCTTCCCTCATCGACCATGAGCCTGAACGTGATGATGTGACGGTACATCATGTACCTGCATCTGATCTTGCGAAAGAAGCGGGGCTGCCTCAGGCCACAGCACTGGTGATGATAAGTGCATACATCCATTACTCGCAGGTGCTGACGATCGATTCCCTCATCGAGTCTCTCCATCTCGGACTCAAGAAGAAATCTCTGATAGGGAAGAATCGTGAACTGATCCTGAAGACGGTAGAGATATTGGTGTCAAAATAGAAACGCATACTTTACCACGTGTCTTATGTGTTGTATGCTCATGGTTAACTGACCTATGATAAACAGCAGACTAAAACACGAACAATCCTTCTACCTGCAAGGGGTTATGGAGCTTGCGCCTCATTATGAAAGCAATCGAGTTATCGACTATCGTGTTGTCTTTATCAATGACATCTGTCTCAACATATTCGAGTCCTCGGCGATACCGGATGACATCAGCACTCTTAGTGAACTTATTCCTGATGAACCGAGTTTCAAGTCAGTGATGCAACAGCTGGATATGAGTTCAGAATTCCCGTTTTCGCCTGATGTCGGCTTCCTATTCATGAAGGGTCCTGTCGGAATTTATATCACGGTCCAGCAGATATCTTCACAGCTCATACGCATGGTGTGCGTTGACCTGACCGACCTTATGGATGTTATGCAACGTTCGGATGATCTGTATGCTCATATGCAAAGTCCTGTCGCGATACTCTCTGAGACAGGAGAGATTCTCAATGTCAACAGGTATTGGCAGCGGCTGTCGGGGTTTGAGAAGACACAACTGCTTGCTACGAACATCCTGGATCACGTTCACCCTTCAGACAGAGACTGTGTGAGTTCCCGCTTGCTGCTCAGCTCGAGTGGGGCAGATTCCTGCAAGAACCAGATCCGTCTTATAGGCTGTGATGGAACGTACCGGATTTTGGAACTGATTAGTGTACGTGTGGGTCGGAATATCCTCATTTCAGGAAACGATATCACTGAGAGAGTCCAACGGCAGCAGTTCATCGACCGGCAGGCCCAGCTGTATGCCATGTTCATGGATTCCACCATTGCAGGGTTTTTCTTCTCGATGCGGGAAGATCCCATCGACATTTCGAGTATTGATCTTGAAGATGAAACCCTTCTTCTTTCGCTACTGCACAGCGAACATATAGTCGAGGTGAACGAGATGTTCCTCGAGCAAGTCCGGAGAACTCGAGAGGTGGTCATCGGCAGTGCACTGTCTGATTTTTTCCATTGGGATATAGGCAAAGGAATCCGTCATTTCCGCACTGCCATTTCTGAAGGTAAAGTCGTTGCTGAAGGACGATTTCCCGTATCTGAGCACACTGAGCGTTGGATAAGTGTCAATATCTCGAATGTCTATGACGAAGCAGGTCGTCTGCGGGGACATATCGGTATCCAGATAGATATCACCGAAAAAAAGATTCAGGAGCAGGAACTGAGGAACAGGGAGAACAACTATAGAATTCTGACCGAGTTTGCCCGTGACATGATCTGGATATACAACCTCGACACTCACAGGTTTACCTTCCTTTCCCCTGCTGTTGAAGGCGTCCTGGGATGGACACCGGATGAGGTGAAAAGCGGCGGTCTGGGGTTACTTGTCACTGAACGGACTCTGCATACCCTAAATCAGCAGATCGAGAGGTTCAGTGAGGAATTCAGAAGAAATGGAAAGGTCAGTTCAGATGCAACGGTCAGGATCGAACATAAGAGAAAGGATGGAAAAAAAGTACACTCTGAGAGTCTGCTGAACTTCAGGTATAATGAAGAAGGTCAGCTCGAGGTGATTGGAATCTCACGGGATATCAGCGAGACTAAACGGGCTGAGGAGCATCTGGTGTTCACCAGCTATCATGATCAGCTTACCGGCGTCTATAACCGGCGTTTCCTGAAGGACTTCCTGAACGAAGGGTTAGACACTAGTCACTATCCTCTTTCGATCATTCTCTGTGATCTGAACGGATTGAAGCTGACCAATGATGTGTTCGGCCATTCAATCGGCGATACCCTGATCGTCGAGAACGCACAGCTTCTTTCCTCCTTTGCCCGAAGCAGTGATATCGTGACGCGCGAGGGAGGAGATGAATTCGTCATGCTCCTTCCTGCTACCACAGCCGAAAAAGCGCATTCGATCGTGGAAGCTATGAGAAACAGGTGCAAGGAAATCAGTGTCAATGAACTGCACCTGTCTACCGCCTTCGGCACGGCCACGCTGGAAACGATGAAGGATGAGTATTATAGTGCATACCACACGGCCGAGAAGCATCTGTATGCAGACAAACTCAAAACCTCTCCCGAGTACAAGAAGGAGCTTATTGACACATTCCTCAAGTCACTTTTTACCTCAGACAAGGCTCTTGAACGACATAGCCTTTCGGTCTCTCTCCTCTGTGGTCGGATCGCTCAGGTCCTTTCTCTTGATGATGCGAAAATCGAGCAGCTCACGCTCGCAGGGAAACTCCATGACATCGGAATCATCGGCCTTGATACCAGGATGATGCCTGATGTCGATTACAAGATGAGTGAGGGAGTAGGAGAGTATGCCCGACATGCGGAACTCGGGTACCACATCATCTCTTCGGTGCCGATGTATGGAGAGATTGCCACCTGGATCCTTGCACACCACGAACAGCCGGACGGGAAGGGATACCCGAGAAATCTCAGCGGAGTCGATATTCCTCTGGAGTCCCATATCATCCATGTTGCCAATGACTATGACCTGTTGATGGATAAACATGGGCAGAACACCGGTACGGTACTCTCTATCATGGGCAAAGGGAGGAAAAGCCGGTATCCTGTGAAGGTGCTGGATGCTCTGATGGTCTGTATCGATAAGGGATCGTGCTGAAGAGACTGTAAGCGGTCTCTTCAGCAAATTTCTGCCCAGGTTCTACTGATCTGCTGAGGGAACTTCAAGGACAGCGACAAGATCAGCCGGTTCGATGCGGAAGGGTGAACCCTGACCCTCATAGAACCCGTGATCACGTACGAAATGGATGTGAAGGTCGGTGTAGGTCACCTCCCTGCCGTTGGAGAGGTTGCGCACTGTGGTATTCACTTTCTCGTACATCCCTCTGCCACCGAAAGGACTCGGCAGCTTTCCTCTTACCGAGTCGACGCGCACTTCATAGTTCACATCGATCTTCAGAAACTCCCCGAGTCCGTCGAGTCCTGCATCACGAAAGTACTGCATCCGCTCAGCGATAGCTTCATGGGTCACATTCAGTGCATGAACCCGCGCATCATCGGAAGCGATGATGTCTATAAGATTACGAGTATCGGTTCCGAGGAAACCGTCAAGAGTGATCACCCCCGGTGCCATCTGCTGTTGGATAGCCTGATATTCAGGTGTCTGTTTCATTCAAATACCTCTACATTTATGCGAACTTGTCATAATAGATTCGCTCCTCGGGCATCCCGAGTTCAGTAAGAACTTTCACACAGGCATCGATCATACCCGGTGAGCCGCACAGATAGGCTTCACTCTCTGTCGCATTTTCGCTCATTCTTCTGACGACGTCAGTGATCAGCCCCACTTCTCCTTTCCACTTATCTTCCTCGAGAGGTTCACTGAGAGCCGGGACGAAGGTGAATGACGGCATATTCTTTTCTATGTCCTTCATCTCATCAAGGAGGAACAGATCTCGTTTCGATCGTGCGCCGAAGAAATACATCGCCTTGCGGGTACTCTTCTTCTCTGCCATGTCAAGGAGGATCGACTTGATCGGTGCCATTCCCGATCCTCCCGCGATACAGATGATGTCGCGCTCGGTGTCACGTAGGAAGAAGTCCCCATAGGGACCATTTACCGTTACCGAGTCTCCTTCCTTGAGGTGCTTGTGTACATAGGTGGTACATATCCCATTGGGAACAAGCCTGATCTCGAGTTCGATATGGGTATTGTCGGAAGGAACCGACGCCATCGAGTAGGCACGGTACACTTCTTCATCGGTGAGTTCATACTCGGGTACCTGGAACTGGATGAACTGGCCTGCCTTGCAGTCGATAGTTCCCGGGTCGTTGAGCTTTAACCGCACCTGCTTGATGTCATGGGTAAGGTCGACAATGCTTTCCACCGTAGTATCGAACTGGCGTACGTTGAACAGCTCTTCGGGAATCTGGATCGATACATCCTGTTTGACCTTGAACTGACACGAGAGTCGCACCTTCTGTTCCTTCTCCTCATCCGATATCCAGGGAAGTTCGGTCGGCAGGTATTCGCCGCCCCCTTCAACAACCTTCACCTTGCACAGTCCGCAGGACCCGCGTCCTCCACAGGCGCTGGGGATGAAGACTCCTTCCGAAACCAGAGCCTTAAGAAGCGGCTGTCCACCGCGGACCGTGAGATTCTTGTCTCCATTGATGGTAATGCTGACTTCACCATAGTTACCCACAGTCGCATCCGCTATCACCATCATGAGAGCGAGGAGGGCACTGATTGCTGTGATTATCAGTACACTGATTATGAGTGTCGTTATCATCTGTCCCTCCTTATCCGATCGCGATCATGCCGCTGAAGCCCATGAAGGCCATTGCCATGAAACCGGCGATGATCAGGGCGATACCCGGGCCTTCAAGGCCTGCCGGTACTTTTGCGGTTTTCAGTTTCTGTCTGATGCCTGCCATGGCCATGATGGCGAGAAACCATCCGAGACCGCTGCCGATGCCGAAGAAGAAGGTCGTCATGAACGAGTACTCTCTGATGACCATGAACAGGGAAGCTCCGAGAATCGCGCAGTTGACCGTGATGAGAGGGAGGAAGATTCCCAGAGCGAAATACAGCCCTTCACTGTAGCGTTCGATCACCATTTCGATGAGCTGGACGAAGGCTGCGATGACGATGATGAAGACGATGAATCTCAGATACTCAAGTCCGAACGGCAGGAGAACCAGATGGTAGACCACCCAGTTGAGTGCAGTGGTCACTGCCATGACGAAGGTCACAGCAATGCCGAGCCCTGCCGATGTCTCAATCTCCTTCGATACCGAGAGGAAGGAACACATGCCCAGGTAGTTCGTCAGGAGGATGTTGTTTGTAAATGCAGCTGCGAAAAACACTGCAAGGGGGAAAAGCATGTCACTCATGATGTAGCCTCCTTCATGAATGCCTCTTTGGCAATCCAGATGAATATCGCTAGCATGAAAAATCCTCCGGGAGGCATGATCATGATCGCCCAGCTGGTCCACCAGTCACCGAGGATTGTGAAGCCGAACAGGGTGCCTGTTCCCATCAGTTCCCGCACGAATGCGATGATGAGCAGCACGTAGGCATACCCGATACCCGATGCAATACCATCAACAAGCGAAAGAGAAGGTTTGTTCTGAAGTGCGAAAGCTTCAATTCTGCCCATGACTATACAGTTGGTGATGATAAGACCGACATACGGTCCGAGCGACTTCCACATTTCAGGGTAGAATGCCTTCAGAGTAATATCGACGATGATGACGAAGGTCGCTATCACCATGGTCTCGACCATCATCCTGATGCGGCTTGGGATCCAGGAGCGCATGATTGAGATCGTGAAACTGCTGAGAGCGAGGGTGAATATCACCCCCAGACTCATCACCAGCGTATTGTCGAGTCTGTTCGTCACGGCCAGGGTGGAGCAGATCCCGAGGATCTGCACGAATACCGGGTTATCCTTTCCCAGCGGAGCCATGAAGGTTTTCTTGTATATTCCTTTAGCCATCTTATTGTCCTCCATAGATCGATGGTCCATCACTCACGACAGAGTTCACGATATCGCGGAAATACCGGGAGGTGCGGGTGGCTCCCGTGATCGCATCTACCTCGTTGGAGGCATCGCTCGTTCCCTCTTCCACAAGGAGGAACGGACCGGTCTTCCCTGCGAACTGGGCAGTGAACCATGGTTCTTCGATACGAGCACCGAGTCCGGGAGTCTCATTCTGAGACACGATTGAAATACCTGAGAGCACCTGAGGAGAGGAGAAGCCTATCATTACTGTGATAGGCCCCCACAGCCCGGGACCGGTTCTCTCAACCACCGTGACAGGACTATCTTCGTTTCCATCGATACGGTACTTTCCATCTGTCTCGGTGACAGATGTTTCGTACAGGGATTGTACTGCGTCGACGGTCCCGTCGTGCGTGATACCCGCAGCGTCAAGGACACTGCGACGCAGGAAGAACAGTTCGTTCGCCTCTACACGATCCTGTGTAGAGAGGTAGAGAGCACTGAGAATCGAGACACACACGATCGTTACAATGCCCATGAATACGATCGGATGTATCCGCAGAGCATAGAATCCGTCTTTGTTCATGCCGTACCCCCTTGAGCATTCCCTTTCAGTTTCTTTTTCTTTTTCGCTTCCTTGATAAGGTGATCAAGAAGGGGCGCGAACATATTGACCAGAAGAATCGCAAAGGTGACACCCTCGGCCCAGGAAGAGAACTCTCTGATGAGAACAGTGAGGACACCGAAGGTTCCGCCATACAGCCATCTGCCGATATCGGTTGACTGTGAGGAGCTGACCGGGTCAGTGATCATGAAAAATGCCGCCAGGAGGAACGAGCCGCTCATGAGGGCTGTGAGAGGGTCAAGAGCTCCGCTTTTTCCTGTGAAGAATACAAGTGACTGGGTGATGGTGAAAAGAAGGATGGAGGAGACAACAAGACGCCATGCTGCTGATTTCTTATAGATGATATACGCTCCGCCGATCAGGATAAGGATCGCGCTGGTCTCGCCGAAACTGCCCGGGATATTCCCGAGGAACAGGTTCAGATACGAAACATCCGCGCTGATAAGAGGGGTCGCAGCTCCCACTGAGTCTGCTGTGCTGAGCCAGGTAGCGAATCCTCCGGGAACGGGGGATACCGTGCTCATAGGGGAGACGAAGTGTGCTGTGAGCGGGACACCGAAGCTGATGTAGACGAAAGCCCTGGCTGTGATGGCAGGATTGAACACATTCCGTCCGAAGCCGCCGAATACCATCTTACCGAACACGATGCCGAACATGATGCCTACTGCCGCGATCCACAGTGGAATCGTCGGTGGCAGAGACAAAGCGAACAGCGTTGCACTCACATAGAGGGACTCTGTTATCTTGTAGCCGTATCTTCGTGCCATGAACCATTCGCCGAGGAGTCCGAAGAGCAGGACGATACTGTACACTGCGAGGAATCTCCACCCGAAGAAATATATCGCCGCAAGAACGAGGGGGGACAGGCCTATGACTACGTTTCGCATGGCCTGCTGTTTCTGAATCTTCACCATTTCCTCCTTGAGAATTATCAATATCCATTGTACAGCATCTTCAACTGTATGTAAAAAGGTAAACTGAACATGATGCAAAAAAGATTGCTTCCCACAGCATCACTGTTCATGCCAATGCTGACAGGGATGTCACTTCGATCGAGAATGCCCGATGGCAGCGTTTTACGATGCCACGGACGATGAGAGGTCTCGATGCATAGATCAGAGACTCGTAGCGTTCATGCACCTGAGGAAAGATCACCGCTTCGTAGATGCACGTTTCGTCTTCGAAGGAGACGAAGGCCATGACATGTTTCTGCTTCGTCATGATCGTCCGTTTCGTGACCGGCCATCCGGCAAGTGTAACCTGCTGATCTTCGTGTCCGGGTATCTCGTAGCCTCTGATGCGTCTGATTCGTGAGAGCTCGTAAGCCCAGAGAAAGAGGATATGGTGGTTTCTGAGAAATCCCAGAGCACGGTACTCACTGAGCAGCTCCTCTGTTCTATCCTTGCGCTCACGGATCTGCACCCGGATAGGCTGTACCGACTGCTGAAAAAGCTCCGGTTCTCCACCCTTGTCTCTCTTCCCGTTGATAAGCAGAATTCTTACCTGCTCTTCCCTGTCGGCAGTTCCGGCGATGGAGTCAAAGACACCGGCAGAGGCGAGGACCGCGATATCCGTGTGTGGCAGTGTGATACGCTCGGTGATGTCATCAAGAGAAGTGAACACTCCACCTTTGTGCCGTTCGTCGAGGATCGTCTGTACACTGCGGTACGAAAGGTCATGTATCGCCATAAACCCGACGATGATACGGTGGTTCGAACCCTGATATCGGTAGATACTCTCGTTGACGTCGGGCCCTCTCAGTTCAAGACCCATACGACGTGCTTCACTTATATACGCCCCTTCACTGTAGAACCCTCCCCGGTTCGAGAGGACTGATGCCATGAAAGGCGCAGGGTGGTGAACCCTGAGGTAGGCTGACTGGAAGGAGACCATCGCATAGGAGGCGGAGTGGGGCTTGCAGAAGGAGTAGCCGTCGAAGGAAAGGATCATCGACCAGATCCTCTCTCGCACATCCTGTGCGATCCCGCGACTCCTGCAGCCTTCATCGAACTGCCTCTCATAGGCAGCAAGACGTTTGTGTTTGTGCTTTTTCGCAACCACCTTGCGAAGCTGATCCCCGTCATGTTCACTGAACCCGGCCAGTACGATGGCCGTCTTCGATACATCCTCCTGATAGCACATGATGCCGTAACTCTCCTGCACGATCTGTTCGAACAGAGGATGTATCGGTTCCCATGGTTTCCCGTGGACCCTCTGTACATACTCTTCTATATACGCATTGGCCGCGGGACGAATCAGCGAAGAGTGGATGACGATATGTTCAAAGTCTCCCTTTCCCGTCTTTTTCTGGAGCAGTCGCATTGCTGGAGACTCGATATAGAAGACACCCATCGTATCACCGCGCGCGATGAGGTCGACGGTTGCCTCATCCTCTGCAGGACGCCAGGTGTCACGGTCTATGATGATTCCTTCCTTCTCAAGGGCCGCAAGTGTGTCGCGGATCACGGCAAGAGAACGGTTTCCCAGCAGGTCGATCTTCACCAGTCCTGCACTCTCGACTCCCTCCTTATCCCAGGTGAGCAGGGGGTACCCTTCCCGTGAACGGATCACGTGTGCGTAGGTATCGACTGTACGGGGAGTGATGACAAGACCCCCGCAATGCATCGAGAGGGACCGGGGCAACCCTGTGATGCTCTGTGCAAGGGCAAGGACACTGTTCCACACTGATTGTTGCTCGATGAGCTGATTTCTTCCACTGAGAACCTGCGTGATCTGATCATCACTCAGACCGTGAGCCTTTGCACTCTCCCTCACCGCCGAGCGGAAGCGGAACAGATTGTGATTGGCCACTCTGGCACAGTGCTCCACTGTGAAATTATCCATCACCTGATGCAGGATCCCGTCCCGTTCATCCCAGGCGAAATCGACGTCGATGTCGGGCATATCTTCACGGCTGCTTGTCAGGAACCGTTCGAAGTACAGATTGTAGGCGATAGGGTCGACCTGGGTGATCCCGAGGGCATACGATATGATGGAGGCAGCGGCAGAACCTCGTCCACAGCTGCGTGACGCCATATTGACGATGTCATGCATGATGAGAAAGTAGGGAGCGAACCCCTTCTGGATGACTATCGAAAGCTCCCACTCGATTCTGTCTATGATAGCATCGTTGAGCTCTCCATAGCGCATGTCGGCACCTTCGAAGACTCTTTCTCGCAGAACCGCACCGCTGTGTGCATCATCGAGCAAGTGATACGAGGGGAAGATGAGTGAGGAGAAGAGCCCTGAAAACGAACACTGCCGTGCGATACGTTCGCTTCCTTCGAGCGCTTCGGGCCAGGGGGAGAATATTCGCTGATATTCACTTGCGCTGTGAATGACAGCATCGGGTGAGGCGAGGAGAGACTCATCAAGACTTCCCACCGTCTTTTTCTGCGCTATAGCACACAGCAGTCTGTGTGTATCATAGTCCTTCTTTTCGATGAACAGTGCATCTTCGATCGCGACAAGGGGAAGTGACAGGGCTGATCCGTAGTTGCATCCTCCCAGATTCCCGGGAGTAATGGCCGCGTACAGTTCGTCGCTGCAGCTCTTCAGCCGTGTGAGTATGGGTCGGGAAGAGGATGCAAGAATCAGACCCCGGCTCTCACTGGAGAGAGCCTCTATGACATCGGATCCCTGCACCTGCAATGACAGAATATGTGTCAGATGCGCATACCCCTGTGCAGAAGAGACGAAGGCCCACAGAGGCCCCTGAGGAGTGATGAACTTGGTCGCGGTGATGATCGTCACTCCGTATTCCTGTGCTTCTTCTCTGAATGCATGAAGACCGTGCATCCCTGAGATATCGGTGATGGCGATGGTATCTATCGCATGTGTTCTGCATGCTTCAAGGATGTCACCCGGCATGAGTACGCCATAGAGCAGGGAATAGGCGCTGATGATGCCCAGTCTGCTAGCCATGATAGAGTGCAAAGCTCCGTGTGATGATCCTGTTCCCGTACTTGCGTCTCAGGGTATCAACATGCTGCTGGAAGCGTTCGCTCAGCTGCTCCTGTTCGAACTTGAACAGATCGTGTTGTTTCCTGTGCCGGTGGAAATGGGAGAGTCTGATGCCGATAGAAGAGACCATGATCCGCCGTTTCAATGCTCTGGAGAGAAGGTCTCTCCCATAACTGATCAGCTGACCATCATACAGGAGTTCCCCGGGAACGGATGCGCTGAGTGTGGATGTCTGTCGGTCTGCATAGACGATGGTGATTTCAACCCGCTCAGCTTGTTCTTCACGGGCCCGCAACTGAGTCCATGCCTCTTCAAGAATCTGAAACATACCCCCTTCTATGGTGGGAAGGTGTTCGCTCGGATGTGCGAGGTCCACCCGGGTCTCGATCTGATTATTCTCAAGAGTGTGAATGCTCCCCGCTGAAAGGTCTTCGCCGAGGGCCAGGTGTCTGACGGCGATACCGTTTCTTCCGAGGAGCAGTACGGCTTGAGTCTCATCGAGATCGGCCAGTGCTCCGATGTTTCTCATTCCTGCAGCTGAGAGCACCCGTTTCATCGAACGGGTGAGCCCCGGAAGGATATTGATGTCCTGTGATCTGAGGAAGAGCCGTTCTTCACCTACCGCGATGGCTGTCACTGCGCTGGGGCGAATCGCCCGTGTCGCGATCTTTGCCACCAGACGGTTCGATGCGATCCCTACGGAGGGGGTGATGGAAAGGTCTTCACGTATGTGTGAGGACAGACCCATCGCGATATCCCGTGGAGGGCCGAACAGGCGGCGTGTCCCTTTCGCATCAAGATACAGATGTCCCCTCATATCATGTTCGATAGCAGGAGAATACTGTTGAGCGATACGCAGCAGTTCCCTCTGCACGGTCTGTGCCTGTTGCATGTCAGGGGTCAGGACCGTGAGGTGGGGGACAAGTTTGAAAGCCTGAGCCACGCTCATACCCCTCTCTATTCCTTCCTTGCGTGCTCCCTCAGAGGTGTTGATGATGGCACACGCACCGTAGGTCTCAGGCGCGATGACGAAGGCTTTGCGGTTCAGTGAACGGTCTTTTGCCGCCGCCAGTGAAGCGAAGAAGTTGGTGATGTTCACGTGGATGATCGATGCATCCTGTGTCGCAGCAGGCTCATGATGCATGTTCTGTCCCTCGACCGCCCAGCAGTTCGATAAGTCTCTTTGCACCGAGGACTGCCTGTCCCCGGCGATGGTTGTTGAAGTACACAAGGACCGTATCAACGGAGGATGCGATCATTTTTACCCTCTGTGCGATAGCTTCAAGTTCTCTCTCACTGTACAGATAATCGTAACGGCCGGCCGCATCGCTCTTCCACCAGGCCTCTCCGTTACGTCCATGCAGACGCAGGTAGGCAAGAGAGGATGTGTGTACATCCATCATCGGAGGCATTCCCTTCGTCTCAGGAATATCGAGGGAGACAAGAGATATATTCCGCGTTCTCAGCGCCTCGATAGTCCTGCTGTTGTACCACTGTCCGTTACGGAATTCCACTGCCAGAGGGAAGGCCGAACACTCTCTGAGGATGGCATCGAGGTATCGTCTCTGATCCGCCTCGTAATGAAAGGAGTAGGGGAACTGGAACAGGACGGCTTTAAGCCTGTCTGCATGTAACAGCACATCCGCGCTCCGGCAGAACTCTGAGGCAGAGTCCTTCCAGGAAGTGTAGTCGATGGTGTGGGTGAGCGACTGATGGGCCTTGATCGAGTAGTGCAGAGCTTTGCCACCCTCTTGAATCATGTTCTGCAGCTGAGCCTCTTTCGGCATCTGGTAGTAGCTGAAATTCAGTTCGACTGTGTCAAAATCCTGTGCATAGAGTGACAGGAAATCCTGCCTCCGGGTCCCGGCTGGATAGACCGGACCGACCCATTCGTTGTAGCTGTAGCCAGATGTGCCGATCAATAGTGTTGCCATACTCACATAGTACGTAACATATGTTTAGTAGTCAAGTAGGATTTTACTCGATACTTGCTGGATATTCTCATAACTATCCCGTATGATACATGCAGCGAGGTTATTTATGAACAATCATATCATCCTGCTTTCAGGGGGGTCCGGTAGGCGATTATGGCCATTGAGCACTCCCGAGAAGTCAAAACAGTTTCTGCACCTGATTCCCGATGGTGCCGGTGGCGAGATATCGATGCTGAACAGAATGTATCAGCAGTTGAACCGGGTCCTTCCTTCCTCACATATCGTGGTTGCAACGAGTGAACAGCAGGTCCCTCTGATCAGGGCGGAACTGTCAGAAGAGATCGAAGTGGTCCCGGAGCCGAACAGGCGTAACACATTTGCCGCCATTGCTCTTGCCTTGAGATATCTCAGAGATGTTTCAGGCGCCGCACAGGAGGACAGTGTCGTAGTGCTTCCGGTCGATGTGTTCACCGAAGAACGATACTTTCAGGTGGTGAAGAAGATGCTCGATACGGTCACTGACCATCCGGAGCGTGTCACCCTCATGGGTATCACTCCCACGTACCCGGCCACTCGCTACGGATATATTCTTCCTGATGGACGATTCCGAGAGAAGCCCGATGAGGAGACCGCGCGCTATCTGGTGGAGGAGGGTGCACTGTGGAACGGCGGCGTGTTTGCCTTCAATCTGGGTATGATGCTCTCGATCACCGAAGGGAAACTGAAGAAGGGGAGTTACACCGAACTTCTGGAATCCTATGCACAACAGAAGAGTATCAGCTTCGATTACGAGGTGCTCGAACACCTTGAGGAGGTCGCCGTCGTGCCGTACAGCGGGGCGTGGAATGATATCGGCACCTGGGATGCCCTTCTCAGTGAGATAGGTCCGCAGAGGAAAGGGCCTGCCATTATATATCAAAGCAGCAATACCTCGGTGTTGAATGAAACCTTGCTTCCCATCATAACTCTCGGCACCCGTGATCTTGTGGTCGTAGCCAGTGAATCGGGTATCCTGGTAAGCGATATAGGCAGCTCAGTTAATCTTAAAGAGGCTCTAGAAGAGCTGGATTCCCACGTGTGAAGAAGCTCTGTTTTTCTTGCAGTTTTTTAACACAGACAGGTAGTCGATGGCTTTTGTAGTACGTATTGTATATATTGTAATCATTACAATTAGACTTATATCGTAAAGATGTTAGATAAAAAGGAGTACTTGATGAAACGATTCCTTGGATACCTGTCCTTTTCAATTCTCATACTTATCATGTTGACTTCCTGTATTCCAGGTCAAGATGAAGGTGTACAGGAGAGCAGTGAAGAGATGGCTTCTGCCAGCTGGGTCGTCGATCCGGACGGTGTTACCGAGTTTTCAAGCATAGTCAGCCAGACTGCTGAAGTGAAAAAGAGGGCCCTCAGGGAGTATGTGTATGCCAGTGCTCCAGTCAGAGGGGTTAATGAAGCTGTCTTGAGGGCAGATGTGCCCGGAACTATAGAACGTATAGACGTCAACCTTGGCGACACTGTACAGAAAGAAGATATCCTGGTCACACTTGCCAGTGGCGTTTCTTCTCTGACGGTACAGCAGCTTGAGGCTCAGCGTGATACTCTTTTGCGACAGATGGATGCTCAGAAGGTGTTGTATGATAGGGGATCTGTGAGTCAATCTGCCCTCTCAACCACGGAATCTTCACTGAAAGGAATTGAGGCACAGCTCGAGAGTGCACAGGACACCTTGTCCAGTTCGTTCATCAGCTCACCGATAGCTGGCAGGATCGGATACCTTGATGATTCACTGGTCATCGGCACGACGGTATCTCCCAACCAGATGATAGCCCGCGTGGTGGATAACACCAGAATGAAGCTGATCTTCAGTGTAGGAGAATCGCAGCTGTTTCAGATCAAGGAAGGCTACAGTGCAACTGTAACCATCTCAACGCAGTATGACAGGTATCAGAGTGAAGGTGTGGTGACAGCAATCAGTGCGGCAAGTGATGAGAGCACCGGTTCCTGGCGTGTGATGGTTGAAGCGGACAATCCTGATCCGGATCTGATACGTGCAGGTATATCGGCCGATATAGCGATCTTCAACAGTGATGCTCCACTGCAGTTCGTTGTTCCGAACTCGGCGATGGTATACAGAAACGGCATGACCTATGTATACCTTCTTGAGAGTGAGAACACTGCAAAGCTGCTTGAAGTGAACCTTCTTGATACATATGGTGACTACACTGCCATTTCCTCAGTAGATGAGGCTGTCGACCTGAACGATAGAGAAGTGCTTGTCACCCGTCTTGACTCGATCCAGTCAGGCGATGTGGTCGTCACCCGTGAATAGCTGACAAGAGGAGATTGATCGTATGATACATTCACTGGACCCTGCACGAATAAGCATCGGTCGTTTTTCCGTGACGAAACCGGTCCTGATAAACATCCTGATGATCACACTGCTGGTTCTTGGAGCATTCTCACTCGTACAGCTTCCTCAGGAACAGTTCGCGGAAGTTCCCTTCTACTGGGTGAACATCATCACAGCCTATCCGGGGACCTCAGCGGAGGATGTCGAATCCTCGGTTACGGTTCCCATCGAAAACAGTTTCAGCGGAATAAGCAAACTCAAGGCCATAGCCTCAACGACTACTGAAGGACTATCGGTTGTCAGGGTAGAGTTTGACGATGGAATATCTAACGAGGAGTTCAGAACACTTTATCAGGATGCTCAGACCCGTGTCAGTCAGGTCTCTCTGCCGGAAGGAACCCTTGACCCGGCGATCGATGACTTTTCATCTGCGGACTTTCTTCCTGTCATTGAAGTTATCCTCAGTGGTAATATGTCGTACGATCAGCTGTATCAGCAGACCCACTATCTGAAAGAGAAGATTCTTCAGGTGCAGGATGTCAGCGATGTAAACATCGTGGGACTTCCAGACCGTCAGATCCTGGTACATGTCGACCCTAAGAAACTTGAATCCCTGGGGTTGAGCATGAACGAGCTCAGCCGAGCCATTCAGCGTGAAAACAGTGTCGTTCCCGGGGGGACGCTCAGCAGCGGTAGCAGAGAGTACCTGTTGAGAACGCTGGGGTCGATACGGACCAGTGGTGATATTTCACAGGTAACTGTCCGCAGAGGTTCAGACAAGGTGGGCTCGGTAACTGTCGGTGATGTTGCTGAGGTAGTTGACGGGTTCGACCCCGATTCTCTTGTTCAGCGCTATGATGGAGAGACTTCCGTCTCCCTCAAGGTTATCAAAGTACCCGGAGGCAGCAGTGTCTCGGTTGTGGACGGGATTACATCCATCGTGAATGAGAGCAGAGCAGACAGCACTTTTACCGGAACGCTGAGTCTGTTCAATGATTCCACCGTTCAGATTGCATCGAGCCTCTCGGTTCTTGCGGTCAATGCCGGTATAGGGCTTGCGATACTGTTCGTCGTCCTGACTCTGTTCATCGGTCTCAGGAACGCAGCGATGACAGCTCTTGGTATCCCCGTATCGTTTGCAATCACCTTTATCATTCTTGATTATCTCGGGGAGACGATCAATACCAATACCTTGTTCGGTCTTGTTCTGGTGCTTGGGCTGATAGTAGACCATGCGATTGTTGTGATCGAGAACTCCTACAGGCTCCGCCTTGAAGGGTATTCACGAGAGGAATCAGCAATACTCGGAACAGATCAGGTAGTATGGCCGGTCATTGCCGCAACGGGAACCACCGTGGCAGCCTTTCTTCCTCTGATGATCATTCCAGGCACGATAGGGAAATTTCTGCGGGTCATACCCCTTACTGTTACGATAGCCCTTCTTGCTAGTACAGCAGAGTCTCTGGTGATTCTTCCTTCCCACTTTGCCGACTGGGGAAAGAAACGGGAACAGAAGAGACTCGAGAGGGGGCAGAATCGGGGTAGTGAGGTAGGGCAGTGGTTTCATGTGGTTCAGTCTGGCTACTCCAGGGTGCTTTCAGGGGTATACCGGTTCAAGAAGAGTGTCCTTTTCCTTGCCTTTGCACTGACTGTGGGTTCCTTCGCCCTTGTGGGTTATCTTGATACAGACCTGTTCAGTGCAGAGGACTTCAGTTATTTCACCATCGATATCAAGACTCCCACCGGAAGTTCGATAGAGATGACAGACTCAGTTGTGAGAGCCTTTGAAGAGGTCCTGTTCGATCCTTCGTATCAGAGTGAGATATCGAGCATCAGTAGTACAGTGGGAGCATCTTCCTCCTCCGCCACCGGCAATGCCTCCAATCTTGCAGAGATCACTGTAGACCTGTATGAACAGGATGAAGGGAGGGTGCGCAGTATCGATGAAATTATCGAGAATGTGAGGCAGAAGACCTTCTACATAACCGGAGTAGATGATGTGTTCTACCGTAAGGCACAGAACGGACCACCTACTGCGGCCCCTATAGGCTACCGGTTATCCGGGGATGACTATAACGAGCTTATTGCTGCCTCTGAAGCGCTGAAAGGGTATCTTGGAGAGTATCCAGAGCTGAATACGGTGGAAAGTGACTATGAGAAGGGTTCTCCCGAATTACAGATCGTGCTGAATGCCGAACGGGCGAGTGCGCTTGGAGTGGATGTGGCAACGATCGGTTCCTTTATACGAAGCAGATACGATGGTATTGAGACAGGTGTCCTGTTTGAGAACAATATCGAAGTTCCCATAGTTGTTCGTACAGACCTGTCCGAGTCAGATCCGTTCAGTAGTCTTGAACAATCGCTGATTCCCACTGCAGATGGCAGGTTTATACCCTTTTCTTCTGTAGCCGATATAGAGCTCTCCTCTTCGTATGGTTCGATACGACGTACAGACGGGACCCGTGAGATTCAGGTCACAGCCAACACTTCTGAGGGGGTCAATACAGGAAGTGTGGATGAGTGGGTGCAGGAGTACTGGGATGAGACCCTTTCCCTTCAGTATCCGGGAGTATCCTTCTCAGCGGGAGGAGATTTTGCCGAGTTCAATACCCTCCTTCTTGAGATACTCCGGGTATTCCTCATAGGGATTTTCCTTATCTATTTGATTCTTGGAGCACAGTTTAACAGTTACACGCAACCACTGCTCATACTGCTTTCCATCCCATTCGCCTTCGTCGGTGTGATCCTGTTCCTGTTCGTTTCGGGAACACCGTTTTCTACGACAGTCCTGTATGCAGGGGTGGCCCTGGCAGGTATCGCGGTCAATGATGCAATCGTTCTGATCAGTTTCATCAACGATCTCAGGAAGGAGGGAAAGACAGTTGCTGAGGCAGTGAAGGAAGGAGCCCAGAAGCGCATCCGGCCGATTCTGCTCACTTCTCTTACCACGATCGGAGGGCTGCTTCCCACCTCGTTAGGGATTGGCGGTACGAGTGTCGTGTGGGGACCGATGGCTTCCACCATCATGTTCGGCCTTATCTTCTCGACCATAAGTGCTCTGCTGATCATCCCGCTGCTCTACGGGCTGCTGTATGACCGCAAACGCACTGCATCAGGAGGTGAAGCATGAAAAGGCACCGCAGATCTTTCTCACTTTTCATCACGTTGTTTCTTGTACTGGCATCTCTCAGTGCCTCTATGTATCCCTCACTCGATATTCCCTTCACGAATGAGTCAGGGAAGTCTTCTGAAGTGAATACCGAATTCCTCTCTGACTTCCTCAGTCAGTGGGAGATGCCGGATGCACAGATGAACAGGGCCATAGAGGATGTGATCCGAGCTGAAAACAGAACACTCAGGACACTTGAGTCAGTTGCCGAGATCCAGCGCCTCTCACTGGAGCGGGTGAAAGCCGGTCAGAGACCGACCCTCTCGGTGAACTCGGCCCCCCTGTACTCCTACATTGATGACACTTCTCTTACAGGAGCTCCTCCGGCTACGACTATCACCAATCACTCTTTCGGGTTCAACGGAGCTCTTTCGCAGAGTCTCATGACCGGCGGCTCTCTCTCGGTACAGCTCTCTTCGATGAGCTCCCTCATCACAGATGATGGTGGAACCACATGGACCTGGAACCAGAGCCCTTCTGCATCCCTGTCTCTGACCCAGCCGATCGGTATCAACGACAAGGTGCTTGACTTCAACTACGGCAATCATGTGCTTGAGACCAGTGAATTGGCCTATGAGAGTGCACTGATGAGTGTGGAGGATACGGCTCAGGAGCTTTCTCGTGAAGCTCTTTCCCTCCTGCAGGGGTATCAGGCACTCAGGGAGAGCCGGTTCCTGCTCATCAAGGAGTATGAGATACAGGAAAACCGGGTTCAGGACGCCATCGAGAACGAAGCTAAAGGGCTGATCAGCCGCAATGACCTTCTCGCTGAGAAGCAACGACTCTCCACTCTTGCTCTTCAGATCACGAACATGGAATCTGAGATAGCTTCATTGGAAGAGACTCTGACACTCTTCTCCTCTGACCCGGAGACCCGGAGTTTCCCTCTGGCAACCTCTTCGCTCGAGAGTATCGAAGATCTCTTCCTCCTGTATGGCAGTACTCTTGATTCCGACCCGTTCTATGAACAGCGTGCTCTTGAGACCGACTCGGCCTACATGCAGGCTCAGCTTGATTACAAAGCGGCACAGGCCCAGTACGCACAGGGTTCTCCATCTGATGCACCCTCGTTCACTCTGAGCGTCAACTATGAACCGTTCAGTAATCCAGCTCCGGGCAGCAGCTTCAGTGACAGTATCGGTGATCTGTTCTCATCATCAACCGAACACAACGTTCGTGTATCATTTCTGTTCAATGCTCCTGATGTGTTCAGAAAGACCAGAAGGGCGCAGACCGGTCAGCTCGATCAGCAGCTCGTGCAGGCGCAGCTGGCAGTAAAGGAGGCAGAGGAACAGGTCAAGGCTTCACTGAAGACACTGCAGCTGAGAATCAACGGAGCCTTCGATGCTCTTGAACTGAAGATCAGTGAATATACCCTGGCTAGAACTCAGGCGGAAGATGAACAGATCAGACTTGAGTACGGGTTGAGCGACGAGTATCAGGTCGCACGGAAGGAAATCGCGATGTATCAAAGTGCATTCAGTCTTCTCGATTCACTCAGGACACTGACAGTACTCGCACAGGAAGTGTCTCCTCTCCTCAACTGACGGGTAGGTAAAGCCGGTTCTCACTGTAGCACGTATGGTAATCACTCCTGTTCAGAAAGGAGTGATACGATGATGGAACTGTTCGGAATCGAGAGTAGAGGTCAAATCAGCTGCTGTTCCTTTTCCTTCATCACCAGAGCAGAGAATCTGTCCCGGTAGTCATCCAACGTCTGATTCCACACGACTGTGTCGATGAAGGGGTTGCTGTGAGGAGTTGTCAGCATAGCAGTTCTCCGCTCTATCAGACCGCCCGGGCGGGGATGGGTATCGAGAGTTATATCGATGTCCATGTCCCTCAGACTTTCTATGGTGCTCAGATACTGTTCTCTGGTCTCTAGGGGAATTCCGTATTTTAGAAGCCTTCCGACATGCAGGGGGAGATTCCCGTTCACACCGCAGAGACCAACCTTTATCACCTTTTCCTGTTCACGTTCACGTTCACCCATTTCGAACACGAAGGTGAGTGCTCCGGCAGCATGCCCCGGTGAATGGATACAGGATATCTTCACCCTCCCCAGTTCGACGATATCGCCATGAGCCAGTTCGACATCCGGTATGAAAAGAGCAGCATCGGGACAATAGGATGATTGCAGTTCAGTGTGGTGAGGGTGACTGCGGAAGACCTCTGCGCCGTCCTTATGGATAAAGGTCCTGCAGCCGTATTTCGTCTGCAGATAAGCTGTCGCACCAAAATGGTCGAAGTGTTCATGAGTATGAAGGATGTACCGAATATCTTTCGGGTCGAATCCGAGGGCCTTGATACTTTCCTCGAGCTGTTTCGCGTTGTGTGGAAATCCCGTATCGATGAGGATCAGCCCATCGCCGGAATTGATCAGATGGGAGCAGACAACACGGTTGCCTACATAGTATAGATCGCCATAAATCCTGAAGGGTTCAAACCTGTGTGATTCACCATCGAGGACATTCGCGAGACTTCTCATATTCAGCCCGCGTTCTATCTCATCCCATGCTTCAATAGCCTTTCGTACATTCATACCGTTCCTCCGATTCCATCATAGACACATGTTTTGTCCCGGTTCGAGTGTTCTATACATCTCTGACCGATCCATCGAAAGCCAGCTGTTTCTTGAAGGACCGGGCTCTATCTACAGGCGGGAATCTCTTCTCCAGATCAGGTGCCAGTTCAATTCCGATTCCCGGCGCATCCGGTATGATAAGATATCCCTGTTCTATGGTAAATGGATCGACCATCATCCCGTTGTCACCGTTTTCCAGATAGAACGAGGGGAATTCCTGAATCGTGAAGTTCGGAATGCAGGCATCAAGCTGAATACACGCTGCAGTGGACACGGGACCGAGCGGGTTATGGGGTATTACTCCCGCGAACCGTGCTTCGGCGATACCTGCTATTTTCTTGGAAGCACTCAGGCCTCCCACAACACAGACATCGGGTCGAATATACTTGACAGCCCCTCTGGAAAGAAGCAGTTCAAATTCATGAATATTGATGAACCGTTCCCCGGTAGCAATTGGAATACAGGTTCGACCGGCAATATCCGCCATGATATCGTAATTGTCCGGCGGAATGGGGTCTTCGATGAACATGGGTGTGTATTGCTCAACCCGTTTCACGAACACCGATGCTTCGGCCGGGGTCATGCTTCTGTGGACCTCGAGACAGAGATCGAAATCCTGACCGACTGCCTCACGGCATATGCGCACTTTTTCAACCGCTTCATGGACCCTGTTGGAGTTGATGCTGTCTCTCAGGTCGCTTCGTCCATTCTGGACAGGACTTGTGATCATTAATCTGGCTGCGGTAAATCCCTGTTCCTTGAGCCTGAGGCAGCCTTGAGCCATCTTATCAGCAGTGAACTCGAACACCGGGGCGTAGGTCCTCACCTTGTCCCTGCATTTGCCCCCGAGCAGTTCATACACGGGGACCCCGAGCGCCTTTCCCTTGATATCCCATAAAGCGATATCGATAGCGGAGATGGCACTTGAGATGATCGAACCCCTGAAATAGGTCCAGCGGTAGAGGCTCTGCCAGTGATGTTCGATAAGAAACGGGTCTTCACCGATAAGACTGGTTCTGAATTCCTTCAGTGCACCGATGGTCGCCTCGGGAAAACTCCAGGCTCCAGCCTCACCGATGCCGGTGATCCCGGCATCAGTCTCAACATTGATGAATAAGTATCTATCTGCTCTCAGTATTTTTATATCCGTGATCTTCATACAGTGTTTCAACTCCAGGAATATGTATTGCGTACAGGATTGTCTTTTGTTTCTTCAGTGTCTCAGCCATGCGCTCAGTGTTCTGTGCATCATGTCTTTTTCAGCAGCCCGCGAATGATTGAGAAGGTGGCGATGATGATGAGGGCAAGTGAGATAGGACGGGTGAAGAAGGTAAGAGCACCTTGTTCCGTGTAGGAAATCCCCCGTCTGAGATAGGTTTCAAGAAGTGGTGCGAGAATGTAGGCCAGAATCAGAGGAGTGATGGGGAATCTGCCTACGGACAACAGGAATCCGATAGCACCGCAGACAACTACCATATAGACATTGAAAATTGAATTGCCCTGCGCGAATGCTCCGTTGAATCCAAAAACCATGATCACCGGGAAAAGGAACATGAATTTGATGCTGAGGATCTTTGGGAACAGTCTCATCCCGAAGTACTGGATGCCCAGTGTCACGATCGAGGCAAGGATCAGTCCGCCGAACAGCACATACACGAATCCGGGATCGTTGACCATGAGAAGCGGTCCGGGTTCAAGACCTTGGATTGTCAGTGCTCCCAGAAGAATCGCCGTTGTGGTGTCACCGGGGATCCCGAGAGCGATCATGGGAACGACAGCACCTCCGATGGTGGAGTTGTTCGCGGTCTCTGTGGCAAAGATCCCCTCTATGGCACCATTACCGAACTCTTCGGGATGTTTGGAACTGTCCTTGGCTTTTGCATAGGATACAAAGGCTGATATGCCTGATCCCATACCCGGAAGAAAGCCGATTCCCAGACCGATGAAGAAGGATCTGATGATATTCCAGACGTTGTCTTTGAATTCCCTTAGTGTGAAACCCCATCCTTTGATAGATTGTTTTGCCACCGAAGGGAGCGTCATGTTCCCTTTCCCGTAGTCAATGAGTACCGAACTCAGGACAAAGAAACCCATCATGGTTGAACCGAGAGCGAGACCGGTATTCAACTGTGATATACCGAACGTGAAACGGCGGGCTCCGTCGATCGGTGCGAATCCTATGGATCCGATGATGAAACCGATACATGCTGATGCAATTCCCTTCAGGACATCCGCCTTTGAGAGCGAGATGACCAGAGACACTGCCGTAAGACAGAGACCGAAGAATTCCCATGGTCCCAGCTTGACTGCATAGGTAGCGATGATGGGACTGAGGAACATCGCTATGATACAGCTGAAGAACGTACCGATGAATGTTGCGATCGTGCCGACACCGAGAGCTTTCACAGCTCCGCCTTTCTGCGTGAGCGGCCATGCCTCGATTGTGGTTGCTATTGCCGCGGGAGCTCCGGGAATCCCTATGAGAGCGGCAGATATGAATCCACCGGAAATACCGCCTACGTAGATAGAGACAAGCAGGACGATTCCCAGTTCAGCTTCGAGCATGAAGGTGAATGGAAGGAGCAGAATGATTGCCAGGGCCCCGTTCAGGCCGGGGATACTCCCGAAGATGACACCAAGTACCGTTCCCCCGAATATCAGCAGCAGTGAGAACGGATCAAAAAGATTTTCAAAGACGAATTGTAGTAATTCCATGATGGTACCCTATCGAATCAACGGTCTGATGATTTCTCCGACCGGTAGAGGAAGATCTAAAACATATTGGAAAAAGATGTATGCCGGTGCCGTGATGAGGACGGGAAATATCAGTCGTCTACGCAGAGACAGTGTCCTCTTCAGGTCGAACAGTGTGACCGTGACGAACAGCAGGTAGAATGAAGCGACGATGAATCCCAGATACTCCAGCATGAAGGGGTACACGACGAGTGTCAGGGACAGCTTTCCAACGCGTTTCCATCCATCCCGGGAGAGAAATGGCTTACTTTCTCCCTTCTGCTTGCGCAGCAGAAGTCCGATGCCGCAGAGTATCAGTCCGCCACTTGCCAGATTCGGGAACAGTTCCGGTCCGATCACTGTTGAAAATGCATTCCCTTTCACCTGAGTTGTCAGTACCATCCAGATTATGCCGATGAGTAGGATAATCGCTCCGCTGATTCTATCTTTTGTCAAAGGATCCACCTCCCTGTCTGAATACGTGTTCTGCAGCCGCCTGGCGGCTGCAGAACAGTGATGTCCTGATGGTTAGAAACCGAATTCTTCCGCTAAGGATTCAATATCATTAAACTGCTTGAAGTAGTACGCCTGTGATTCCTCGACATTCATGTAGGTGAAGTCAGAACCCATCTTGTCAAGAGCCTCTTTCGCTTTTTCATCTTCTCCATACCCTTTGAGGGCTTCATTGATCATCGTCACGAGAGCCGGATCCATCCCGGCAGGTCCGTACAGGCCGAAGGCACCTGCCCACGCAACATCATATCCCTGTTCACGGATTGTCGGATACTGGGTAAGGTTCTTATCGCGCTTGTCGCCTATGACACCCAGAATCTTCATGTTCCCTGCCAGTGCGTGCTGGTGAGCGCCATTGATTCCCATGTTGGTCACATCGATGAATCCGCCGAGCATGGCAGTCACCCGTTCAGCTTCGTTTCCCGCGTCCAGCATTCTGAATTTTACATCGGCTTCCCTTTCCAGCAGTGCCATCATGAAGTGAGAGGTCACGCCTGCTGCAGCTCCCCATTTCACACTCTCCGGATTGGCTCTGGCATACTGGACCAGTTCTTCGATGGTACTGTAGGGAGCGTCGGCCCGGGTGATGAACACATGGTATCCACCGGTCTGAGTGGCGGCAAGGACGGTAAAGTCTTTTTTCGGGTCTCCGTCATACACTCCGGTATATGCGGCGATGGGGAATGATGTATGGAAGTGAAGCAGGGTCCTTCCATCCGGTTCCGCATATCGAACCGTGTCGCTTCCGATATTGCCTCCGCCGTCACTCTGGTTGACGACTGCGAAAGGCACACCGGTCGTCCTCTGTAGATAATCAGCAAGAATTCTGCTGTGAATGTCAGCGAAGCCGCCGGCCCTGGAGGGACTGATGATGGTCACGGCTCCTGAAGGCCATTGTTTGACCGCTGCCGACGAACTCTGTTCTTCAGTTCCTGCAGCAGCAAGACCTGCTGTGACCAGGACTGTGAAAACGAAGAACAGGACAGTCATGTTGATGATTTTTTTCATGTGCAATCTCCTTTTTTCATATGCCTGTAAAAAATTACACGCAATATCTTGATTTTTAGTATATTCGGCATATAATGAAAAGTAAAGTTAATTAAATATTCTATATTGTAAAGAAAAACTTAACAAATAAAATGTGGAGGCCATTGCATGAATCTTGCTCTTTTACAGTACATCGTCACGATCGCGGAAGAAAAAGGGCTTGCCAGGGCCGCCGCCAGATTGAATATCACGCCCTCGGCACTGAGTCAGAGTGTGAAGAAACTTGAGGGGGAACTCAATATCCCGATCTTTGAGAAGATCAACAGCCACACATTCCAGTTGACCTCCGGGGGAAAGATCTATGTCGAGGCTGCAGAAAGGATCCTGAAGATCAGGGACGAGACCTATCTGAGACTGGAAGATACCCAGCGTTCGAACCGGACACGTTTTGTGTTCGGGTGCTCCCCGAGAAGGGGACTGGCGATGCTCACGAACGTATTTCCTCCCTTTCATAAGAAGTATCCGAACGTTCAGATCGAACTCAGGGAATCATATCTGAACACACTGCTCGATTGTGTGATCGAGGGATCGGTCGATATCGCTGTGCTGACTCCCTTATCAGACGAACACCATCTGGTTGAACTCGAGATTCTGGATACGGAAGAGATCGTCCTGGCGATTCCGGCTGATCACCCCCATACTGCAGAACTGACAGGAGATGCACAGACCGGAACGATCTCCTATTCGGACCTGCATCTGTTCAGACATGATAACTGGATGCTGTCCAACAAGGACTCCATGCACCGCAATCTTACCGATGACATCCTGAAGAAGGTGGGCTTCTATCCTGAACGGGTACTGCTGGAGACCTCATCCACCACACCCCATATAGCTGCCGTGGAAGCAGGTATCGCGGTGAGCCTGGTGCCTGTACCCCAACGTCCCGGTCCGAATACCAGACTGCTCCATCTGGAACCGAAGATCTACCGGACCCTGTATGCCGCCTACAGAAAAAGTTACATTCTGTCTGACAGCCAGAGAGACTTCATCGACAGCATCCGACAGTACTATCGTTCGGAGAAGAATGATCTCGAGTGATGCGGTGTACTGTGCCTATACCGGCATGAGTCCATGCTTCCTGGACGGCCTGTCCTCTTTCTTGCGGGAAATCATCCGTAATGAGTATATCAGTTCCCTGCGGGTCTGCTCAGGATCGATGATGTCATCCACCAGACCGAGGGCGGCCGCGGAATAGGGATTCATGAACTGTTGCTGGAATTCAGCAATCTTCTCATTCTTCTTCTTCTCTGGGTGTTTTGCCATCTGAATTTCCTTATGGAAGATGATGGAGGCCGCGCTCTCTGCACCCATCACTGCGATTTCCGCTGTCGGGTACGCAAGGACCCGGTCATACCCGAGAGCTTTCGCTGACATCGCTATCATGGAACCCCCATAGGATTTTCGCATGATCAGGGCGATCTTCGGGACGGTGGCTTCAGAGACCGCAAACAGCATCTTCGCTCCGTGGCGGATGATCCCCGCATGCTCCTGCGCGACCCCCGGGAGATAACCCGGAACATCGACAAGTGAGATCAGCGGGATATTGAAGGCATCACAGAAGCGGATGAACCGTGAACCCTTGTCCGACGAGTCGATATCCAGGACTGCGGCCATATGTTTGGGCTGGTTGGCAAAGATTCCCACGGTCCTGCCTTCGAGACGGGCGAACCCGATCACCAGAGTCATGGCCCACTCCTTCTGTATCTCTATGAAGGAATCACGGTCTGCTATCTGCGTGATGATGTCTCTCACATCATAGGACATCTTCGCGGTATCAGGAATGATCGATAGGATGTCGGGAGTGGGTCTTGTCACCGGGTCACCGCTATGCACGACAGGCGGATCTTCGCTGTTGTTTGACGGCAGGTAGGTGAGGAACTTCCTCAGGAAGGAAAAACACTCCTGTTCTGTGGCGAATCGGAAATGAGCAACACCGCTCTTACTGCAGTGTGCACTGGCTCCACCCAGTTGTTCATGAGTGATGACTTCGCCGGTCACGGTCCGGATCACGTCCGGGCCTGTGATATACATGTGGCTGATGGTGTCGACCATGAAGATGAAATCGGTCAATGCGGGTGAATACACAGCTCCTCCCGCACAGGGGCCCAGAATGAGAGAGATCTGCGGGATCACTCCGGATGCTAAGGTGTTGTTCCTGAATATCCGTGCGTAACCATTGAGTGACAGTACCCCCTCCTGGATCCGGGCTCCGCCGGAATCGTTGATCTGTACAAACGGGGAGCCTGTTCTGATCGCCAGTTCCTGTACCTCTGCTATCTTATGGGCATGCATCTCACCAAGCGATCCGCCCACGATCGAGAAGTCCTGAGATGAGACAAACACCTGCCGGCCCCGTACCGTCCCGCTGCCGGTGACGACACCGTCACCGAAGTGTCTCTTTGCATCCATACCGAAATCACTGGTCCGGCTTGTGCTGTACACCTGATCCTCGATGAATGATTCCTGATCATAGAGAACTTCAATCCTCTCCCGGGCCGTGAGCTTGCCGGCGGCATGTTGCCGCTCTGTCTGATTCCCGCTGACCCCGCCCCCGAGCATGATCTTCCCTCGTAATTCTTTGAACTCTTCGATTTTCTTCGTTTCCATTTCTTCACGGTTCCTGTGATACACTCGCAGGGTACATCTCTCACGATGAACACGACACGGGAGGTTCTTCTCAGGGGAGTGACAGTATTCATATACCGTTCACTCCCGCGTATCTGCATGTATCTGACTGTATCGATTCCTACCTAGAGAACAAGGTCTCCGAACAGTTCCTCATCACGTGGTCTGTTCATCTCTATAGGGTAGGAAATCCATGTGTGGTTGAGCAGGTGCTTCCAGGTGACATTCTCTGTCGTACTGTTGCCTCCCCATGAGCCACAGCCGAGGGTGAGGGTAAAGGGCATCCCGTTGGTCCATGCACCGCTGTTTGCGAGGCATTGGGGCTGTCTCACCATAATGCGTGAAACGTTGACGTTCTCACCAAGGGTCTCGACCCGTTTCTCATCGCTGGTATGGATCCCGCAGGAATGTCCGGCGCCGGAAAAAGCGGTTATCCTGTTCACCAGATCAACGGCCTCTTCGAACTGTGACCAGCGATACAGTGTCGTGACCACGGTAAGCTTTTCACCGGAGAACGGATGGTCCGGACCGACTCCGTCTTCTTC
>JAFGUP010000369.1 GCA_016938475.1 Sphaerochaetaceae bacterium
ACAGAATGCTTAAAATTCTCAGCGGGCGGCTACATAGAGACGCCTTGAGTATCATACAGATAATCGACACCATTCAGCAGGCTTATATCTCTTTACTCCTATTAAATTTAGACACTATTAATATATATACTACCAAAAAAGTTGTGTTTTTTCTCAAAAACATCTTGCATTATTCGATAAAAAATTATATATAGATGATCAAGGAGACAAAGAGATGAAAAAAACATTACTCACAATACTGATAGTCATGATTGCGGTGCTGGGATTGGTTTCGTGCGGGGGAAGCAAGGAAGAAGCTGCCAGTGCAAATGTGTCTGATGGCTCAGAGGACCTGCTCATCGACTTTGAGGTGAACCTTGCAGGCAATGATGCAGACAACTATTTCACCTGGAAGACAAACGTTCGTTACATGGCCGCTGAGGATTCCTATGACGCTGCCTCGGGAGCTTCTGTTGCGGGTTCGACCCACCTGTTCATGATGGCGCTGTATGATGTTGAAGGCAAGCTGACGATGAGTTCCGGACTTCGCGGTCTTCTTCTGTTCGGAGTTAACGGAGCTGACCAGGTTGCTGCCGATAACCTCCATGCAATGAAGAACTCTGACGGGTCCATCACGATTCAGTATGTTCACCGGGGAACAGCATATCGCTTCGAGACCGACAAGAATGGAGTGCTTTCCCTGCCTGAGACCACGTCGATGAGTCGAAAGATAGGCACCACTGCCAATGAGATCGAACCTGCTTACAGCAGCAACGGCACGCCTGCAGGAGTTGATTTCGACAAAGTGTTCTCTTCGGATGCAAAGAAAGACGGAGCAGATGCAGATTCAATGTACTTCTGGGACGGCGACCTCAAGGTTTCCCTCAGCAATGACATACTGAAAATCACCGGCGTGCTCACCTCTGTAGCCCGCTGACACACTACTATGACTGGGGGAGACTCTCCCCCCCCTTGTTTCAACACAGCCACCGGCCCAGGTCAGTGGCTGTGAGTCTTTAATCGGAGTAATTTCATATCTCCACAAGATCCCTGATCTAAAGAACCTCCAGACCCATATCTGCGAGCATCTTCTTTCCATACTCGATAGACACTGCGTACGAGAAACTTGTCTCATGATCAGGATGATCACCCTGAACAAAGTCCCCTCCCTCTTCATCAGGAAGGAATCGTCCTATGACAATACCGATGACGCGTCCGTCATCCGTATTGATAAGGGGTCCTCCTGCCATTCCTGAATGGACAGCAGTGTCGAAAAGAAACAGATTCGTGTAGTCCTTCCACATCAGTTTTGAACTGATCAAGGCTCTCTGGACTGCCAGTGCGTGCACATCGCGATGGCCGAAGGGGAACCCCAGACACACCAGAGAGGAACCGAGCATCACGTTCTCGACATTACCCAGAAGATGGTCGGGAGTATCAAGCACCACAGGCCTGGAGAACTTCAGAAGAGCTGTGTTGGTTGCCTGGTCGGCTTTGACCACTTCAAGGGCTAGGGCTTGTACCGTCTCGAGACTGAGGGGGAGGAATTCTTCGGTAATACCCGGCCTTCCTGCCATCAGTCCCTCATAATCATCGCCTATCAGATGGGATGCGGTGAGCAGATACCCTCCCTGGTGAGCAATGAACGCTGTTCCCAGGAAAACAACTGCATCTTCTTTCTTTCTCAGAAGGTAGAAACATCCTCCCGAATATTTCTGAGCACTGTGTTTATACATCTGCCGTCTCCTTCTTCCTATCGTGTTTCTTGAACCTGACACTCGGGGTCTCACCGCTCTCAATCTGGAAGTGACGCGCCTTCAGTTTCCCGGTCTTCAGAGAGAATGTCTGCACGCCTGTATACTCATTCAGCCCTTTCTTGAGTGAAAAGGTAAGAACAAGGAGCACCAGAGCGAATGGCAGACCAGTTGCGATGACCGCCGATTGCAGTGCGGTAAGACCACCGCTGAGCAGAAGAGCCGCGGCAACAAGGCCCTCGAGTATCGCCCAGAAGAGACGTTGAGCGACAGGTGGATCAGGATTTCCTCCGGCTGTGATGATATCGATAACCATGGAACCGGAGTCTGAAGAGGTGACAAAGAAACTGATGACCACAAGGACACCGAGTACTGAGAGTACAGGAGTGAACGGGAAGTGTTCAAGCAGGAGAAACATGGATAGGGGGACGTTTTCAGTAACAGCCTTTGCAAGCCCCTCCTGTACGAACAGTTCGATATACAAGGCCGAGTCGCCGAACACGGTAATCCACAGGAAGGTGACAAGAGTCGGAATGGCAAGGACACCCATGAGGAACTCCCGTATCGTCCTCCCGCGCGAGACTCGTGCTATGAACATACCGACAAACGGAGACCAGGCGATCCACCACGCCCAGTAGAACACCGTCCATCCATTCTGCCAAGAGGTGTTCTCATAGGTCTCATTCCACGTTGCGATCTTCGCAAAGGACTGCAGGTATCTACCGAGATTCTCAAGAAACCCGTTTGCAATGAACAATGTCGGTCCGGCGATGAAGACAAAGACAAGAAGAGCCGTAGCCATCCAGATATTCAGTTCCGACAGTTTCCTGATACCGGCATCCAGACCCCTTACAACCGAAATAGTCGCAATGGAGGTGATCCCCGCGATGAGAAGAACCTGAACAATAGGGCTCTGTTCAAGACCTATCAGATGGTTGAGGCCGGCATTGACCTGTTGTACGCCGAAACCCAGAGAGGTCGCAACACCGAAGAGTGTTGCCACAGTTGCCAGAATGTCGATCAGATTCCCCCACGCCCCGTTGATTTTATCACCCAGAACCGGATAGAAGATGGAACGGATCGACAGCGGCTGCCCCTTATTGAAACTGAAGAAGGCCAGTGCAAGGGCGACAAGAGCATACACTGCCCAGGGATGGAGTCCCCAGTGCAGGAACGTATACTGCATCGCATTTTTCGCTGTTTCGGCCACACCGGAAGCAGGAAGAGGGGGAGATTGAAAATGGAACATTGGTTCGGCGACTCCATAAAAAAGAAGTCCTATCCCCATCCCGGCGGAGAACAGCATCGCAAACCAGCTAAGGGTACTGAACTCGGGTTCTGCATCATCCCCGCCGAGTCTGATATTTCCGTACTGACTGAACATCAGATAGAGGATGAACAGAAGGATAATATTCACAGTCAGGGTAAAAAACCATCCTGCGTTGGTGGATATCCCATTGAGAAGTGGATTGAAGACGTTCCCCAGAATCTCATTGAAGAAAACCGATATGATCACGAACCCGATGATCAAAGAAGCTGATGTATAAAACACCACCGGGTGGATATCAAGAATCGGTTTCCGTTTTGCACGGCCTGTATGCTTTGTGATATGAAGCCTCCTACCATCCCGTGTATCACGAGTCTGTTCGAATGGTTGTGCTCAGGCACTGCCATGTATACCGAAAAGAGTGAGAACTGCACAGTGAAGTCACACACAGAAAATCCCGTTCACCAACCTTCCATTTTCTTCCTTCGCATTGAATCAACCGATATCATATGTAGTATAGCAATTTCACCACGAATTTTCATCACATTTCCATCCTCATGATGGCACTAAGACATGGATTTTTCTGGCAGCCCGGTTTTTCACCATCTGCCATACAGGAGACTGTAAGAGGACCCTCATCGCTCAGAGCTCAGATTCTCACTGTGACGTGGTGGTCACCACCAAAGAAATAGTCTATGCTTGACGCATCTTATCTCAGGAGCCATCCGTGCAGGACCATCAGACCCATAAGGCACGAGCGATACTGCTCATGCTGCTCTCTGCAACATTCTTCTCGTTCATGTCTATGTTTATCAAACTTTCAGGTGATATCCCTTCGATGGAGAAGGCTGTGTTCCGTAACCTCGTGAGTCTTATCATCGCCTTCTCGATTCTCAAATACCGCAGAAAGAGTCTGTGGGGAAATCGGGAGAACAGAAAGTTCCTCCTCCTGAGAAGCATATTCGGAGGCGTTGCGATCATCCTCTATTTCTACAGTATCGATCACCTGATCCTCGCTGACTCAGCTATGCTCAACAAACTGAGTCCCTTCTTTGTCCTTCTCTTCGCCGCGATATTCCTGAAGAACCCGATCAGACCCTTCCACATCCTATCGCTCTTATTTGCCATGGCGGGGGCCGTTCTCATCATCAAACCGGGGTTCAATTTCACCTCACTGGCTCCTGCCATCGCAGGTCTCACAGCCGCTTTCATGGCCGGCATAACCTACACGATCATCAGTTATCTCGGAGGCAAAGAGGACAGTTATACCATCGTCTTCTTCTTCTCGCTCGTGTCAACAATCATCTGCCTGCCCTTTCTCTTCTTTGATCCGGTCATGCCGACCTTCACACAGCTGATCTTCCTCCTTCTTGCAGGCTCGATGGCCGCTGGTGGACAGATCCTTCTCACCGCATCCTACAAGTTCGCCCCTGCCGGCGAGGTGTCCATTTATCAGTATTCACAGATCGTCATCTCGAGTATCCTCGGGATCTTCGTGTTTTCTGAATTACCTGACTATCTGAGTCTCATCGGCTATATGCTTATTTTCGCCGGTGGTTATCTGATGTACCTGAGGGGGAAAAGGTTCTCTGCCCGGGCACCTTCTGATGAATCAGGACAGGCATCAGACAGCCGCTAAGATGTCCTGTCAGGGCAGGACTGTCACCCACACACTCACATCATGAGGTGCAGGTGTAGTTCCACCGAAATAGGGATAGGAAAGATATTTGGTCCTATCCGAATATGACCGGCTTTTCAGAAACTCGACGGTAGTTGATTCGAAGGTGAAACGATACCGGTCATCTTCACTTGTGATACACCCGATTCCACTCGCACCGTTCTCGAGCACTCCGAGGAGTTCACTTCTGCGCTGACCATCTATATAGGCATAGGCAAGGATTTCAAGTCGTTCACCATACCATCTCCACCCGAAACGTGCAGACCATTCGTGAATGGCTGAAGCTGAGCCCTCCGCAAACCCGAACAGTTTGTTGATATCACTCTGGTCAGCACCGATATCATAGATAGCTGAATCATCAAAATGGAATCTGAAAATAACTGTATCTGATCGTATGTAGGAGAAGAAGTCATGGTTCGAGTAGTGATTTCCCTGTGGAATCGTATAGCGGACCTCTTTACCGAATTCATCATAAAGGGTACAGGAGACAGCAAACAGAACAAGACACAGCAATGCAACACATCGTAAGGCTCTCATTCCTTCACTATACATCCTCCATGGTGATAGAAGAAGAGGGAACACACACCTGACCCTTTGTTTACAATTCATCACAATGTCTGGTATCGTGTAAGATGACAAGGAGCACGAGATGAGAGCACTTCTGCTTGAAGGATTGAACTTCTACCCCACCGATGAAGAACTGAGAAGACTAAGGGAATCCTTTCCTTCGGTGGATTTCACGGTACGGAAACGAGGAGACTATGACAGTACCGATATAGACTCGTTCGATATCATCATGGGCTTCCCGCGTGTAGTGGATCTGAAGCGGGCGACCAGACTGAAGTGGCTCCAGACACCGAGTGCCGGAGTGGACCAGTTTACCGACATCACCATCTTTGCACATCCCTATGTGATCCTGACCAAGGCCTCGGGGACCTATGGAAGACAGATCGGTGACCACGTCATCGGGTTCATCATCGCTCACAATCACAGTTTTCTCACCCACTACGAGAACATGAAGCAGAGAAAATGGGAGCTGATTTTCCCTCATAAGGATCTTCGCCATTCAACTGTCGCCATCATCGGCTTCGGAGATCTGGGAAGGCAGATCGCACGCAAAAGCAAGGCTCTTGATATGGAGGTACTTGTAGTCCGAAACAAAGAGGTGAACGGAACACAACAGAACGTCGAGCGCTTCTTTACTGCCGACAGGATGCATGAGGCTGTCGAACAGGCCGATTATGTGGTCCTGGCAGCTGCCGGGACACAAGATACGTACCACCTGATCGATGCTGCCATGATCACCCACATGAAACAGGGCAGTGTCCTGATAAACGTGGCAAGAGGGTCACTTGTCGATGAAAAAGCTCTCATTGAAGCTTTGGAGAGGCGATATCTTGACGCTGCATACCTGGATGTAACCGAACAGGAACCTCTCGACCCTGAAAGTCCTCTGTGGTCAATGGAGAACGTCCTTATCACTGCCCACTGCTCAGGGTTATCCCGTAATTCGAGCTCGCTGGTAAACGAACTGTTCACCAGAAACCTCACCTCCTTCCTGACCGGGCAGGAGATGCATAATGTTGTGGATTTCTCACGGGGATACTAAGATCTTCCGGGATATTTTCATATTCACCCAATCTTTATCTACCTCTCATTGCCTTACCATTTTTCTGTGAGTACATTAGGCCTATAAAGATTAAGAGAGGAGGCTTTCATGGAAACAAAAGATACAGACAAGACCGTAGAAGAAGCTGCAGAGAACGTGAAAAAAACTTCACGTAAGGCATCAGAGCCTACCGGCGAGAAACAATCTGTTGAAACGGCAACAGAAGGAGTTGAGGTCGTACAGACCCACTGGGATGATCAAACCATCAACCTTCCATACTATGACAATCATGCGATCACGGCTCTGATACTGGCGGTACTGTCGGTCGTTGCTCCGTTCCTTGCGTTCGGACTCGGGGGAGTTGTCGGTCTGACACTCGGTATCATAGCACTGTACCAGGTAAAACAGTCACTCAAGATGTTCGAGAACTCGATGACACAGACTTCCAAGATCCTTGCGATCATAGGAATCATCCTGTCAGTGCTTGCAATCGGTATAGCGGTTACCTTCATGGTTTCAGCTGCCTGGCACATGTATGAGTTCTTTGAACCTTCACGGCTGACCTTCGGCCCCCGTTTCACCTACTACCACCGGACCTTCTAAAAAAAGTCGGAGGGCTATCTGAACTGATTCATTCAGTCCGGACAGGCCCTCCTTCTTTGTTTGATATATACCCTGTTCGAGGTTATCTGATTCTATCGTTGGCCTCGGCGAGGAGTTCACCAAGTTTGGCGGACGGATCCTTGAACTTTGAGAGGAAAATCATAGCAGCGATGATGTAGGGCTTGTAGGATGCTTCCTTGTAGAGAGGCACGCGGTAGCGCTCGAAGACCGAGGCTTCCACTTCACCTTCCTTACAGCTCACTCCTGTGATATCTGCAGGGAGACAGTGCATGTACAGAGCCTTTCCGTCCTTCGTTGTCTTCATCAGCTCTTCAGTGCATTCCCATTTCTTATATTCCGCGTTATTGAGGAGACACCGTTTCTCAAGGTCTTTGAGTTCATCGAACTTCCCTTCCGAGACGAGCTGAGTCCTCTCTTCCATCACAGCAAAGGGGGCCCATGACTTCGGATAGACAATATCAGCATCTTTGAAAGCTTCTTCCATGCTGTTCACCTTTTTATAGGAACCGCCTGAGGCTTCGGCATTCGCCTGTGCGACCTCTTCCACCTCCTGCATGACATTATACCCTTCAGGGTGAGCAAGTACGACATCCATACCAAAACGGGTGAACAGGCCGATGATTCCCTGAGGAACAGAAAGAGGTTTACCATAGGAAGGAGAATAGGCCCAGGTCATGGCGACTTTCTTTCCCTTGAGATTTTCTACTCCGCCGAAATGGTTAATGACATGCAGCATGTCAGCCATCGACTGTGTCGGGTGGTCTATATCACACTGAAGGTTCACGAGAGTCGGGCGCTGTTCAAGAACGCCGTCTTCGAATCCTTCCTGAACGGCAGCTGCAACCTCTTTCATGTAGGTATGCCCCTTACCGATATACATATCATCTCTGATGCCGATAATGTCCGCCATGAAGGAGACCATATTTGCAGTTTCTCTGACAGTTTCCCCGTGAGCGATCTGAGAGGTCTTTTCATCAAGGTCCTGCACTTCGAGACCAAGCATGTTACATGCGCTGGCGAAGCTGAAACGGGTACGTGTGGAGTTATCCCGGAACACGGAGATGCCGAGTCCGCTGTCAAACACCTTCGATGAGATATTGTTCTCTCTCATCGCTCTGAGAATTTCTGCTACCTGAAAGGTCGCAGCGATCTCATCATCACTCTCTTTCCATGTGTGGAAAAAATCATTCAGGTACATATTATCGGTCTCAAGGTTCTTGAGAGCCTCTATCATACCCTTGATCTCAGATACATCTTTCATAGTTCCTCCGGGGTTTATTGTAAGTTCACCGGCAGTATATCATGGAGAGATAGAGAAGTCCATCTTTTTTGTTGCATTTTGTTGCACAATAGCAGGCAAAACCTTCCTCTGACACACTGCCTTCTGCAGATAATTGAACCGCATGCTGAGGGCCTGAATCATGTTCAGGCCCTCCGATTCTTTACGAGATCTTCCCCAGTTCTCGGAGGATCTTCTCAGGAGTGAATGGCCAGGTACGGATCCAGACGCCCACTGCATCGTGAATCGCATTGGCAAGTGCCGGAGCTGCACCGTTCGTTGCGATCTCACTTATAGATTTTGCTCCATAGGGACCGAAATCATCGTCTTCGTCGATCAGGACCATTTTAAAGTCTTCAGGCTGTTCACTTACCATCGGTACTCCGTAGCGGGTGAAATCGGGTGTAAGACACACGCCCTTCTCATCCAGAACCATCTCTTCATAGAGGCTGTGACCGATCGATTTCTGTGCTGCACCGTACATCTGGCAGAGGGCGAGTTCCGGATTGATCGGAGTACCTGCATCCTGCAGACCATAGAACTTCTGCACCCTGATTTCTCCTGTCCTGATGTTGACCGCGACTTGAGCGAAGTGGGCACCATAGGGAATGGCAGCATCATTCGTGACGAACGAACCGTAGCCGACAAGCTGTCCACGACCCACTCCTGTGGTTGCATCATGAGAAAGAGTCAGGTAGGTCAGTTCTTTTCCGGTCTTTGTGCTCACGACCTTGCCCGGGTCCTGTAGTTCGAGATCAGATTCCTCTTCCTCCATCTGCAGAGCGGCTTCAGCGAGAATCTTCATCTTGAGATCCTGTGCCGCTTTAAGCGAAGCGTTAGCTGAAAAATAGGTTCCGCTGGAGGCGTACGCCCCGGTGTCGAACATCGTGTTATCGGTATCTCCAGACAGAATGGATACCTTATCCATCGGCAATCGAAGAATCTCACAGACGATTTTCACGCTGATTGTATCAAGACCGGTACCGAGGTCACTTCCACCGCTGTGAATCATCGCGGTCCCGTCGGTGTTCAACACTACATCACAGGTCGAGTGGTCGAGTCCGGGCAGACCCGATCCCTGCTGAATCATGGCAAAGCCTTTCCCGATGTGCCACTCGGGATCCTCACTGCGTTCCATCACTCCCCAGTTGATCATCTTCGCCCCTTGATCGAGTGCTTTTCTCAGACCGCAGGAGCCGACAGGAACGACTGTTCCTTCCCGTCCTTCTCCCAGGCTTTTAAGGATCTCGAGCATGTAGCCTTTCTCGACGTGGTTCATTTTCACGATATCGAGAGGGTCCATGGTGAGTTCTGCTGCAAGTTCGCCGATCGCTGTCATCAGGGCGTAGGTACCCTTAGGTGCTCCATATCCCTGATATGCGCCGGTAGGCGGTATGTTTGTGTAATAGGTGGTCACATCGAACTTCATATTCGGAGCCTTAAGAAGGGGAAGAGTCTTTGAACAGGCGTTCATAGGCACCGTAAGACAGTGGTTCCCGTAAGGTCCTGTATTGGCTCTGACGTCCATGTAGACAGAAGTGATCGTCCCATCCTTCTTCGCACCGAGCTTCACCTTCATCTTCATCACATGGCGTGTGGAGTTTGCAATGAATTCCTCTTCACGTGTGTTGCGGTAGTAGATAGGTTCCTTCGTGATCCAAGTCGCATAGGCAACCACATCTTCGACGAGGATATCCTGCTTGCTTCCATAGCCGCCTCCCACTTTCTCCTTGATCACGTGAATCTTGTTCTCGGGGATCTGACATACACGTGCCACGATACGTCTCAGGTGGAAGGGCACCTGTGTTGAGGCATGAATGACCAGGCGGTCATTATCGATCTTGGTGAAAGCCAGGTGAGGTTCAAGGGGTGTACACTGAACCTGAGAACTCTCATAGGTCCGTTCGATGACCACATCCGCTTCACTGAACCCTTTATCGACATCTCCGATCGATCCATGAGCGGCTGCTGCGACATTATGCCGGTTATCAGCATGGAGGGGGAATGGATAGATTACTTTCCCTTCCCGGTCATCGACACCTCTGTTATACTCTTCGAGGTTGTCCGGCTCTCCGCTGAGATACTCCGCCTTACCGTTCTGAACGATGGGAGCATCAGCGGCCATCGCCTCGTCGACGGTAAACACAGGCTTCAGCACCTCATACTCGACTTTGATCAGATCTCTGGCAGCTTTCGCCTGCTCTTCTGTACGGGCGACTATTGCCGCGACACGATCTCCTACATGCCGGACCTTTCTGTTGAACAGGCGCCGGTCATAGGGCGAGGGTTCGGGATTTCCCTGGCCTGCCGCCATATAATAGACATCGGGACAGTTAAAGGCAGTTATGATAGTGATGACTCCCGGAGCCTGTTCCGCCTCAGCAATATCGATAGAGTTGATATAGGCATGCGCATGGGGCGAGCGGAGCATGATAAGTATGTTTGCTCCAACCTCCACACGATCTTCTACGAAACTCTTCCAGCCCGCAACGAGCTGCCGCCCGTCGATCTTTGATTTCACCTTTCCCACATAGGTAAGGTTCTCCCGGAACTCCGGAGCAATCTGCGTCTCATAGACACCCTTCTCCATCTTCTCCTTTGCAAGCTGAACAGCCAGGAAATAATGCTCGTACCCCGCATCACGTATGAATATCGAGGAGAGAACTTCCTTGATATCCTCTCTTGAGGGATTATCATTATGTTCAAGGAGCCAGGTAAGAAGAAGAGCTGCTGCAGGTGCATTGTATGCAGACTGGACAACGCCTGCATCTATCATGGCCTGCTGGACGGCGTTGAGTTCCCCCTTCACACTGAGTGAGTGGGCAGTTCGAATCTCAGTCCCCTCGGCAAGGGCCGCGAGCATCAGGTTCGCGTAGACGGGAACATCGTTCACGATGACAGTATCGCTGCCGGCAAAACCTTCCGCGTCATCACTGTCTCTGACACTGATACATCCATACTCACGCAGCATCTGTAGCAGCGTCTCTTTACCTCTGACACTATACGTATGTGGTCGCTCATCTATCGTACAATGAATGATCATGCCTTCCCTCCCTTTTCGGCAAGGGCAAGGCCCTTGCGGTACAGATCAGCAACCGAGGAACTGAGAAGATACTTCTTGTACGAAGCACTGCCGGTCACGTCGCTGGTGAAAGCGACTTCGCTTCCCACCATCATCGCGGCATCCTCCGGTTCCAGGAACTGGCCATCCATGATACCCTCTTCGACTCCTTTTAGACGAATAATGCCGGTTCCTTTCACGGCTGCAGCTATCCTCACTTCCTTGAGAGTCCCCTCTTCGATCTGTGCGCCGAAGGCGAGGGTGATTGCAGCGTTCCCGTGTGCTGTTCGGGAAAATCGCTGGTTCAGGACAACCCTGTCCTTTCTATTAAGTTCAACTGCGAGAATCAGTGAGTCAGAAAAATGGTCCATGAACTCATGATACTCTCTCAGAGGGATATTCTCTTCATTGTAGGTACCGTCGACCGAGATGTCCGCAATGATCAGCCTGGCCTTGGCTGCAATGAGAGTTGGCAGCAGATACGAGTCATCACGCAGATTCGCCACATTACCCCCGATCGTTGCCATGTTCGCCTTCGCGAACGAGGCACAGAAACCTGCAGCCTCTCTCAGGTAGGAGGGGACCACCTCGCTGTGTCGGATGGTCGTGAAGGTGGTCATCGCACCGATGTGAACGACTCCATTGACCTTTTTAATGGTATCCAGACCGAGATTCTGGAGGGAGACAAGATTGGTGTAGTCTGCTCTCGAGCCCAGTCTCATGATCTCGGTTCCACCAGCTATGACGCCGCTGCTGTTCTTCCCTCTTTGAAGAGTCGTCAGCACCTGTCTAATACTTTCACCCCTCACAAATTCACTTATCATACTCGCTCCTTCCTGTGTGCTTTTCCAAGCAGGCTTTCACTGATCCTATTCATATTCTCCACTATTGTTTCTTCGCTGGCCCCTACGAGCATCCCGTTCTCAACAACGACTTTTCCGTTCACGATCGTATAATCCACCTGGTGGGAGTATCCGCTGAATAGAAGGGCTGCGACGGGGTCACTGAGACTCCCCGCATATCCGAGCGTGTGCACATCAAAGGCTGCAATATCGGCTACCCAGCCCTCTTCAAGCTTTCCGACTCTGTCATAGCCTAGCAGCTTCGCACCATTGATGGTCCCCATTGTGAGCGCCTGACGAGCATCCAGCGCGTCGGCTCCTTTCAGGACCCTCTGCAGCAGCAGTGCGTTTCTCACCTCACCGAGCATATCGGAGGAATCGTTTGATGCAGATCCGTCAACAGCAAGTGCAACATTGATCCCACGTCCCAGCATTTCCTTCACACGACAGATCCCGGAACCGAGTCTCATGTTACTGCTCGGGCAGTGGGCTATGTGAGTCCCTGTATCACGAAGCAGATCAAGCTCATCATCATTGAAGTGGATACCATGGGCATAAAACACGTCATCACCTATGAAATCGCACTCTTCCATAAGGGCAAGGGGACGTTTCCCGTACATCTGAATACAGAAATCGTTCTCGTCAAACGTTTCGGCAAGGTGCGTATGCAGCCGGACTCCATGAGCACGGGCCAGATGCGCTGTCTCTTTCATCAGTTCCTTGGTGACACTGAATGGTGAGCAGGGGGCCAGCACGATTTTTTTCATCGAGTCCTCTGAAGGATCATGGAACTCTGTGATGACCCGTTCACTATCCTTGAGAATCTCTTCATCGCTTTGAACAACCGAATCGGGCGGTAGCCCTCCGTCCTTTTTGCTCAGTGACATACTGCCCCGTGTGGGGGAGAAACGGATACCGACTTCCCCGGCAGCACGAAACTGCATCGCCATGATATCGCCACCGAAATTTCTCGGATAGAGGTAGTGGTGGTCGGTACTGAGGGTACATCCGGTCTTGAGCAGTTCGCTCATCGCAGAGAGCGACGAATAATAGAGAGCTTCCTCATCAAGATATTTCCACACATCGTACAGGTGCACAAGCCAGTCGAACAGTTCAACATTCTGAACAGCCGGGATATTTCTGGTCAGTGTCTGATAAAAATGGTGGTGGGTGTTTACAAGGCCAGGGATAACCACATGGCGAGAACAGTCGATGACACGAGCATCTGCCGGTATCGGCTGTGTTCCGGTTGGAACAATCCTGTTCACACGGTTTCCCGTGATGAACAGATCGGTATTGAACTGCGCTTCAGCCGCAGGATCGGTTACGAGACAGAATATGTTCTGCAGTACAATCATCAATAATACTCCCTTTTCATCATCGTATTCCCATCAATTCAGGTAACAATCATGTTCTGCGTTCCGGAAGCGACTTCCGTAAGAAAGTGTGCCAGCATACGACGTGTCGAGAGGCGTCTGTACGTGGGCATCGCATGGGGTGAGAGAATGGCGTCGTACGCATCAAGGAACTGTTCAAGAACAGAAGGGATTTCTGTGACGTTTTTCCCTTCAAGTATCTTCTCTACCTCTGTTGAGCGGGCGACCTTGGGACCGCTTGCACCATTGGCACTTCTGAAATCCTTAATGAATCCATCAGCATCAAGAGTGACGGCAGCAGATAGACTCAGCTTCGAGATGGCATTGGCCTTCCTGGTTCCTATCTTGCGATACCAGACATGCGAATAGTCCTTTTCTGGAAGAGGAATCCTCACTTCCAGCAGCAGCTCATCATCTTTAAGATCGGTCTCCTTCGGACCGGTGATAAATTCATCAAGAAGCAGTGTCCTTGAACCGGTGGCACTTACAAGAGTCACCTTCGCATCCATCATGATCAGAGGGACCGGCAGATCGGCTTTGGGAGAGGCGTTACATACATTCCCACCGATGGTCGCTAGGTTTCTCAGCGATTCGGCTCCCATCAGGCTCGCAGCCGTCCGGACAGCATAGGGAACTGAAGGGTCATCTTCTATAGCATGACAGGTTGTCCCGCTGCCGATGACAATGTCATCCCCCTCTCTTCTGATATATTTCAACTCTTCGAGGGACGATATGATCATGACAGGCCACGGGAAGGAGGGCACTACCCCGGTGCCCCTTCGGTGCATCACCATCAGGTCAGTTCCTCCGGCCAGAGGTTTCGCACCCGTTTCCTTCCGTATTCTCAATGCCTCTTCGAGAGTCTGCGGAATATAGCTGGTCTCTACCATAGTCCTTCCCCCCTTTCACTTGCGAGTTTGATGCTCTCCACGATCAGATCGTACCCGGTGCACCGGCAGAGATTACCGGCGATACCGAGACGGATCTCATCCTCGGTGGGTTTCGCGTTCCTGCTGAGAAGTGACTCGGCTGCGACGACCATGCCGGGAATACAGAAACCGCACTGGACCGCCCCTCCGTCTGCAAAGGCCTCGATGATCGTTTTTCCCCGTTCGGTCTCTCTGAGACCTTCGATAGTCATGATCTCCTTGCCCTTCACGGCACCTACCGGCACCATACAGGTGGTGATGAGACGTCCGTTCATCAGTACCGAGCAGGCACCGCACTCCCCTTCACCGCAGGCTTCTTTCGTCCCGAACAGACCGAAGTCCTCCCTGAGGACATCGAGAAGACGCTTCAGGGGGTCACAGGTGATGGCTACCTCACTGTTGTTCAGAGTAAATCGAATCTCATCTATCATCACATCATCTCCATTAAGATTTCCGGCGGTACAGGAATCGATCTGATCTCCTTACCGATAGCACGGCTCACTGCATCTATATATGCAGCAGAGGCTCCATTGAAGACCAGTTCCCCCATTCCCTTCGCTCCATGAGGACCGAACTCATAGGGATTATCAACCAGTGTACAGACCTGAGAAGGGAAATCCATGCTGGTGGGAATGATATAATCGGACAGTCCCGTCTGCTTGAACCCTGTCTTCGCACTGAAATCAAGTTTCTCCATCGCCGCGTATCCAAGCGACTGGGCTATTCCTCCGTTGATCTGACCGTGAACGATCAGCTCGTCAATGGCGAGGCCCACATCGTGGCTTGACCAGATACCCTTCGTGTTGACTTCGGTTGTCAGAGGATCTACCTCGACTTCGATGACACAGGCACCCCATCCATACCCGATATAGGCGTCACCCTGGAAGGTCGACTGATCCCAGGGGAATCCTTCGGGATGGGTATACTCTTCTTCGACAACGAGCTCCTTGCCTTCCACCCACTGTTCTCTCAGCCTGGCAGCTGAACGCTGGGCAATCGCACCGACGATCATCGTCGAGCGGCTTGCTACGGTGGGTCCGCTGTCACTCACCACCGAGGTGTCAGGCTGAGGATACCGCACCCGTTCAAGGCCTATACCCAGTTCATCGGCGACTATCTTCGTCAGTGCAGTCTGGAAACCCTGTCCCATCTCGGTTGAACCGATCAGGATGTCAACAGTATCGTCAGAGTTCTTTCTGAGACGGACCCTGGCCTTGATGATCATCTGCTCACCGTTTCCGGTGAAGGCTCCTCCGTGGTTGTAGAAGGAAATACCCACTCCTCTGAGAGAGCCGGGTGCATACGTCTTCGCCTTCTCAAGGTAGCCGCTCTCGTCGAGCACCTGCTGAGCCATCTCGGGAAGCACCACTGTCTCGTATATATGGCCGTTCGTGACAGTCACATCCCCTTTCTTGAGGAAATGCCTCTTCTTCAGCTCAAACGGATCGATACCCAGCTGCGTGGCGATATGGGCAAGATGAGTCTCGACAGCAAAGAGTGTCTGTGGTGCTCCGAATCCTCTGAAGGCATCACTGGGGAACGTATTGGTGGCGACAGCTCGTCCCCGAACCCGGGAGTTCGGGATGTTGTACACCCCTGTGGCGTGGAAGACGCCCCTCTGGAGAACGACGTATGAACAGCTCTCGTACCCTCCTGCGTTGTACACGACATCAACATCCATCGCCGTGATATTCCCATCCTTGTCAACAGCCGTTCTGAAACGGGTTCTGCTTGGATGGCGTTTCACCGAGTAGGCACTGTCCTCATGCCTGTCGAAGATCAGTTGAACAGGTTTTCCCGTCACATAGGCTGCCACGAGAAGCGGTCCTGCCAGAACATCGGGAAAGTGCTCCTTCCCTCCGAAGGCTCCTCCGGTGACGCTCTGGCGTACGATAATATCCTCATAGGGTCGGTTAATCAGTGAGGCAATCGACTTACGTACATAGAACGGGCACTGTGCACTCACATGAATGACGAACTTGTCCCCTTCCGGCATCGCAATGGCACCATTGGTCTCAAGATGAACATGCTCCTGCCAGCCTGTATTGATTTCTTCTTCGAATACCCTGTCACTGCCGGCGAAGATTTCATCCACATCACCCTTGTTGATGGTGAAATCACAGAAACAGTTATCCTCACCGACAAAGGCTCCTCCCTTGCAGGCAAGTCCGTCCTCGATCGTAACCGCGTACTCGCCTTCTTCGTAGGTGACCTTCACCTGATCGACAAGGTCCTGGAGAACTCCCCTGTCCGGGCCGACGACCAAGCCGATCGTCTCACCGATGAACCTGACTTCGCCATCTGCGAAACAGGTATAATCAGTCTTGATCATATGCAGCTGGTTCTTGCCGCCCTCGGGGATATCCTTCGCTGAGATGAACGAATATCCGGAAGGCAATACAGGAATCGAGATATCGAGAATCTTACCTCTCGGAACGGTAGACCTGACCATCTTGGCATAGATCATACCATCAAAAGTATAATCAGCAATGTACTGTGTATGTCCTGAGGCTTTGGCAATGGCGTCTACTCTTCTCGTAGACCTTCCGATTGACGTCTGTTGCATCAAGCACCCTCCTTAAGTCTCATACATCGTGAGAGCATATGCGCCGACTATGACGTGGCACAGCTCTGCATGGCACCGCACAGTATACCTCAATACCCTTTCATTTGCTAGCATGTTTCCTGCAGACGAGACGGTCTTTATTCGAGGAACTGTAACCACTCTGGACTCCCGGCAGACGGAGTATCTCATTCATATTTCTTCCGACTCAACAGTGTGAGTGTCTGCCTGATCCACCTGGGAACAGGTCGTCCTGAACGGCACGGAATACCGCTCCGTTCTCTGGCCGGGCAGGTGTGCTCCGGCAGCATGTAAGACCCGGGGGCGCACCGGACAACCGGTTGATGCAGCCTCGGGCGGACGGTCTCAAGGGCACAGGCCCTTGAGATATCCATTGAGATTATGCTCTGCCGTCAAGTGTGTAGGGCAGCATGGCATAGAAAGCCGCGCAGATCTCGAGGTCCTCGACCCGTGTGATCTCGTTCGGTGCGTGAGCCTGATTCTCATCTCCGGGCCCGAATCCGATGGCGGGAATCTTGTGTCTTCCTGTAGTGGCGACCAGGTTCGTACTGAAGGTCCACTTATCGACAACCGGGGCTGAACCGTACAGCTTCGTGTAGGCCTCTACACCGCTGGTGACAAGGAAGTGGTCTTCATCGATCTTCCATGTCGGGAAATAGAGTTCCTGGTGGTAGTCTTTCTGTGTCCACCCGAGCTTCTCATAGATAGGCATTTCGACGATGATATCATCAATGCTGTCACCGGTAGCCTTCGAGACATACTCCTTCACCTGATTAATGGCCAGTTCAGCATCCTCACCCCAGGTAAGTCGTCGGTCACAGTACAGCATAGCATAGTCGGGCACAGCACACTGGCTGGGTCCCTTCACATCCATCTGAGATACGGTGATGGTTCCCTTGCCGAGGAAGTTCCCTTCATCAGGCTGCAGGTCTTCGTTGAGCTGCTCAATGGCCAAAGCCGCCTTACTTGCCTTGTATGCAGCTGACACTCCGCGTTCGGGGGCCGATCCGTGACAGCTGATTCCCTTGAGGAATACTCTGATCTCCATGCGTCCACGATGTCCGCGGTAGAGGCGGCAACTCGTGGGTTCTGTACTGACGATGAGTTCCGGTTTGAACTTCTCTTCTTCGATCAGGTATTTCCAGCACATGCCATCACAGTCTTCTTCCATAACGGTGAACGTGAAGTAGATACTGTACTGACCACCGTAGCCGAGCTCCTTGAGGATACGCCCTGCAGTGATCATCGAAGCAGCTCCGCCCTTCTGGTCACTGGTTCCACGACCCTTCACCAGACCATCGGCAATCTCTCCGCTGAACGGATCGAAATCCCAGTTGTCGAGGTTACCGACTTCCACCGTGTCGATATGTGCATCGAAGGCAATAGTCTTCTCTCCATAGCCCACACGGCCGATTACCGAGCCGAGTCCATCAATTCTCACTTCATCGAAACCCGCTTCTTCACAGAGGCTCACGATAAGACGGCATACGTCCTCTTCCTTGCTGCTGTACGATTTGACCTGAACCATCTTTGAAAGGTTCTGTGCGGTGTACATCTTGTATTCAGCAGCCTTTGCTCTGATCTGTTCCTGAATTCCCATCTCTATATTCTCCTTATCCTGTATCATA
>JAFGUP010000370.1 GCA_016938475.1 Sphaerochaetaceae bacterium
AGGTCTCAAGGTGGATGAAGGGTAATCCGGGCAAGGTCCCAAAGAAGGCGGATATCTCAAAGTATATCCAATGGGCAGATGACGAACATGTAGCAGCAATGTACAGAATCATATTGAGAGAGGAGCAGTAAGTGGTCACACAGTCAGCAGGCGTTTTCCCGGGAGAGAGAAATGTTATCGATCGCCCTACCATCGCAGACAATATGGAAGCGATATCTGTTCCGAAGGTTGAACTGAGTCGTGAATCGCTCGGAGTTCCTGTCACTGAACAGGAGTGGAATCTCATCAGCACGTCAGCCTATTCTGCTGACGATCCTCAGGCAGAACTGTACAGATATGCATCAGCTATCACCTTTGCGCGTGAGTACAATATGCCGATATCATCTGCAATGCAGAATCTTGATTCACTCACAGAGCATCAGACAGGCAAGAAGTTCACCCCTGACAAATCAGCCTTGCAAAGTATCCGTGACTCGTTGAATGTGGGCAAGCTGGCAGTAGAGCGCAATGAGGCTGCAGCAGAGTTCATGTCCCTTCATCAGAGCGGTTCTGACACAAGTGAGGTCGAGGCGCGAATAGCTGAGATAGATGCTCAGATTGAAGCAAAGCAAGATAACATTCCACGCAGCCTGGCTACACGAATTGCAAAATTCGGGGCAGAGCTTATCCCTTACACGATGGAAGTTTTTAATTCGGGAGGAAAGGGAGGACTCGCTACGGCAGCTGCTGTGGCTGCAGTCGGTGTCGCTGCAGGAGTGCCAGTTATAGGCGTCCCCCTCGGAGCTGCTATAGCAGGTGGATCTCTTCTTGGAGCGTCCTACGCAGTAGGTCAGACAGCGTTCAGTATCAACAAGACACGCGAACTTCAGAGAGGAACCGCCTACTATGACATGGTGAAGCAGGGTGTTGACAGTGACATTGCTTCAAAGCTCGCTGAAGTTGAAGGCACGCTTTACGGTATCATCGAGTCACTTCTGAACCAGTTCGGCGGGGCAGCATTGAATGCAGTCGGTATCGATACTGTCGCAAGCAAAATAGCAAGCAAGGCTATGGGAAAGATGGCGGCGCGTGGAACGCTTGGAGCCACTGGACAGGCTTTGTCGCGGTACTTGATATCAGGAGCCGGTGAGGGGGTCGAGGAAACGGTACAGAGCTTTACCACAAGTGCAAGGGAGTCCATAGTCGAGGACCTGACTGGGATCGCCACGGAAGACTCGCGGAGTGCGATAGAGAAAGCTGTTGAGAATGGGGTGCAGGGATTCTTCGGAGGTTTGTTGCTCGGCTTGCCGGTTGCAGGAGTGAATGCACGTATTGATATGGCGAATGCTCAGAACGTCGAAAAAATAGCAGAAACCATCCCCTCCCGAAAAGCGTTCC
>JAFGUP010000058.1 GCA_016938475.1 Sphaerochaetaceae bacterium
CCTTCTCTCCTTGATGAGATCGGCAGCGTGAGCAATATCACCCTTTCTTCCATGAGGTATACGCGGGAGGATATCAGTTCCTTCCGTTCCCGTGTCAAGGAGCTCGCCATGCAGGATGCTATCTCTAAAGGGAACGTGTACGCGCTGAGTGCGGGACTTGAACTCGGTAGAGCTCTGACCATCACTGACTACTCCTCTGAGCCGGTCATGAGAGAAGCCGATTTTGCCATGGCGAAGAGTGCGATGGTAATGGCTGATGCACCTACACAGATATCGACCGGGGATATTTCGGTGAGCGCTTCGGTGAATGTCGTGTTTGCTATGAAGTAATGTAGAGCATCGTCACGTGGGCGATGTCAGCCTCGATAGTGCGTTCCTGTGTGGCTGTGAACCCCAGAGTTTCATAGAACCGAACAGCGTGATCCTGACTGTGGAGATAGACCTTACCACCCTTGAAAAGCTCAAGGGCATGGCTGACCATGGCTCGTCCGAGGCCTTTTCCCCTGAACTCTTCAAGAACGGCGATCCGCTCGAATTTCACTCCCTCTGAGGTCTCCCTCATCCTCATCGTCGCCACCGGGCGTGCGTCCTGAAATGCAAGGAGGTGGGAACAGGAGCTGTCCAGTCCATCCTGTTCTATCTCGTCACTGACTCCCTGACCGATGACGAACACTTCATGACGGATCTCCCTGGCACTCTTCAGATCCTCACTGTGCTGCTTTGTCTCGTGAGCTTCTATAAACCTGAAGGTCATCACATCCTCCTAGGAGATGGTCCTGAAGTAGTACAGACGACTGCCATGATCTGCAAGGACACGGGTTTCCCGGTCAAACCCTGTTCCGCTGAACTGCTGATTCAGAGAGATTCCCCTGTAGGCTAGAAGATCACCGTCTATCTCATAGTGTTCGATCTCGCTGTCAAGGTGTATGTTTTTCGTGATCTCTTTCTCGATCCGTGAACCCTCTTTCACATGGACAGGTGACACGGCATTGATCAGGGACCCGAACATTGATATATCTATCTTCTGATGGCGTGGAATCATCTCGTAGGTGGATTCAGGGTCGGCAAACGGTATCCTCAGGATATCATGCGGTGCGTTGGTCTCAAGGTGTTTCTGGAAGAACAGAACCATGATCTCGCTTCGGTCAGCACTGGCGATCCCCCATATGACCCGATCGCTGTCATCGTCGGCAGATTCCACGATGAAGAACTGCCCATACTGGAGGAGTGTGCGGTACTGTTTGTAGAACCTGATCTGTTCACCGAGCTGACCTCGTTCATGGGCACTGAGGCCTGTGATATCAAGTTCATATCCGAGCAGTCCGAACGATGCTACGTTGAATCGTGTATCCAGTGAGGGGGTGCGAAGACTCTGATGGTTGGGTGCGCTGCTGACATGATTGCTCATCGCAGAAAGAGGGTATCCACACAGGGTCCCTTCCTGGATGAAGATCCGTGAAAGGGCATCTGTGTTGTCGCTTGTCCAGGCCTGAGGCATGAAGGCCAGCATGCCGAG
>JAFGUP010000371.1 GCA_016938475.1 Sphaerochaetaceae bacterium
CTCTCCTACCGCGACCGCATCCACCATGTTCTTCCCCACATACCCGATAAATGCTGGTTTATGACCGGACCCGCCGCCTGTGACTATCCCGACTTTACCTTCCTTCGGCGCATGTACTGACTTGACGACACGTTCATGACCAGTAGGGGCTACGATATCCTTGTGCGCTTTCACAAAGCCTTTCAGCATATCCTCTACTACCAGATTCGGATCGTTGATGATTCTCTGCATACTCTTCTCCTTCCTGTGTGTTTTCTACCGTGCACGCGCACGAGTGCGCGAGTGTACGTCACTGTACCGTATCTTCCTTGCTTCTCAACAAAAGACCTTACGTTCTTCTCTCTATACAACCATATACCGTAAACACCGCTAATGCGACAGCTTTCTTGCCGTACTACAAGGTGATCCCCGTCCTGATTTGAGAAAACGAATCGGATTGACACTATCTTCCTATGGTGATCGAAGCAGATTGCATGCCAAAACGTCCTCGCTTTCACAATAACTGATCCAAGTGATCTTACTCACGGTATCTATTAGATTTGTCCGGACTTCCTGTATTTAATATTGCGACATCGATGAGAATAGAAGCATCCAATGTGTATCGAAAAGAAACACTCGCAGACTCGTGGTGTTTCCTGATGTAACACATTCGCTTCTGAAATCTTATTCACTGGCAACTTGCTCCTCTTGAAGGTAATTCTTTGTTCATAGTATATTTAGGCATCTTAATCCGACATGCATGTGTATCATCATGATGGGATTCACCACAGACCATCAAGAGCTTGAGAGAGCTCCTTGTATCTCTGGAACTTCTTCTGATAGACAGCCTTCAGAGACTGATCGGGGATCAGTCTCCTTTTCACCCTGACGATCTTCTTCGCAGCTTCACAGAAAGAATCGTACTCACCTACAGCGACTCCTGCCGCCATAGCGACCCCCTGAGCTCCAAGCTCTTCGGTCTCTATGATCTCAACCGGCAGACCGATAATGTCGGCAAACATCTGAGCCCAGAACTCTGCCTTCGCAACTCCCCCTGCCAGACGGATCGAGGTGAAACCGGTGTTGTGTGCCAGCAGCTTCTCGATATGTACCAGGTGGCAGTAGATAATTCCTTCATACACAGAGCGGACGACCTGAGCCCTAGTGTGATGGCTATCCATACCCAGAAGGCAGGATTTCGCATCAGGATTGTAGTTTGATCCGAAGATGTATGGGAGAAATATTATCTCGCTCTCATCAGGAGCGACCCGGGAGGCAAGGGCATCACACACCGCATAGGGATTCTTACCCTCCTCCGGTGTATCCAGAAATGTTGAGATGAACCACTCAAGATTCCCTGCCGATGTAGGACTGCTCTCTTCGATCAGATAATAACCTTCCATGCAGTATAGCGAGTTCATAGCAACGCTTCTGTCCAGAACAGGCTTACGAGCAATATACTCGTTTATACCCCACGTCCCGGCGATCACGCACAGATGGGTATCGTCAGTGATATCCATTGCAATCGCACACGCATCGATATCGAACATTCCTCCCGCAACAGGCGTCCCTTCGGGCACCCCGGTTAGCAGTGAAGCTTCATGAGTCACCCATCCGCAGATCTCGGCTGAACCCTTGATCGGTGGCAGCGCATCCTGTAATTCCTGTAACGAGAACATCTCCAGGATCTCATCAGCATACTGCCTCGTTGTCAGGTTCACCAGGTTCGACCCTGATATATCAGTGATCTCAGCGTAAGCTTCTCCTGTAAGGCGGAAACGAATATAGTCTTTCACGCTGAATACCCATTCGATATTTTCATACACATTCGGCTCATGTTCCTTGATCCAGGAAAGCAGAGAGACCTGCTGACAGGCCATGATACTCTGCTGAGTAAGAGGGAAGACTCTTTCAGCTACACCCTCAGTCAACCAACGGGCTACTACGTTTCCTGCACGGGTATCGGTCGAGACGATTCCGTTTCGCGCAGGCCTCTTGTCTTTACCCCACAGGTACAGACCTTTCCCATGGCCGGCACAGGCCATACCTTTTATCTGTCCCGGATTGATTCCTGAACTTCTGACCGCTTCTCTGATAACACGGTGATTGACACGCCACAGTTCATTCATATCCCGTTCAGTGTGACCGCTATGAGGGGTCAACATAACAAGCTTTTCGGCAGCTTTGCCGACTGAATTTCCCTGTTCGTCAAAGACGACGGCCTTGCACAGAGTTCCTCCGTTATCGATACCTATAAAATATTTTTTCATAGTCCTCTGCTCCTGAAGAACGATCGTACATCTGCAAGATCAGCTTCCCAGGTGGGTGAACCCACATGCCAGAATTCAGCGACGTACAAATGTATTCCCAGTTCCTGTGCCTTCTGTATTGCATGGGGGAAATCAACATGTCCTTCACCGAAGGGAACTTCCCGGTAGACACCGGGGCTGCTTTCTTTAAGATGTATCGCTGCAATATGCCCCCGTCCTGTTTCAAGATCCGAAACGGCGTCTCTCTCATACAGAAGTGCGGCATTGGTAATGTTTCCCAGGTCGGGATAGACCTGAAGGAAGGGAGAGTCCACGATGGAAACCACAGCCATAGCCTTCTCAACAGTATTCATGAACTCACTCTCCATCGTCTCGAAGGCAAGGATAACACCGTGAGATGCAGCAAATCGGACGACCTCCCTGATTGATTCAAGAAACTGTTTTCGCGTCCTTGTATTCGACTCCCCGTAGTATTCATCATAGCCGGCAACTTGAATAATCCTGATCCCAAGATCACGAGCTAACAGAACCGCCTTCTTCAGAATCCCGATACCCATCTGACGAATCTCGTCATCTTCGCTTCCCACAGGGTATCGTCTGTTCCCACTCAGACACATGGTAAGAATGGGAATATCAGCTTCCCACATGGCATCCACAAGATTTTTTCGCTCACGAGTCGTCCAGTCGAGACGGGAAAGTTTGACCTCGGTCTCATCAATACTGATCTCTATGAAGTCAAAGCCTGCATGCTTTGCAGCATTAAGCTTCTCGATGAAGGAGAGCGTTGCAGGCATCGATTTTTCATATACTCCTAATAGGTTCCAACTCATGAGACGATCCATACACTAGGGGACGAGAACGACTTTCAGTGATCCGTCACCTTTTCCTGCAAGTTCAAATGCTTCTTTGAACTTCTCAAGTGGATAGGTATGAGTCACAACACCTTCTGTCGGAAGTTTCCCGTTTCCGATCCATTCAATCACCGGCTCATAACAATAGGGACTGAGATGCGCCCCATAGAGGTCCAGCTCCTTGGTGTCACTGATGATAGACCAGTCGACGGTAGTGAGCTGTCCGAAGACACTGAACTCAACGAACGTACCCATTTTCCTTATCGCCTCAAGACCCTGCTGGACACTTGAGGGATGCCCGGTAGCTTCTATATAGACATCACAACCATACCCGTCAGTAAGATCCTGAATCTTTTTGACAACATCTTCCTTTGATGGATTCATGACGATATCGGCACCGAACTGCTTCGCAAGCTCAAGTCTGTCGTCTTTCATATCGAGCACAATCAGAGTCTTGGGGTTTTTCAATGCAATGGCGCCGACCATACCAAGGCCGAGAGTACCTGCTCCTGAGAGCACTACGACGTCCTCATTCCCGATCCTTCCCCGGTCGACCGCATGTTTGGAGCAGGCATAGGGCTCAATAAGGATAGCCTTTTTCATGGGTATCTCCTTGGGTACATGGTAGACTAACGCCTCCTTGGGAAACTTCATGTACTCGGCCATTCCCCCGTTCACATTGTACTGGAATCCGTATACATCATGCTTTTCACACATCCAGTGGCGTCCGGTCTTACAGAACTTACACTCACCGCACGGTACGATCTGTTCAGAAATAACGCGGTCTCCAACCTTGAAATCACCTTTCACATTGCTTCCCATCTCAACGATCTC
>JAFGUP010000372.1 GCA_016938475.1 Sphaerochaetaceae bacterium
CACCTGATACTAGCAACCTCTTCGTCAGGATAGCCGAGATAGTCAGGGAGGATTCCCTTCATCTCATTGCCGGAGGCTTCTGGACAGATACCGATACATCTGCCTGTGAGCATAATGATTCGGTCGTAACTTATCTGGATATGTATTCGGACAGCACCTCCGGCATAGAATCACTGGTCGGTGACTTCATCGGAGTGTTCGGCTTCGACGAACCGGATGCCAGGTACGAGGGCCCAAGCTGGTCTGCCTGTGAAGAGGATACTGTATGGTATGTCCTCGTACGAAATTATGCAGACAGTTCCAGGAATAACATATCTGATGATATAAAGCCCTTTGGCACCTTTCTGGACAGATGGAAGACCAACGATGGCGACACCATGTTCTATCGGGAGACTATACCTCTGTTCTGCGGAGAGCTGGATTATCCCGTGTTCGACAGATACCCTTGCCAGTTCAGGGACCCTGAAGACAGGACTTTCCCCGACCAGATCCAGTTCGAGGACATCATCGAAGCTACGAACCTCTTGCCATCAGACTCTGTGGACTACTACGCCTATGCTGACCAGGACGAGGTCTTCGCCGTGGACAGCAGCGGATTACTTCGGATATATGAGTTCGTGAACGTTACCAGCCATACCGATACATTGAGCATCACTTGCATCGATAGCGTACTGCTGCCTCAGCCCCTGAGAGATGATCCGGTCTGGGCCTCCAGCGACTTCAGGTCAGCTGATGTTGGTGACAGAAGCACAGGATCACACCGTCTGAATGGTGCGGTTGTCTTCTTCGATGCCGATGATCCCGACAAGAACATGGCCGTCTTCCATGACGGAGACAGTATCATCTTCCTTGAGGATTCCATCCATCTTCCAGATTATGCAACGGAGATAACTTCGGTATGCATAGGCGAGTACAATTATCCGGAACACCATCCAACTCCTGCAGCCAGGAGAGGAAGTGTCATCAGCCGGGGGGAACTCAGGATACTGGTCTGCTACCAGGCTGTGGACCAGGAGGTGATAGTGGACAG
>JAFGUP010000373.1 GCA_016938475.1 Sphaerochaetaceae bacterium
GATCAAATTCAGCAAAAGCGGAGTCATGGAAGAACCTTGCCTGAGTATCGTCGAGGATCTTAGCCTCATCCATTATCAGGTCCTCTATAACTCCACGTCTTCTATCCTTCTCTTCGTTCTCAGCATGTTTGATCTGGGAATCGATGAAGGTGATAGGTTCGTCGAGAATCGCCTTGAAATCCTTCACCTTCTGCTCGATCGCTTCGAAGGGTGCAAGGTAGACTTTCTTTGCTGCGATCTTCTGGCTGTTGATCTCACTGTACAGCTTTCGAAGGTTCGCAACGGTCTTCTTGGCTTCGGGGATCCCGTCAACTATAAGGCCGGAGTGCTGTTCGGCGATCTCTTTGACTCGAGTCTCGAGTTCATCCAGATTGTTTTTAATCTGACCGTCTACTATTTCTATGACTGGTACTAATTCTTTATTTTCCATGAGGTGCTCCTAATTGAGTGATTTAGCGATAGCAACGAACGGATTGTTCTTGAGACGACGGTTTTTAAGAAGGTAGTAGACCCTCGTCATCGCATTGAACGTCTCGGTCATCCGTTCGAAACCTTCGTACCGAGGATGGAATGTGGGATTAGCTGTTGCTTTATCAAGGTGCAGGACCGCAATATCGTTTGCATCTCTGACTTCATCAAGCTCCTTCCAGCCGTCCGCGATCATCTCTTTGACCGCCTGCCTATAGCCACATAACTGTACAAACATTTCATCGTAGACCGCTTTGCTGGTCTTGAAATCTATGAAGTACAGGTGCCCGTTCACCAGCGCGATCGCATCAAACCGTCCGGCATATCCATGTGCCTGAGAAAAGACTTTCACCTCTGATTTCAGCCATACAACATGGTTTGTCTCCTCCCACTTGAGGAACGCCTGGAATCCCTTTTGAGACTCCTCAGTTGTAAGAATCGACTCATACTCTTCACCTGCGATATACTTCTCGATCGCCTTGTGTGTCTGCGTTCCCGCTGAAGCAGCGTCATCCCGCTTCTTCGCATAGGCCTTCCGAGCCTCTTCAAGGATATCTTCACCGCGATGAACATCTTCTGTGTCCTGAACGATAGAGATGTGATCCTTGATATAATCCACGGCACAGCTCGCCGCCCAGCTGAGAAGAGCAGGTTTATCGAGGATCCCGGTGATTGTCGTTACTGATGGGTATTCAACCCCGTTGAATTCATATGCCATTACGCCACCCCCAGTGAAGCCTTAGCACGGTCGATGATATTCTGGGCTTCTGCATAGCTCAGACCTGCAGTTGCGTTCTTCAGGAGATAATTCTTCCCGTTAGGATCCTGCATTCTCTGCGCAAGATTCCGCATCTCAGTTGTCTGGGCAATCGTCATGCGTTCAACAATCCCTGACTGTGGAGCAGGTGTGTTCTGATAAACAGGTTGTGTCTGAGGCGGAACCGGCTGGGGTGCACTCTGAGCCTGATAAGGGGCAGATACAAAGGTGTTTTCTTCCCCTTCATGAGAAAGAGGTCTCATTGCATTAAGCAAATCCTGGAATCCGTTTTCCTCAGATATCTCGACGATTTCCGGAACTCTTCCAAGACGATCCTTAGAATCAAAGAGTCCTCCTTGAGCAGGAGTGTAGAGAACACGCACATACTCTTCTCCTCTCTTCTGGATACCCATGTAGGAGATCATGTCTACCATCGTAGGGAGCTCATCAGACATCTTTGTAGCTACCTGAATCCTCTTCTCCAGCCCGGATTCTGTACGAACCTCTGATACGTGAGAAACTATAATCACGTTCTTGTGCTGGTCACGAAGCATCTTGATGAAATTCCTCATCTGCTTCTTGACTTCGCCCCACCCAGCCATCGTAGGAGAGCCGTCTCCCTGCCGATACTTAGACCCATTCAGGTGTGGAGAAGAAATGATCTTGTCCATCATTTCGCCGAGAGGATCGAGAACGATTGTCTCGTATCCGTTCATGATTCCAACGATATCTCTCTGTTCCTGAGTAGAAAACCAATGTTCAGGCCGGATAACGTCTACTGAGTATCCTCTACTTCCGAGATATTTGGTGCCGTTTTCGAAATCAATAATCAACGGCTTCGGTGCTGTGGCAGCGAACGTGGTCTTGCCAACTCCTCCCTTGCCATATACAATCATGACAAGGTTGTCTTCCGCTCTTATCTGAGCAGTGTTTTCGATCAACATTAAAGACTCCTTTTCCGGGTGTTGCAGCACCCGGTTTTTCTTTCTCCCCGCGTCCGGGAGCGATGACTTTCAAACAATCCCCGTTTTTGCAGGACGGAGGGGGAATCCGCTCGTACCTTCCGGTCTGCAGTTTGATGATGGAGGAGAGTCATGACCTCTCTTGTGTGCTTTCTCTCGTGATCCAGATTTCAGGTCTGGGACGACACAACTCCATCGAATGCCGGGCTTTCACCGGCCGCCTGGAAGTAAAAACCTCTCCGTTTTTCGGTCGAGGGAAAACCTTCCAGTCTGACTCTCCCGTCCAGAGGAGAATTGAAGGAGACTATCGGCCCTGTCCTTTCGGACCATGACTAATAGCTTCCCTGTCCTCGTCGGACATCTGCTCGACATGAACCACCGCCCAGACAACGACAAATAGGGCAACGACTATCAAACCTCCTATCACCATCTGAAAAATTCCCATGAACACCTCCAATCTGGCACGTTTCGCGGGTCTCCCGGTGTGCCACTCCGGTCAATGAAGGTTTGACGCAAACCCCGCCCGACTTTGTATTATCGATTCCGGACGACTCTCCGGAAGGAGTTGCAAGGGAAAGTTGCAGGCTCTTCCAGTTCTCTAAAAATCAACGGCGATCTGCCGTGTTGTTCTCGTGTATGAAGGTCATGTCTTCGACCTTCGACCGGGGGAATCTCCAGTCCTTCCCCACCCTCTTGGCCACACACTCGCCGAGGCGTGCCATGCGGGAAAGCTTTTCCTTGGAAATCCCGGTGATCTTCTGAGTTTCCTTCGTGTTGATCCATTCGTCTTTGAGGAACGGCTCCTCGACGTGGATGGAGGCGAAGACTTCATTGACAGCTTTCTGGTATTCGGCTGATGCCCGTACCATGTTCTCGAAAGCTGATCTGTCGATAGTGATTGTCTGATTGTTCATTCCGTCCTCCATTCTTTTATTTTCAAAGGCTCCCTCGCCTGTGGTATGATTAACCAACTAAACCAATCCGCCACAAGGCGAAGGAGCGAATATGCC
>JAFGUP010000374.1 GCA_016938475.1 Sphaerochaetaceae bacterium
ACAAACAGCCGGAATATCGTCTCAGGTACAAAACGCATAAACAGACTTCCAAGGACAAGACCCGGAAGTGCGAACAGCAGAATTTTTCCGACCACCGACCACTTGACCGACCTGTGATCACTGAGAAGGATGAACAGACTTCCCGCTATGGCGAACAGGGGAAGCATGCTTACAGCCTCCTTGGCCGCGATACTCTGGGTCAGAAGAAGGAATGTGACGATAGATCCCCCGAACCCGAATATACTCTCGGTAGCATATCCGAGAGAGGCACTGATGATGATGAACGGATTCACACTCACTCCTCCTGAGAGAGAATTTCTCCTCCCCCTTCCCTGATTTGAAGCCAAAGCGGGGAAAAGGTCAAGGCCGACTCTCGTAGGAAAATTCGTTATGATAGATTCTCTGCATCGTGAACATATTCTCGGTACGGTCCATCGCATGGGCTATCCCCGCATAGAGGTCCGAAAGGAAAGTATAGGAGAAAGAGATTGTCACAGCTGGACTCTGCTCCAGTGATAATCCTACTGAAAGCACCCCGTCATCCCGAAGCTCATAGCCGAAAGCCGCATACCAGTGACCTTCCGTGTAGCTGAGGTCGGGCAGTGTGAAGGGAATGTTTCTTCCGGCCTGCAGGACGACTCTCTGCCAGGAGCCGCGCTGTTCCCAGTTGCGTGCATCCCTGACAATATCCTGCATCCTCTGTTCAGCCTGAGGTGAAAGAGAAAGCCCCGTCTGGAACTTCGTCTCTTCATACAGCTGATAAAAACGCTGAACCTGCTTATGCTGAAACGGTTTTGCCGCGAAGGGCCTGACATGAAGGCCAGCTCCGAACGATGCATATGGATTCTCTTCGGCTGCATACCAGTGAATGTCTGTGTACAGGTCGATCGGATACACATGCTCTCCCATCGCCAGGATCTTTTCATAGAGAAGGAGCATCTCCTTTTTCTGAGAAAAGTGTTCAAAGTCACTATCAGGAGCCTCTGCTGAAAGGGGAGAAAGGAAAGCAATCAAAATGAGTGCTGCACAGAGCAGATGAAAAACCATTCGTTTCATGATCGTAGACTCCTTGACTCATAAGGTAGCAAAGAGTGCCGGGGAAGTCACCCCCTGCCGGCAGCATATGTCAGACATACCAGGCGAGGGTGGTTGACAAGAAAAGAAGGTCATACTAAGGTAGGGAATCTTTTCTTTGGAGGGGTGCTTTCCATGTCTGATTGTGGTATTGGTTCGATCAATAGACGTGGGGTGGGTGCGACTCCACTAAAACGGCAACTGGCCTGACCCTGCGTAGACCGGTTGCCGTTTTTTGTTTTCCGGTGACGGCTGTATACGCCGTTCCTCAGTTTTTTGTAGAGTAGAGAACGTATCATATAATCGCTATAAGAAGGTTAGCAAGTTTCTACCCCCGTCCGTATCTTCGGGGACTATGATACAACGATACAGGAGAGACATCTTCCAGGATGTCCATGCTGTCGTTGTCAGGTAGACTTGTAACAAAGTCTACCTTTTTTTTTATGTACAAGAGGAGAAAGCCATGGCAAAGATATACGAAGAAGTTTCGAGGACGTTCAACGAGTACCTCCTGATCCCCCGACTGACGAAGAAGGAACACTTTCCCGACGAGGTCTCGCTGAAGACCCCGATCACCCGTTTCAGAAAGGGCGAGCGGCCTGATATCGAACTCAACATCCCCTTCACCTCCGCGATTATGCAGGCAGTGAGTGATGATCGTCTGGCAATCGCCCTTGCCCTCCAGGGAGGGCTCTCCTTCATATACTCTTCCCAGTCGATCAAGGACCAGGCAGCGATGATCCGCAAGGTGAAGCAGTTCAAACTCGGTTTTGTTGAGAGCAGGTACAACCTCACGAAAGAGGCAACACTCAGTGATGTGGTTCGGATCAAAGAAAAGACCGATCACTCGACAATCACCATCACCAGCGACGGATCCCCCCATGGCATGCTCGAAGGGATCATCACCAGCCGTGACTGGCGTGTTCCCCAGATGGACCTCAGCACCCCGGTCGTCGATTTCATGACTCCCTTTGACAACCTGATCTGCGGTGAGGACGGCATAACCCTTGATGAAGCGTATGATAAGCTGTGGGACCATAAGCTGAGTGTCCTGCCTATCATTCATGGACGCACACTCTCAGCACTTGTGTTCCGAAAAGACTACGACTCGGATGAACAGAACCCTTCGGCCTTGATGGATGAGAAAAAATCATACATGGTCGGAGCGGGAGTCAACACGCACGATTACAGAAAACGGATTCCGATTCTTGTAGAAAGCGGCGCCGATGTACTGTGTATCGATTCCTCCGACGGATACAGTGAATACCAGAAAGACGTCATCGACTTCGTCCGTGACTCCTACGGGGATAGGGTGAAGATCGGAGCGGGTAACGTGGTTGATGGATATGCCTTCCGCTATCTGGCCGATGCAGGAGCGGATTTCATCAAGATTGGTGTAGGCGGCGGCTCGATCTGTATCACACGGGAGCAGAAAGGTATCGGACGAGGTCAGGCCACTGCGATCCTTGAAGTTGCGAAGGCTCGGGATGCGTACTATGAACAGACGGGTATCTACATACCCATCGCCAGTGACGGAGGGATCGTCCAGGACTACCACGTCACCCTTGCACTTGCCATGGGAGCAGATTTTGTGATGCTCGGTCGCTATTTCGCCCGTTTCGAAGAAGCTCCGGGCAGACGATACCGAGTCAACGGCAACTTCGTGAAGGAGTACTGGGGAGAAGGCAGTAACCGCGCCAGGAACTGGGCACGTTATGACAAGCAGGATTCACGCCAGATGACCTTCGAGGAGGGAGTCGACTCATATGTCCCGTACGCCGGACCCCTCAAGGACAACCTCACCATCACTCTGGCGAAGATCAAATCGACCATGGTGAACAGCGGATGCATGAGTATCAAAGAGTTCCGCAAGGAGGCGACACTGACCGTTGTCTCCCAGATGTCTCTCAATGAAGGTTCAGCGCACGATGTGATTCTCAAGGAACAGAGTTTCTAACAAGGAGCAGATATGAAAGTAGCTATCATCATGGGAAGCAGAAGCGACTACCCTCAGATGAAGGAAGCCGAGACGATCCTCCTCGAGTACGGAGTAGAGGTCGAGGTTGCCGTGGTGTCCGCTCACCGGACGCCTGAGTACATGGTCTCCTTTGCGAAGACTGCCAGAGAGAAGGGCTTCGACCTCATCATAGCAGGCGCAGGGGGGGCAGCCCATCTGCCGGGGATGGTCGCTTCTCTCACTACCCTGCCTGTCATCGGTGTACCTATGAAAAGCAGCATACTTAACGGAGTAGACTCACTCCTGTCGATAGTACAGATGCCGGCAGGAGTGCCGGTAGGGACGATGAGTATCGGTGCGGCCGGTGCCCGCAATGCCGCACTCTATGCGCTGAGGATACTTTCCCTCTCACACCCTGCCCTGGCAGACACCTTGGAGAGGGTACGGCTCAGCACTGCACAGGATGTGATCAGGACAGGTCTTGGAGAAGAGGCATGATACACCTTGGAATCATCGGGGGCGG
>JAFGUP010000375.1 GCA_016938475.1 Sphaerochaetaceae bacterium
CCAGGTGCCGAAGCCGCTTGAGAAGGGGGTGATCCCCGCAGCTTTCAGCTTCCGTGCAGTCTGCCGCATCTCAGAGAGGTTCGTCGGTAGGGTGGTGATCCCCGCCTTTCTGAACAGGTCCTTGTTGTAGATATAGCCATAGCCTTCGATGGTCACGGGAATACCGATGATGCTTCCATCCTGCCGTGCCGCCTGTTCTGCGATGGGAAGCATGTTCTGTACCCAGGGCTGATCGTCGAGTACTTCGATGTACTCCTTCCACAGCTGATAGTCACTGTACCCTTCGATGATGAAGATGTCGGGCGCCTTGCCTGCAGCGAACCGGGTCTTCAAAAGAGTGCGCCAGTCACTTGCACCGCCGACTACTTCGTTCTCGATGGTGACGTTTCCCGTCAACCCCTCATACTCTTCACTCATCTGTTCCCACGCATCAATCCAGGGAATCTTGTGATGGTAGATCTCAAGGGTGACGTCATCACTCTCCTGAGTTCCTGCACTGAAGACCGGTGTCATGACGGTGATGAGCACCATCAGAGCTATCAGGACTTTCATTATTTCTTTCATACCTTTTCCTCCTTTTAGTAAGGTATACCTAACTACAATTGCTGCCTCTAGGGTTTCGTCGACTGACGTTCGACCCACGTGGGCAGTAGATGTACTTTTTCTATTGCTTCGCTTTTATGGAACACCATTCTCTCTATGATCTGTGCCGCATGATGAGCCACGGCACTTCGGGGCTGGTGGATTGTGGAGAGGGAAGGGCGGGAGTAGGAACACCATTCGATATCGTCATACCCTACCAGAGAGCAGGTGTCAGGAACACTGACAGACAGATCGAGCAGTGCATTCATCACTCCCATCGCCATCACATCACTGGTGACGAAAATCCCCTGGTGGCTGGTGATGAATTCGCTGTTCTCCATCGTTGAACGGTAGGCGCTCTGGTATGACTCGTCATCGATGTAGAAACGATCCACTCTCGACGGGTCATTGTCTGCGAACCCTGTCACTCTGGCCTCGAACTGCGGTGTCCTGCTGCTCACCACGAGAAGCTTTCCTTCAGTGGTCGCCGCCAGATGTTCAAAGGCGAGGGATCCGCCCTGGATATTGTCTATCGTGATAGCCGAGGAGGCAGAGAGGTCATCTCTCGGATCGGGGTTCACCAGGAGATAGCTGTTAGTGTATCGCGTGATCTCTTCTATCACCTGCGCGGTCACCTCATACCCGAGGATGATCAGAGCATCCACCTTCTTTTCTCTCAGGAGTCGTGGGATCTGACTCATCCGCTCTCCGATCGTGTCATATCCGTTGACAATCGCATCAAGACTCTTCTCCCTCAGGGCATTGCGCATCGACTCAATCACTTCAGCAGTATGCTGACTGCCGATTTTTCTGAGGTTCGAATAGGGGTAGAGGATCCCGACTGTGTTTCTGATGCCTGTGGCGAGGGAGCGGGCACTGGCATCAATGACATACCCGAGTTCCTCGGCACGAGCCTGTATCACCCGTTTTGTCTTCTCGCTGATGAGCGGACTTCCGTTCAGTGCCCGTGACACAGTGGTGTGAGAGAAACCGGTCTGTTTTGCTATATCCCGTATGTTCACAGCGTCACCCTCTTTCCGTCTCCCTCTATCGATTCGACCGTTGCATGAATCATTCTGAGCGACTCAAGACCATCTGAGGAATCGGCAGTGGGATTGCCTTTCGAAAGGGCATGGAAACTGGCATGAATTTCCTTGAGCAGCTGGATATCAGCTCCGTAGTGGCTGCTGGAAAAGTACTCCCCCTGGACCTCCAGGGTGTATGCTTCTTCTTTCTGATACCCGTCGAGTATCCTCATCACCCGTACCTGCCCGGTCTCCCGTTCCACCATGATCCTTCCTCTCGATCCCACGAGTTCCAGGGTCTCCTGATCGTGGGCATGGGGGCCGTAGATTGCCCAAAAGAGGGAAGCTTTGACACCGTTCTCATACTGGTACGTGGCGATGGCATGATCGATGATATCGGCTCCGGGGTAATAGACACAGGTGTCCGCAGAATCCCGTATCGTCTTAGCATGTTTCCAGCTCTCCCGCTCCAGTACGTGAGTGCCTTCCTTGTCATCATCTATCTGACACTTTCTTCGGTATGGGCAGGAGGTGTCATCGCATTCACTGCATCTGAAGGGTGCATCAGTGCGTTCAGGGATGAACGTACTGCGTCCGCCCATTGCAACGACCGATTGACATCGGCTTGCTCCGTTCATCCAGTTGAACACGTCAACCAGGTGTGAGACCTTGTCGTTCAGTGCTCCCCCCGAGAATGCCGATACCCGGTGCCACATCTGATAGTAGCGCATGTAGGGGATGACCGAGTGGATCTGCATCATCTGCAGTTCTCCGATCTCACCGGATCTCAACAGTTCGTAAGCCTTTCTCCAGGAGCCTTCATACCGCCGGGTGAATCCCATGATCAGGGTGTTGCCTGTCGCCTTCTCCTGATCCAGGATCCTGTGTGCATCATCGAGGGTGACCGATATCGGTTTGTCAAGGTAGACAAACTTACCTGATGCAAGTGCATAGAGGGTAGGTTCGAGGTGATTGTCGGTGTGAGTGGTGATGAGTACTGCGTTGACCTGAGGATTGTCTATGATTGCACGATAGTCGGTGGTTCCCATGATTTCGTGATCCCAGGTGAGCTGATGGACTTTCGCTTGTGAGGTCAGGTAATCTGTTGCGTCTGTAATACGCTGGCTGTTGATATCACACAATGCGGTGATTCTCAGATCGAGTTCCTGAGCCATTTCGATTATGCGGGACCCTAGGACATAGCAGCCCCTCTCTCCGGCGCCAACTATTCCTATCCGAATTGTTTCCATCTGTGCTCCCCTCTGTTATGCAACCGGTAACATTATACTGTCAGAAAAACAGCTGATCAGAGACACTCCCTAATGCAACCGGTAACATCAGGATATCACAGACCTGAGAGTTGTCAAGATAAAAAAATCCCCTGTTTTTCGCC
>JAFGUP010000376.1 GCA_016938475.1 Sphaerochaetaceae bacterium
CGAAGTACTCTTCGACATCCCGTCCGTTGACAGTGATCTTTCCTTCGCCGTCTCTCAGATAGACTCTGGCAACAGCAGTCTTACGACGACCGGTTCCGAGTCCGAGGTTTACATTCTTTGTATCAGTTTTCTTTGTAGCCACGTTATCGCTCCTGCCTTAGAGTTCAACCTTGATAGGCTGCTGAGCTGCGTGCGGGTGATTTTCACCTGCATACACCTTCATGTTTGTGAACAGTTTGTTTCCCAGGGGTCCCTTGGGAAGCATACCCTTTACCGCACGTTCCATCGGGAAAGTGGGCTTTCGAACAACCATATCCTTGTAGGATTCGGTTGTGAGACCACCGGGATAGTTCGAGTGACGGTAATACATCTTGTCATTGAACTTGTTACCGGTCAGATTCGCTTCGGCAGCATTGATGATAATGACAAAGTCTCCCATGTCCTGATGGGGAGCATACTCAGGCTTGTTCTTTCCACGGAGAATCCGAGCTGCAACAACTGCGACTCGTCCCAGGTTCTTTCCTTTCGCATCGATGAGATACCATTTCTTCTCGATCGAAGCTGGTTTTACAAAAATAGTTTTCATAATCAACTTAACCTTTTCTTCAGACACTTCACCTTGCCTGGAGTGTTTGTATCTTGTATCCGCATTGCATGAGAACGGGGTTCAGGACGTATCCCTGGGAAAGGTAGGCTTGGGATGATGGTCCGGTATTACCTTCATCTCACCTGAATCACTACGCATCCACATCCGATGACAGACAGTATGTACTCACATAGTACGTAAAATACGTACAGGGGTGATATTATATGCAAAACGGGAGTTTTGTCTAGTGTTTTATCCGCAAATCAACAGATAGCTGTGCGAATCATCCGCTGACGGGCTCAAGCACTCCCGAAGAGGCGAAGAAGGTCTTGCTGGTACCCGAGAGGAATCGCACTTCCACAAGTTCATTCCCCCGTACCATGGTCACCTTCTGGACTTCGCCCTCACCATAGGTGTCATGATAGACCCTCTTTCCGGAAGAGAAGGATCCAGCCGAAGAGTTCTTCTGTTTTTCACTCTGAAATGAACGGACTGTCTTGAGAATGTTCGGGTTGGTATACCCGCCAGTTCGTTGTGAGTCCCTTGTCTGTGACCACACCTCTTTCTGACGGCCGCGGGCTACATTGCCTCTCGCAGACACACTCTGAACCTCTTCGATGAGCTCCTCCGGTATCTCATCGAGGAACCGTGAAGGCATCTGATACATCGTTTTACCCCAGATCATACGACGTTGACAGGTAGTGAAGAACAGCTCCCTCCGTGCCCGGGTGACCCCGACATAGAACAGTCTCCGCTCCTCCTCGATCTCCTCGTCACTCTCACTTGAACGGGAAGGAAAGAGGTTTTCCTCGAGACCGGTGATGAAGACCCGGTCGAACTCGAGTCCTTTGGTATTGTGCATCGTGATGAGAGAGACTCCGCTGCCCTGGGAAGGATCGAAATTCCCGAGTGTAGTAGGGTCGAGCGTGAGGGATTCGACAAACTCGACGAGCCCATCGTATCCGGGAGCGTACTCTCCTACGGTGGTGATGAGTCGACCGATATTCTCGATCTTTTCGGTGGAGTTCTTCTCATCCATCTCCTTGAAATGAGAAAGAAGTCCCGATTCCCGGATCAGGTATTCAAGTGCCTCTGAGTTCCCTTTCTCAAGGATCTTCTGTGCCTGGTCGAACAGCAGTGCGAACTCACGTCCACCTTTGGCCCCCTTTCCTTTCAGGAGACCTTCCTGGGAAGCCCTGAGAGTCGCGTCGATGAGGTCGATGTTCTCTTCTGTGCTGAGCGAGATGATCTGGTCGAGAGCGACAGAACCGATACCGCGTGAAGGTTTGTTGATGATGCGCCTGAAATGGACCTCATCCTCCCGGTTCAGCAGCAGGTACAGCAGGGCAAGAGCATCCTTGACCTCTTCACGATCATAGAACCTGAGAGCGCCGATCAGGCGGAAGGGGATATGGGCTTTCTGAAGCAGTGTCTCAAAAGTGAGTGACTGTGCGTTCGTCCTATAGATGATCGCCGTCTCGTTGTACTTCTCATCCTTACTGATTTCTTTCATGATCCGCAGAGCTTCCTCCCTCTCATCAGCCACACGGAAGATGCGGGGCTTGGGACCGCCCTTGTTCGCTGTCCACAGACTCTTGCGGTGTCGTGAGGTGTTAAGACTGATAACAGCAGAAGCGACGTCGAGAATCTGGCCGGTAGAGCGGTAGTTCTGCTCGAGCTTGACGATCTTCGTACCCGGGTAGAGCTCGGGGAAGCTGAGGATGTGACCCACATTGGCTCCCCGGAACCGGTAGATACTCTGATCATCGTCCCCCACGACACAGATGAAGGTATCCTTCCCCACAAGTCGCTTAAGCAATTCGAACTGCCCTGCATTCGAGTCCTGGTACTCATCGACAAGAATCATCCTGAAGCGTGAATGGAGCTTCTCCGCCACGGGATAGACGGGGCTGAGAAGTTCGATCGACCGGTTGATCAGGTCAGCGAAATCAACGTTCCCCACTTTCCGGAGCCGTTCCTCGTAGGAGCGGTAGACTGAGGGAAAATCATTGCCCCAGTGGTAGCTCTTCAGCTCCTCATTATCGGGTTTCAGCCTCATATCCTTTGCCAGAGAGATCTGACGGGCGATACGAGTAAGCTCCACCCGCTTCGCTTTGGGGTATATGCTCTTGAGAAGGGTTACCGAATCCTGGTCGTCATAGATACTGAAACGGGATTCCAGACCGATATGGGTTCCATAGCGTCTGAGCAGCCACGCTCCAAAGGAGTGGAAGGTACGGATCTGCATGGCAGAGAGGTCGACACCGTCTGTCATGGAGGAGACACGATCCCGCATCTCCTTTGCAGCCTTGTTGGTGAAGGTGACCGCGAGGATCTGCCAGGGCTGGAGACCGAGGCGTTCGAGGGCATAGACGATCTTGGTCGTAATGACCCGTGTCTTGCCGCTCCCGGCTCCCGCGAGAACGAGCAGCGGGGCATCGTTTTCGAGTACGGCCTTCCTCTGCTCATCATTCAACTGTTGAAGATAGGTATCGATTCTACTCATGCGTTCCTCTGACCTGATAGCGTGCGCTTCGAGATCGACCCCGTTGACCTTCTCGATGTAGCAATCGATGTACTCACCCACCGGAAGATTCTCCCCCTTGATCACTGTCAGACCATCGACCTCAGGTGCCTGATACATCGTCCGCCCGAGGGCAAGCTCTTCACCCTCGATCAGCTCTTCCACGAGAACCGGCATCGTTCTTCCCACAAACTTCTCAAGACCGTTCTGCGTGAACTCACGGCAGAGGTCGTCTACCTCTTTCTGCCGTTTCACGGCAACCTTGAGCCGGGCTTTCAGCTCCTTCTGCGAAGCGTCAGTGAACGCGGGGGTCCCCTCTTCGGGGGAATAGACGAAGGAGCCGGCATAGTCGGGCTTCAGGTCTTTGATGAACCTGATGAGCTCGGCATAGGTATCATCACTCTCACCGGTGAAACCGAGCATGAAGGTGGTGCGGATGACAGCCTCGGGGAACGCATCTCTGATCGATTCTACCAGCTTCAGGTAGGTGGCTCTGTCACCGACCCGTCCCATCTTCCTCAGCACATCCGGGTGGGCGTGCTGGAACGGTATATCGAAATAGGGGACGATGGAGGAGTGCCGCTTCATCACTTCGAGCAGTTCCATCGGGAAGGCATCCGGGTGAATGTACAGGAGGCGGAGGATACCGATGCCTTCCAGTCGAGCAAGTCTATCGAGAAGGGGAAGAAACCGGGATTCCCGGTGCGTGTCAGTGCCGTAGGCGGCAAGGTCCTGCGCGATCAGATTGATCTCCCTGACCCCACGCTCGATAAGCTGTTTCGCATCCTCGATGATCGCCTCCTCTGTCCTGCTCCTGAGCCCTCCCCTGATAAGGGGGATCGCACAGTAGCGGCAGCGATGGTTACATCCCTCACTGAGTTTCAGATATGCTGAACCGGGATAGTTGAACAGTCTGCCGCGTGAATCATAATCCCTGTTCACAGGGGGATAGGAGGGGACCTCGAGAATCCTCTCTCCCTGCCTCACCTTGCGTACGACTTCATTGATCTGCTTCAGATCACGATTCCCGAAGATTGCATCTGCCTCATCGAGTTCCTCGAACAGATCCTGAGCATACCGCTGGGCCATACAACCGGTAAGAAGGATCTTCGCCTCAGGATACTCCTGCTTCAGTGCGAAAAAGGCATTGACCGACTCTTCCCGTGCGCTTTCGATGAAACCGCAGGTATTGACGAGGATCACATCCGCATCGGCAGCCTCATCCACACTGACATACCCTTCGTCCCGGAGAGACTCCGCCATCACTTCCGCATCAACCTGATTCTTCGCGCATCCGAGATGCTCTATATAGAGGTGTTTCACCTGCTCTTCTTCGTTCATAGTGACACGAAGTCTGAGGCAAGAGTCCTCTCTCTGTCAAGGCACTGCGTCAGAAGAGCTACATACTCTCAAGAAAATCCGGGAGGATATATCCATGTTTCTTCAGGAAAGTCCTCACAGCCCCATACTTGTTCAGGGAAACAAACACTCTATTTCCTTCAGCTATTTTCACGTATTCTCCAATCTTCCCATCTTCCCGGATGAGCTGTTTTACCGTCTCATCCACGAGAAGAGGAATATGCGCTTGATACTCAAGTTCCAGGACCTTGTTCTTCTCAAGAATCTCATCAAAAAATGCCTGCCAATTCACAGGGAGTTCTTCTCCCGCAAACAGCCTGAAAAAACTATCAACCCTCGATTCCAATTCATACGAGGAGGCACAATCTTTCGTAAAGCTCTTCACATCGATGACGTAGAAGATATTTCCCGTTTTCTTTCCGACCTTTTCGAGGAAGATTCTTCTGACCGGATCCTCTCCTTTGAGGGTTACCAGGAGCATATGTTCATGGAGGATGAAGTACGACTCATCATCTGTTACTTCTTCTTCATATGCATCGCTCCTTCCAAACACTTTGAGACCGAGGCTCGTAAGCCTGCAGCCTGCTATCCCATCAAAGCCGGTCAGATAGGTCTTATTCTTGAGGTGGTATTCATTCTCAATCGGGGCATAATAGATATCGATCAGCCCCATAGTATTGAGGAGAAACAGCACCATTTTCACGAATGGAACCTGGACCAGCTGCAGATAGTTCCTCATTGTCACACGTATTTTTCCGCGCTGGGTGATATCGCTCAGACGCCCCTCTCCTGCACTGAGTAATTCTCCCTTCAGAAAAGATGTCAGGCAGGGGGTTCCCGGGAGGTCCATCGATACAAGATGACTCATGATATGCTCAGCAGCATACCACTGTCCCTCCTCCAGGTCTTCAAGGATGTGCGTAATCCCGAAAGCCGGGTTGAGGAAACCATAGGTATTGAAATGCCCTTCCGGTAACATCTCAAGATGTGGCAGCAGGGATTCAAGCAGGAGCGCATCAGGAAAATATGGCGCACGTATCTGCCTGTAAAGGTCCTCTACAAAAGCGATTCCCTGTGAGCTTCCCTCCTCGGGATGATACAACTCGAACAGCTTGAGTAAGAACTCTGTCCTCATGTATGCGAAATTCCGATCTGCCTCGAACGGCTCCGGTATGGAAGCGAGGTTCTGACACTCTTTAAGCGTGGTTTTCAGAATGCTCTTCCCATTCTTTGAATATTTCACGCCCACGGACTGTCTGTACCCCGTCAGCAGGCTGCAGATCTGCATAAAGGAGCTGAACCCCTCAATCACCCCCTCTGATGGAGGCACGGGAGAGCTCAATAATTCATAGGCGGTGTATGCCGCATAGGTTCGTCAGAGGGATGCGAGAATACTTTCAGGGTAAAAACAGGTC
>JAFGUP010000059.1 GCA_016938475.1 Sphaerochaetaceae bacterium
CGTCTCTCCCCCCCTCTCGACAGTCATCCATCCGGTCACCCTCCTTGCCCGCCGGGCGACCGACCTCCTGATCAGGATCCTTACCAAAGAGAAGGAAGAGCCGGTGAGCGAATGGCTCGACACAGACTTTATCGCACGGCAATCAAGTGGAATATCCCCACATAAGAGTGAAAAACTGTGATACGATAGTGCCATGTTCCATCTTGCGATTGCCGGTACCGGGGCAATGGCCCGGTACCATGTAAAGAAATTCTCAGGCATCAGGGATTGCACGATCAGTGCTGTCAAAGACCATGTAGCCTCTCATGCCGAAGCCTTTGCCCGCGAGTTCTCCATACCTCACTGGCATGACAACCTTTCACAATTGATTCAGGAACAAACAGCAGAGGCGCTCAGTGTCGCTGTGGTCGACTGGCGTCATGCTGAACTGTGCAGTGAGGCCCTGAAGGCAGACCTGCCGGTTTTCTGCGAGAAACCGATGACACGAACCCTCGCCGAGGCCCGACTTCTTGCAACTCTTTCGCAGGAAAAACAAGTTCCTACCTACGTCAATTTCAGCAAACGGGGGGCACCTGCACTGCATGCATTAAAATCGGTACTCTCACAGGGACTTCTTGGAAACCTCGAGTCGGTATCCACCTCGTACCGGCAGGGCTGGGTTGTCACCGGTGAGTGGGGAGACTGGAGGGTCGAACCGAGATGGGCATGGAGAGTCCACCCCTCCTTCAGCACATCAGGAGTCGTGGGAGACCTCGGATCCCACATGGTGGATGCACTCCTCTTTCTCTTTTCCGATCTCAGTGTCGATGCATGCACCCGCGCAGTGGATATGCGAGAAGTTGTCCAGAGCGGACTTATCACAGCTCCCGGGGAGTTCCTGAAGGGAAACCGGGTGTGGCTCGATATTGTCTCACAGTGCACCGTACAGGGAAAGATCCCCTGCCGCCTCCATCTCAGTCTGATAGACTGTGAGGCAGTGGATGATGTGACTATCACCGTAACCGGTTCAGAGGGAACAGCGTCTCTCGATCTGCGTCGCTCGCGCACCTCTATCGAGCTGAGGGAGGAAAGGACCGGTATCGTCAGACAGGTCCGGGGCCCTGCGATACTGTCGACCTATGAACACTTCTTCCACCTTGCTTCGGGAAAAGAGAGTGAGTTCGATTCACCCGTTCCCGATTTCACTCATGGTTTGCGTGTCCAGACAATCCTGGACACCCTTGCACCGGGAGGTCTTCCCCTATGAAAGACACTGAGCGGCCACTCCTGATACCCGTAGGAACCCTGATCAAGGGAGATCAGGACCCGGGGAAGCAGATACGCTCTCTCGCACCTTCGGGCTTCGAGACCTTCAGCATCATGTTCTGGCAGCACACAGGAAACACTGACCTGGGCAGAATGGCAGAAGAAGCAGCACAGGCTTCACGACAGACGGGGACCCCCCTCTCTTCCCTGTCGATCTACGGCAATCCCCTGGATGACAGTGAGACCGGACAGCGTATACGGGAGGATCTGGCCCGGCTTATCAGGCTTGCTCCCTCGATGGATGTACCCATCGTCTCCTGCTTCGCGGGGAGAGTGCCGGGCACTTCGGTGCCCGACTCGATACCCCGATGGTACGAGGTGTTCGCCCCCCTTACCGAGAGCGCTGAACTCCATGGCGTCCGCATCGCCTTCGAGAACTGCAGAATGGGAGACACCTGGAAGAGAGGCTCCTGGAATATCGCGATCAACCCGGATGCCTGGGACCTGATGTTCTCTCGCCTCGATTCCCCCCATATCGGTCTCGAATGGGAACCGTGCCACCAGGTGGAAGCTCTCATCGATCCGCTCCCTCAGCTTTCACTCTGGCTTCCCCGCATACTCCATGTGCATGGAAAAGACAGCAGGATCGATCATGACCTGATACGGGCAAAGGGACTGTACGGGAAACAGCGCTGGCATGCCTCGTGCTTTCCCGGAAGGGGAGACACAGACTGGCACTCGCTGTTCCGTATCCTCCTGGAGAGCGGCTATCAGGGTACCGTCGATATCGAAGGATGGAATGACCGTGACTATGATGAACAGCAGGAACTGACCGGCCAGAAGGAAGCCTTGAGGTATCTGTTGAATGCACGAAGCAGGGCACTGAGCAGATAACAGTCATCGGCACCGGAGAGAACATCCACGCGGGCGAACGGAATTCAGGAACCAGGGGTGTCAGTGATGATGTGTGGAAGCTGGGATCAGGATTGGCAGTCTTCGTGATGAAAGGTATTGACCAGCTCTCTCGCAGAGAGGACGGGCACTTTGCTACCCAGGTAATCTTTTTTGTTTCGCGTGATGATGATATCAATATCATGCTTATATGCTGCAATGAACTCTATTGAGTCTTCAAAGTCTCTTTCCATAGATTCCAGAGCTTCATCGATTATCTGTTCATCAATAGAGAGGACGGACAGAATCTTACGAATCATCTTCAAATTCTTCAAGGACCGTGCTCTGTTCGTATATTTTGTCATGATGTAGTGTACGTTTGCTAAGACTATAGGTGAGGTGAATCCCTGATAATCGCCATTCTCGATCATGGTTAAAAGCATGGCAGCTGATTCATAATCATTTCTCCGTGTTAACAGGTCGAGAATGATATCAGAGTCAATGAACAGTTTTTTCATAAACATACCGCTCCTCAAGATATTCCCGCTTTGCCTTCTCATAATCAAAATCTTCTGGAACGTGCACGCTTCCCATGAGTAGCGCCACTGTTTCTGAGAGTAGTGTATGTGTATCTCCCGGCGTTGTGAGAGCCCTGAAATAATTTTCTACCATGTTAGATAAGGATTCATTGTGGGCGGCAGCATAGGTTTTTGCTTCTCGTATTATCTTTTCATCAACAGTAAGCGTAAGTTTTTTTATCATGTTGTGCACCCTCCTTATACGTATTAATATAACATCACAAGCACGTGTAGGCAAGATAAGAGAATGATCAGGTTACTGGTAAGAGAATTCACAACAGAGAACGGAATGTATGAGCCAGGGATGTTGGTGACGGTATGTGGAAGCTGGGTTCAGGGTTGGCAGTCCTCCTGATGAAAGGTTGTAACCATCTTACTCTCAGCAAAGCACTGCCCGACTAACCGTCTTACCGCTCAAAGCTCCCCAGTTTCTGAGATATCATGCGAATCATCTCAGGCTTCACTCCCCACTGCGGGGCAAGCAAAGACCATTGAGAGAGATGCAACACCCACCTTTTTATAAATTTCAGGTGTATCTGATTTTCTGTCTTGCTTATATACATTTTTCAGTTATAATTGAATTATGATTGCTAGAACACAGTATCTACATCATATTACCCGATACCGAGACACACATGACCTGGTCAAAGTGATCTCCGGAGTGAGAAGGTCCGGGAAGTCATTACTGATGCAGCAGCTGCACGAGTCACTGGAACACCAGGGAGTCTCCTCCTCATCGATCATTCATATCAATTTCGAAGACTTCACCTATAGAACAGTACGCGAGGCAAAAGACCTGTACTCTCATATCACCTCAATGCTTAGTAAAAGAGGTACCACCTATATTCTTCTCGATGAAATTCAGATGGTAAAGGACTGGCAGGAGGTTGTGAATTCTCTCAGGCTGACCCGTAGAAACGATATATACATCACCGGGTCCAATGCAACCCTTCTATCGGGAACCATGGCGACCCTCCTTTCCGGCCGATATGTGGAAATCCGAATGCTGCCCCTCTCATTCTCTGAATTTGTGAGTTTTTACGGTATCGATGATATCGAGAACGGTTTCAACTCCTATCTCAGACAGGGAGGCCTGCCCGGCCTTGTTCACCTTCCTCAGGAAAGCGACATCATCATGGAATATCTCAAGGGTGTTGTGAACACCATTGTCGTGAAAGATATTTCGACACATGCACAGATCAGAGATATCGACATCCTTCATAAAGTGATCGGATTTCTTGCATCGAATATCGGTCAGCAGGTTACAGCTACCCGTGTAGCACACTACCTTACGAGTACAGGACGAAAGGTCAGCGTTGAGACCGTAGACAATTATCTGCGATTGCTCGAAGAAGCATTCATCTTCTACCGTGCTAAAAGATTTA
>JAFGUP010000377.1 GCA_016938475.1 Sphaerochaetaceae bacterium
CGCGTACGATATCCGTGAACAGGCGGCCCGGAATGACGCTTTCTCCTGCTCTATCGACCGCAGCAGCGGAGGTCGTGCGCAACGACACTTCCAGGTCGGTAGCTTGGAACACGACTGAGCCCGAAGTATCGGCTGAAACAAGGACTCCCGAGAGTATAGGGAGGGTCGATCGGGAGGAAAGCCCTCTCGACACCACTCCGAGGGTGTCGAAGAGTTCTCCTCGGGCCATCGTGAACTTCATACTGTTATTACCTCTCTATCTACATAGACAACAGTAGTAGTAATAAGGGTTGTGGAAGGTGTGAACAACCTGCTTTCCCCCTGCTGGCAGCGCGTGTATCCATTGTGTGTAACGTGTTGATGTTACAGTGCCGTGTATCCACATCACACACAAGGCAGAGATTCAATCAACAGATATCCCGTTTCATCCCCACCTTATAAGGAGTCTTTCCAGGGGTTGTCCACACCTTCAGCTCTTCTGTTTGATCACGTTGGTCAATGTTTGAATCTGGTTGTAGACGTCTCTTTCGGCGTTCATAAGCTTCTGTATCTTAGCGGTGGCGTGCATGACTGTCGTGTGGTCCCTGCCACCGAATTCCGAGCCGATTCTCGGAAGTGAAAGATCCGTCAATTCCCGCGAGAGATACATTGCTATCTGCCTGGGATACACGATCGCCTGTGACCGTTTGTTGCCGATGAGTTCTGCTTGAGTGACCGAGTAGTACTTACATACTTCGCGCTGGATCGTAGTCACGGAGATAGGTCTCGACGATCTCTCAGGGAAGATGTCCTTCAGAACATCACGGGCCAGCTCCAAATCCACCGAGTGTCTCGTGAGGGAGCTGTAGGCCACCACACGAATGAGAGCGCCTTCAAGCTCGCGGATGTTCGAAGACACGCGATCAGCCACGAAGGCCAGCACGTCATACGGAACATCGAGTTCTTCGACCTCTACCTTCCTCTTGAGGATCGCTATCCGGGTCTCGAGGTCGGGGGGTTGGATGTCTGTTATGAGGCCCATCTCAAAACGAGACCGCAGACGCTCTTCAAGTGTGGCGATATCTTTCGGAGGCC
>JAFGUP010000378.1 GCA_016938475.1 Sphaerochaetaceae bacterium
GGAGACCCTCAAAGCAGACGGCAAGGGCTCGGATGACCACAGCGGCCTTGCTCAGTACTACGCAAAGGTCAGCGGAACCAGGATCGGCAGCTAGTACTTCACAGGCTGGTATACCAAGAAAGACTTCACCCCATCTTCCTGCACTGTCAATCATATGACAGGAGAAAGGAGGCGGGGTAGGTGTTTCAGATAAAGTAGGAACTCGATGGATACAACGTTTATTAAAGGGATCATTCCCCCTATAGTCACACCGGTAACACAGGACGAAGCGATAGACGAGACTGCTCTGCGTAATCAGATTGATTTCATGATTGATGGAGGCATTTCCGGTCTGCTTGCCTTCGGTTCGAACGGTGAGTTTTACATGCTGAGTGAACAGGAGATGGCTGAAGGACTGCAGATCATGCTCGATCAGGTCGCGGGAAGGATCCCCGTCTACATGGGTATCGGAGCAATACGGACATCGACCTGTGTGCGTCTTGCTCAAATGGCACAAAAGATGGGCGTGCAGGGTATTTCGGTGCTGCAGCCTATGTTTATCTCGCCGACGGAAGATGAGCTCAGGACTCACCTTCTCACCATTGCACAGGCTGTACCCTCTCTTCCGGTACTCCTGTACAACAACCCAGGTAAGGCGGGCTATCCCATGAGTCAGGACCTGGTGGAGGACCTGGCCCATACGACTGCCAACATCGTTGGGATGAAGGATTCCAGTGGAGATATGACCCAGACGATTGAGTTCATCAGACGCAATGAGGATGTCGGTTTCAAGGTCATGTGCGGCAAGGATACTTTGATCTACAGCGGACTCTCCGTCGGGGCTGTCGGTGCCGTGTGTTCGACAGCGAACTACGTACCGCACCTTGTGTGCTCGATCTATGATAAGTTTATCGCCGGTGACTTGAACGGATCACTGGAAGCACAGTTCACACTTAACCCGATCCGCCTTCAGATGGACCGTTCCTCGTTCCCGGTTGCGACGAAGGATTATGCGAATATCATCGGACAGCAGGTGGGTAACCCCATCCTTCCTAACAAGCCATCTCCTCCTGATCTGCAGGATCAGATGCGAAGACAGCTTGAGGCGGCAGGTCTTCTGTAAGAGGATCAGTGGGTAATGTGAGGATGAAAGAAGGTCATGGGAAAGCTCATGGCCTTCTTCGCTATATCAGGTGTGCATCATCAGTGTTGAGTTGAACTTTATCGTTGATTCGAGTATGGTGAATCATCAGAGGTAAGCACAGATGGCACAGGAAAAGACGAAGCAGAGTACACCTAAGAACTCTCGCAAGAGACGACGGAAAAGCAGCAAACAGCGCAAAGAGCGCGGTGGTAATACCACTATTCTCGATCCTCTCGATTCAAACCGGAAGAAAAAAAGGCCTCTGACGCAGTATGACCCGATCGAGGTTCTGAAGGTCGAAGAGCCCGCACCCCTGTGCGCACTGTGTTCTCAACCTATCAAGGCAATAGCTCAGGCATTGAGCGGGCCAGGGGAAGGGGAATACTCTCATTTTGACTGTGTTATCAGGAAGATCACCGAAGATGAGAGACCGACTGAAAAGCAGAAAGTCTCCTATATCGGAAAGGGAACCTTCGCGATCGTCGATACCAATGATGAAGGACATATGGTCTTTGTTAAACGGATCGTGTGGGAAAGTGCGGAGAAGTTCGAGGAGATGAAGAAGTTCGTCGAAGGATCGAAACGATGAGTGAAGGTACGTCAGTCAGAGCTATCCTCCCCGGGACCTTCGATCCGCCTACCCTCGGGCATGTCAACCTGATCGAACGTTCAGCGCGGATGTTCTCGCATCTCACAGTGGTTGTTGCCGATAATATCCAGAAGACCTGTCTGTTTGATGCTGAAGAGCGTATCGAGATGTTGAAAGAACTGACAGGCCCCTATGAAAACGTGGACGTGGCTCTTCACCGTGGACTGATAGTAGACTATGCGAGGGAAAATGATATACATGTAATGATCAGGGGAGTGAGGGCGCTTGTAGATTTCGGCTACGAATTTGAACTGGCCATGACCAACAAGCAGCTGAACAGAGACCTTGAGGTGATATTCCTCCCCACCGACCCGAAATTCTTCGTGCTTCGTTCCTCTGCGATCAAGGAGATGGCATCCTTCGGAGCTGATATCAGTACCATGGTGCCACTGAGCGTATCAGAACGTCTCATGAAGCGGATACATCGCCGGGATGGTGAGAAGCGCTAAGTGCTCGCGATTACAGGGCCTCTGTTTCATGCAGTCGGTGCGATCCACAGGAGAGGCTGTATGTCGTTGGCGAACCTGAGGTGTGATCTGAGCGTGTCCGGTGGTCAGTACACGTCTTTTCTTTTTCCTGTCCCGTCTAAAACATTCTCATGAAAAGATATGAGAATGTGCTATTTATGTTGACAATACCCCATGATTCCGTTATGTTACTAGAAGCATTTTATACCATGTAAGAGGTTCTAAATATGGCAGTACCAAAATATAAGACTTCCAAGGCAAGAGCAGCGAAGCGAAAATCAGCGAACATGCGTCTTGCGTCTCCCACATTGTCGGTGTGCGGCACCTGCGGTAATACCGTCGTACCCCACCGTGTTTGTCCCAAGTGTGGTTTCTACAGAGGAAAGCAGGTCATCGAAACAGCCGATATGGCTTAATGAGCCGGTTTCGGTTAATTCAAGGAGAAATAAATGGACACAAATACAGTATTTGAGAAAGTAAAGGCTCTGATTTCAGAGAAGCTCGAGATCGAAGAGGATAAGATCACTCTTGATTCATCATTCAGAAAAGACCTCGGTGCTGACAGTCTTGACACCTACGAACTCGTCTATGCAATCGAAGAAGAGCTCGGTGTCTCAATTCCCGATGAGAAGGCTAATGACTTCGAAACGGTTCGTGACGCAGTCGATTTCCTCTCAACCCTTCTGTAATAGGGCATAAGCCCCCAGGTATGAAGATCAATTCGTACGGTGAAGCTCCCCCAGTCTCTCCCGAGAGAAAAAGGGAGCTTCTTCTCTTTGAAAAACAGGCTTCCATCCATTTCAAGAATATCGGACTCCTGAATCTCGCTTTCTCGCACAGGTCCTTTGCCAACGAGTCGCACGATTCTGTTGACAACAATGAACGTCTAGAGTTTCTCGGAGACAGTGTACTGGGACTTGTGGTGGCTAACTGGCTGTTCGTCAACCTTCCAGACCTGGATGAGGGAGACTTTTCCCGTATCAAGTCTTTCGTCGTCTCGGAAGATTCTCTTGCCGAGATCGCTCACAGTCTACGGGTGGACAATTTCATCCTGATAGGAAAAGGTGAGGAGTTCAGCGGTGGAAGAACCAAGAAAGCCCTGCTCGCCGACTGCATGGAAGCCATCTTCGGAGCCTATTTCCTCGACAACGGGTTCAAGAACGCCACTGACCTGATTCAGCGACTTCTCGTTCCTCAGATCAGGATAGTTCTTGCCGATAAACACCGTAAGGACTATAAGACCCTGCTTCAGGAATTCGTTCAGAAGAAGTACAAGACCTATCCGCGTTACTCTGTGGTGAAGAAGACCGGGCCTGAGCACGATAACACGTTCTGGGTCGAAGTCCAGGTGCAGAAGAAGAAGTTCGGTCCCGCCAGCGGAGGCAACAAGAAAGAAGGGGAGCAGGCAGCTGCCAAGATCGCCTTCGAAACCCTCTCACAGAAATAGATTCATTCTCTTCTCCCAGAAGTTTTTCGCGATCTCCAGGAGCTGGTGACGCGTGTTCTGGGAGGGGTCATCCAGCACGGTCTCAAACAGTTCTTTGAGCACCTTGCCCATCTGCGGCCCTCTGGGGATCCCGATCTGTGCCAGATCATTCCCGTTGATCTCAAGATCCTTGAGAGATAGGAGCCGTGCGTCTCTCAGCTGCTCATCTATCCGCTCTCTGAATTCCTGAAACGTCTCAGGTGGAACCTGTGCGGCATTGGTCGCACGAATATCTGCTATCCTGAGTGAGAAGAGCTGATCGATATGCCTCTCTCCCACCGCATGAATGAAACGTCTTACAGCGGCATCCGACCACTCGCTGGTGTAGTGGAACATGTGGTGACCCACAAGATGCAGCACCGTTTCCGTCTCTTCGTTGGAGCACTTGATACGTCTGAGGATCCTCTGTGCGATCTTCACCGACTCTTTTTCGTGGTTATGGAATATGAGCTGTCCCGATTCATCCACAGTGCGTGTGTACGTCTTGCCGACATCATGCAGGAGTGCGGCCAGGCGGACCAGCGGCTCGCTCTGCGGTGCGGCGTCACAGGCGTAGAAATTATGTTTCATCACATCATGGATGTGAAGCTCTCTCTGCTGAATCCCTGAACCGGCTGCTATCTCGGGGAACAGCGTCTCCAGGATACCGGTACGGTGCATCAGAAAGAGAGCGACAGATGGTACGGGGGATGAGAGGATCTTGAACAGTTCGATGTGAACCCTCTCTCCCGACACATGGCTGAGGAGGTGATGCATCTCTCTCATCGCCTCCAGTGTGCGCTCTTCCACGGTGAACGAGAGAGTGGAGGCGAAGCGGCAGGCGCGAAGCATCCTCAGAGCATCCTCATGGAATCGAACGTGGGGGTCTCCGATCGAACGGATGATCCTTCGGTGCAGATCCTGTTTCCCTTCGACATAGTCATAGACAGCTCCGTCGTCCGGGTCAACAGCAAGTGCATTGATCGTGAAGTCCCGCCTCTTGAGGTCTTCTTTCAGGTCTGTGATGTAGAGAACTTGAGAGGGTTTTCTGTGCCGGATATAGTCTCCATCGGTGCGGAAGGTCGTCACCTCGAACATCTCCCCCTCAAACAGGATCGTAAGGGTCCCGTGTGCTATGCCGGTGGGTATGACACTGCGGAACATCGCCTTCATTTCACGGGGAGTGGCATCGGTGGAAAAGTCATAATCAGTGAGCGGTCTGCCCAGGAGTGCGTCGCGTACGGCACCTCCAACGATGTACAGTGCATGACCGTTATTCTTGAAAATACGGGCGAAATCCCTGATGGTACGGTCTATGGGGATAGTGTTCATCGAAATATGCTACCGAAGGGTATTCGATGTGTCAATATGATTGAATAAACGGTGTAAAATTACTATGATACGCAAGATAGCACTGAGAGTAATTATTCCCTGTGCACTTTGATTGTGAGGAGCCGTGTACTATGTTTAACCCCGTTGATCCGAAAACAGATTTCCCGAAGATGGAAGAAGCTATCCAGAAGTTCTGGGATTCGAACGATATCTTCAAAAAATCGGTTGAAAACAGAAGCGATAAGGATGAATATGTCTTTTATGACGGCCCTCCGTTCGCAACAGGGCTTCCCCATTTCGGGCATCTTGTGCCCGGCACCATCAAAGATCTTTATCCACGCTATCAGACGATGAAGGGGAAGAAGGTGAACAGACGGTTCGGATGGGACTGTCACGGTCTTCCCGTGGAGTACGAGATCGAGAAGACGCTCAACATCAGCGGTCACAAGGCGATCGAGGATTACGGGGTCGCAGCCTTCAACGATCAGTGTAAGTCGATCGTGCTCCGATACACCTCCGAGTGGAAGAGCACGATTGAGAGGATGGGGCGCTGGGTCGATTTTGAAGACGGTTACCGGACGATGGATACCGATTACATGGAATCGATCTGGTGGGTATTCAAAACACTCTATGAAAAGGGCTATATCTACGAAGGATACAACATCCTTCCTTATTCTCCGGCGCTTGCCACACCCCTTTCGAACTTCGAGGTGAACCTCGGAGGATACCGGGACGTCACCGATCAGGCCATCACCGTCCGTTTCAAAGCAGACTCCATGGAAAACACCTATTTCCTTGCGTGGACGACCACACCGTGGAC